>CAZUBX010000012.1:0-53360 GCA_964619035.1 uncultured Syntrophaceae bacterium | reverse complement strand
AAAACCGCAGAACCGGGACGTTCATGAGTTCTTCCGCAGTTTAGGGACAGAGATGTGCGTACCAGAAATCGGGGACGTAGATGAAACCGCAGAACTGTGGGGCGAAAGACAGCGGGGTTGAATTTTCGGTTCAGTTCTGCGGTTTCATCTACGTCCCCGATTTGCGCGTTATGCGGTCTGCAAGACTGTCCCTCTTTTGCGGAAGAACTCATCAACGTCCCCGTTTTGCGGTTCTGGGGTGGTAGGATACCGGGGAAAGGGGAACGCCATGGATTATTACATCGCGCCGGAAGAGCCAGATGGGGATCCGATCGCCCGAAACTGGCGCCGGCCGTATGGCGTCGAGCCGGTCTGTCTGCGGTTCCTCAACCCTGGAGACTCGTTGGCGGTACCATGGGTAGGTGTTCACCTTGTTGAAGCTTACGCAGGGCTGCAGGATATCGACGACGGAGGTGCCCGTGAAGAGGATCGCCTCGCGGAAGACCTGCTCCATATGCTGGGGGTCGCCGGCAAAGGTCCGTGCAACGAAGGGGCTGCCGACGATGAGAGCCACGGCCAGTGGATTGAAGGGGATGTTGAGGTTGCCCTGGGGGTCCAGGGCGTTTTTCATGTCCTGGTCCGTCGTGGGGGAGCTCTGCCCTTTCGTGAGGCCGTATACCTTATTGTCGCAGGCGAGGATCGTGATGTCGAGGCGGCGCCGTATCGTGTGAATAAAGTGGTTTCCCCCCTCTCCGTACTGGCACCCGTCGCCGGAGACGGCGATCACGGTCAGCTCCGGGCGCGCCAGCTTGATGCCCACGGCGAGCGGCAGCGACCGTCCGTGGAGGCCGTTGAAATAGCTGTACGGCAGATATTGGGGCATCTTGGCCGCCTGGCCGATTCCTGAGGTGAGGACGATGTCCTTTCCCGGGATCGGCAGCTCCTTCAAAACTTTTTCCAGGGTGGCCCGGATGGGGAAATCCCCGCAGCCCGGGCACCAGGCGATGTCTTGTTTCACCATAGTTTCCATCCTCTCTGGCTCCTTCTCTCCTGTGGAAGACCCCCTTCCTTGATCTTCCTCTCCCTTGAGGGGAGAGGATTGAGGTGAGGGTGAAATTCCTCCTTCTTCAACCAACAATCTTCCTGATCCGCTCGACCAGTTCCGCGACGGTGAAGCACTCGCCGTTGTACTTGAGGACAAGGTGGTCCACCTTCAGGCCCAGCTCGCCTTTGAGCAACTGCGCGAACTGACCTGTCGCGTTGTTCTCGACGCAGATCAGCCGCTTGCGGGAAAGCCCCCTCGCCATTTTCGTCGTCAGGGGGTAGACCTGGCCAAAATGCGCGGCGGCCAACGCAACCCCTTCGGCCTGCAGGGCCTCGATAGCTTCATTGACGATGTGCTGGTTCGAACCCCACGAGATGAGAACCGTTGTGGCCTTTCGATCCCCGAAGCGGGAGGGCATGAGGGCTTCCTGTCTGATTCCTTCCATTTTCCGGAGTCGTTTTTCGACCATCCGGACCCTCAAATCGAGATCTTCCGTGATTTTTCCGTCCTCGGTGTGCTCGTCGGAGTCGACCTCGACCCGTGCCTCCGAAAGACCGGGGTAGGTCAGGGGCGAGACCCCGTCGTCCGTGATCGCATAGCGCCTGTATCCGGCCTCGAAGACGGGGTAATCCCTTTGCAGCATTTTGGTGGGGACACGCCCCTCCATGACCTGGACGGAGTCGGCGAGGTACTGGTCCGTCAGGATGAAGACGGGAACCTGCCAGCGGTCGGCCAGATCAAAGCTTTTCCGCGCCAGCGCGATGGCCCCTTCGATGGATCCCGGGGCGAAGATCACCCTGGGGAACTCGCCGTGGCCCGCGTGAAGGACGAAATTCAGGTCCCCCTGCTCGGTCCTCGTGGGCAGTCCCGTTGCCGGTCCCGGCCGCTGCGAGTCGATGATGACGATCGGCGTCTCCGTCATGCCGGCAAGCGAGACGGCCTCCGTCATGAGGGCCAATCCCCCGCCCGAGGTGGCCACCATGGAACGCAGTCCTGCGTAGGAGGCCCCGAGGGCCATGTTCAGGGCCGCGATCTCGTCTTCGGCCTGCTCGAAATGCACGGGAATCTCCGCTGCGACGGTGGCAAAGTAATGCATGATCGACGTGGCGGGTGTCATGGGGTAGCCGGCCATGAACTGGCAGCCGCCGAGAAGTGCCCCCAGGGCGAGGGCCTGGTTCCCGTCGAGCTTGCAGTGATCGCCCGCCTTCGGGGCAATGACCATGCGGTCCGCAAGCTCCCAGCGGGCCGCAAAATCCCGGCCCTTCGCCAGGGCGCTGCGAGCCGCCTCATCGGCCGCGCTCTGTGCCGCTGCTGGATCCGCACCGATGAAAGCGAGGATGAGGCCGACAAGGATTGTGCTCAAGGCCGCAACATCCTGGAAAGACCCCTTTGCCTCCGCCTCGATCTGCCCGACCCGGTCGGCGCCGATGAAGACGCCGCCCTTCCCCAGAGATGGGCGGTGCCTTCGCTCCGTCTCGCCGTCGTCCATGGCGATGATCATGTCCCAGGGCCTGCCGCTCAGGGCGTGCACGGGCCTGTCAGCCACGCGGACCATGTGGAAGTTGTGGCCGCCCCGGATGCGCGACATGTAGTTCTTCGTGGCGAAGAAAGGATAGCCGAGCCTGGAGAGTAGCTCCGAGAGTTCCATCTCGACAGAGAACATCCCCTGCCCGGCTTCCCCGCCGATCAGTACAGTGAATTCCATGATGCCCTCCCGCGGGCCTGCAGGGGCCTGCGAACGCTAATGGGTGCTGGGATTTGGCGCCCCGGGAATGGGTCATTCACCGGCGACGACAGGAACTCAGTTTTCAGGAAAGGCCCTCGCGCTCCATCTCTGCGATGAGGTCCAGGTAGGTCTTTGCAAGCAGGGACTCGAGGATCTGGTTTTTCTTCCAGGAAGGGAACCAATCGATCTCGGATGCGCTGTCCGCCTCGATTTGCTCCCTGCTCTGCCAGAATTTCTCCTGGATGGCCGATGCCTTCTCCTGGCCGAATTTTTCCTGGTACTGCATCAGGGTGTGGATGAATTTTTCTCTCGTAGAGCCTTCCATGGGATGCATGCCTGCAAGAAGAAGTTACGAAAGTGGAAAGAGGCACCGGGGCGAAGGCCGTCTTTCGGCCCCCGCCCCGGCGAGTTGTGCGAATTACTTCAGAATCTTCGGAGGCCCGTCGAGCGGAAACCCCGCCTTTTCGAGGGCATCGACGATCTTTTCGACGCTGGTTATCTCGTCATCGAAGTGGATGATCGCCATGTGGGTGAACTCATTGACTTCCGACTTTCCGGCCTTTGCAACGTTTGTGAGGGTCCAACTGACCCTGTCCCGGGTGAAAGGTCACTCGCAGTTCGGCAGCATGACCTGGATGATCCGCTCCTTGGCCATGGCGGTTGAGGCGCCGATCAGGATGACAAGCACAATCGTGAACAGCACCAGGAGAAGCGATCTTGATCTCATGGATGAACCTCCTTTTAAATTTAAAATATTTTAACCATTCCGGGGATCAAAATCCACTCAAATCTGTTTGCCTTCGTTGAGATCTTTCAGCACCCTGAGGATCTCTTCATAGTCGGGCGACCCGTCCCGCACGTAGCGGATAGTGGCCTTTTTGTCGATAATGACGGTTCGCCGCTCAAAGGGGAACTTTCCCTCCTTCACGACGCCAAAGGAGCTTCCCAGGTAACCGGAGATGTTCGACAGCAGGGGAAAAGATAGTCTCAAATGTTTTTTCCAGTACTGGAGGGTCTGTACATCGTCACGGCTGACGCCCACGACCTGGGCGTTGAGGGACCCGTAGGCTTCCAGGTTCGCCTGGTGTCCCTGCATCTCGCCCGTTCAGGTGGGGGTGTAGGCCGCCGGGAAGAACGTGACGATCAGGAAGGCCTTGTCGTAGTATTCCGGTCCGTAGTTGATTGCCCGGTTCTCCGTTGAGGAGAGGGTGAAATTGACGGTCTGCTTGCCGATCAGGGGATCCTGCTGACCGGCTGCCTGGATCGTCAGCGGGATCATCAGCAGCGCGATCAGAAGAAGCCCAACGGTAAATCGCCGAGTCATCATGGGATACCTCCTTTGCGGGTTGATGGGATACAGTTGCGGAGTTGACGGGATGCCCGATATCAGGCGGGGGGCTTTGCCTTGCGCACCACGGCCTCGAAGAAGGCCGAGCGCAGCGGTTCGATGGCCATGATGGCCCGTGCCGGCGGGGTTTTCTCCAGGGCGGCCGCAATGCGCCCGAAGGTGCGCCATCCCCACTGCTCGTGGCCTTCGAAGACGAGGCTGGCGAGCTTGCCGCGCTCGATGGCCATGGCGATGATCTTGTCGAAGGTCGTCTCCGGCGTGAACACCCTCTTGGGGCGGGGTTTCATCCGGATCGCCCCGGTCTTGCATCCCGTGTAGCACACGCCGCAGCCCAGGCAGAGCTCCTCCTGATGACGGGCCTTCTTCACGGGCTTTTTCCCGCCCTGGGCCGCAACGGGGACCATGTCGATCAGGTCCACAGGGCAGAGTTTGGCGCACTTGCCGCAGCCCTTGCATTTTGACTCGTCGATCTCGACGGTCCAGTTCGACGTGACGATGGCGTTGCGCTGACCCATGACCCGGATGGCCTTCATCATCTCGCAGCAGCAGCCGCAGCAGTTGCAGATGTAAGCGGCGTTTTTCCGGACATTGTCCCCCGTCTGGGCAAGCCCCAGCTCCTTGCACTGCTCGAGGATCTTTAGCGCCTCCGACGTCGAAACGGGCCGGGCAAAACCGTTTTTCACGAGGATCTCCGCCCCCATGTTGAGGGCGATGCAGTTCTCCAGGGGCCTGTCACAGGCTTTCCCGAGGTGGGATGCCTTGTGCCGGCAGGCGCAGAGCGAAACCGATATCGACGAGGCCGATTCGATGAGCCAGCTGGCCCGCTCCCAGTCCAGGATCTCCGTGTGGTCCCCCTCCGGCAGGGCCTCCTCGCGCACGAGCGAGCGGCCGATCTGGGTGTCGGCCCCAAAGACGGAGCGGGCGAAGCGGTCATCGCCGTGCATGTAGGCATCAAAAAGTCTCGCCAGCTCCTTCAGGGGGAGCTTGTCGTCGGCGCGCATGAAGGTGTACTCGAAGAACCCGATGACGACGGGTGCAAGCGACACGTAACGGCGCCCGCCTCTGCCGATGTCGATGACGAGCCCCCGATGGGCCATCTCGGTGATCCAGCCATCGAGGGCTGCGGGCTCCATGCCCAGCTTCTTCGCGAGCCGTCCCACGGTGGTGAAGCGCGTCGGGATCTGCCGGGCGATGTTGGCCTCTTCGGGCGAGAAGAGAATTTTCAGGATCTCCATGAAATGGGGCGAGTCGGGCGCCCCGGTCACGTTGCGGTCGAGACGCTGCTGGAGAAGGCGGTATTCCTTGTCGGGGTTATGGATGTGTCCCATTGCTTAATCCATTAGAAGATCAAAAGTTAGAGGGCTGCTGCCCGTTAAGAGGCAGAAACGTTATCACAGCGGCGGATGGCTGAAAAGCAGAATCTCCTTTTTGATTTACCTGAGCCCGCCGATCGTGGTACTTTTCGAGGGAATGAAACGAGGGGGTCCGGTATGAAGAGGCGTGATTTTCTGAAGTGGACTGCAGTGTCCTCGGCGGGGCTGGCGCTTCCCGGAGGCCTCTGCGCCCTTGGCCGTATAGCGCAGGCGGCCCAAGAGCCCGATCTCGTCGTGGCCAAAGGCGCCTCGACCCCGCAGACCGTGCGCTCTGCAATGGATGCCATGGGCGGGATGAAGCGCTTCATCGCCAAGGGCGATGTCGTGGTCCTGAAGCCCAACATCGGCTGGGACCGCACCCCCCAGTACGCCGCCACCACCAATCCCGACGTCGTGGGCGCCCTGGCGAAGCTCTGCTACGAGGCGGGGGCGAAGAAGGTCAGGATCTTCGACAACACCGTAAGCGATGCAAGGCGCTGCTACAAGCAGAGCGGAATTGCCGATGCGGCCGCCGCCACCGGGGCCGAGATGGTCTACATGGACAGCCGCAAGTACCGGGATGTCAAGCTCAACGGAACGGTCCTGAAGTCCTGGCCCCTCTACAGCGAAATCTTCGAGGCCGACAAGGTCATCAACGTCCCCATCGCCAAGACGCACAGCCTCTCCGTGCTCACCCTGGCCATGAAAAACTGGATGGGCATCATGGGGGGCGTGCGGTTCCGTGTCCACCAGCGCCTGGACGAGAGCCTCGTGGATCTTTGCCGGGCGATCAAGCCGACGCTCACCGTGCTGGACGCCGTCCGGATCCTGACGGCAAACGGACCCACAGGCGGCGATCTCGACGACGTGAAGCGCATCGACACGGTCGTCGTGGGCACGGACCAGGTAGCCGTCGACTCCTTCGGGGCCACCCTGTTCGGGATGAAAGGGAGCGATCTCGGGTATGTGAAGCTTGCCGCCAAGGCTGGACTCGGGGTCATGGACCTCTCGAAACTCCAGATCAAAAGGATCAGTGCCTGATTTGACGCTGACGCTCGCACGACGAATCTCCCAGGGCCTGTTTCTTGCCCTCTTCCTATTTCTGTTCATCCAGACGGAGTCGAAGGGGACCGACGAGCTGGGCTGGCCCGTCAAGCTCTTCCTCGACTTCGACCCCCTGATCACCCTGACGACGTTTCTGGCCTCCCACACCGCGGAGGGGCTTTTCTGGCTGTCGCTCATCCTCGTGGGGCTCACCGTTTTGCTGGGGCGCTTCTTCTGCGGCTGGGTCTGCCCGCTGGGCACGCTGCACAATCTCGCCGGAAGCCTCCGGAAGAAGCGGCCCAAGCCGCCCGGCCCCGGCTGGTTCCGGCTCAAGTACTACATCCTCGTCGCCGTGCTAGCCTCGTCGCTCTTCGGCGTGCAGCTGGCCGGGGTCCTGGATCCCATTTCACTCACCATCCGCTCATTCTCGCTTGCCATCTACCCGGCCCTGAGCTATGCCACCGCGTCTCTTTTCGACGGGATCTACCGGTTGAACCTCCCCCTCATCACCCCCGCGTCGGAGGCCGTCTACGACGTACTGAAAAAAACGCTCCTGCCCTTCCAGCAGCCCTGGTTTGCGCAGGGGACCTTCATCGGACTTCTCTTTCTGACCATCCTGGGACTCAACCTCGTGCAGCGGCGTTTCTGGTGCCGGTTTCTCTGCCCGCTGGGGGCGCTGCTGGGACTGCTGTCGCGCCATTCGATCCTGCGCCGGAGCGTGAGCGAAGAGTGTGATTCCTGCGGGGCCTGTGTCGGGGCGTGCCAGGCCGATGCCGTGCCCGCCGGCAAGGAAAAGTGGCGTGCCTCGGAGTGCCTCGTCTGCAACAACTGCGATGATGTCTGCCCGAAAAACGCCGTGAGCTTCGGCCTGCTGAAAGGGCGCCCCACGGGGGGCCTCGACCTGGGGCGCAGAAGCGTGGTGGCCTCGTTTTTCTCGGGGGCCTTCGCCGTGCCGCTTCTGCGGATCTCACCGCTTGCCAGGCCCCGCATGTCCGACTCAAAGATCATCCGGCCGCCGGGGTCGCTCGAAGAGAAGAAATTCCTCCAGAGCTGTGTTCGCTGCGGGGAGTGCATGAAGGTGTGCATTACGGGCGGTCTGCAGCCGACGCTTCTGGAGGCCGGTCTCGAGGGGCTATGGACGCCCGTGCTGGTGCCGAGGATCGGATACTGCGAGTACCGCTGCACCCTCTGCGGTCAGGTCTGCCCCACGGGGGCCATCAAGCGGATGCCCCTGGAGGAAAAGCAGCAGGTGCGGCTGGGGCATGCCGCAATCGACAAGGGCCGCTGCCTTCCCTTCGCCCACGCCACCCCCTGTATCGTCTGTGAGGAGACCTGCCCGACGCCGAAGAAGGCAATCTGGCTCGAGGAGGTTACGGTGCGGGATCGCGAAGGGAAACCGGTCCGACTGCAGCAGCCCCACGTGGATCTCACGATGTGCATCGGCTGCGGGGCCTGCGAGAAGCACTGCCCCATCGTCGGCCAGCCCGCGATCTATGTTACGAGCGCGGGCGAGTCGCGCTCGGAGGAGCACCAGATCTTGTTGCGAGCGACCTAGTCGCGTCTCCGCGGGAATCAGGCATCGGGCTTCAGGCTTCCGGATAAGAAAAAGAAATCATCATGGGGCAATAAAAAGCCCCGCAGGCGGTTGCTGGCGGGGCTTTCGTTTCTTTCTTTTCGATCTCGGCTACTTCTTGGCCTTTTCCAGTTCCCTGTAGCGTTTGATGATGATGAAGATGCCCTGATCGAACACGCGAATCGTCCGGTTGATGGTCTCCACGGCACGTTGCTGATCCATGGCGGTGACGAAGAGCGCCTGGAAGTCCGCGTAGAGCCAGATTTGCCGTCTCATCATGATGAGGGCGTAGATGGCCTCCTCCATCGGGACGCCTGCGCGGAAGCTTTCCTCGGCGTAGTTTTTGAAATATTTCTCCAGCTTCTTGTAGGGCTTCTCGTCAAAGTAGACATTGCGGAAGTTCTTGTAGAAATCCATGGCAAAGAGGCTGCAGGCCTCCGTTTTCTGGGCCTGAAACCACGGTGTGTGCGGGTTTGACTTGACGGCCTTGCACCACTGGGCGGCAATCTCGTCGGCGTGTCGCTCCGTTACTTCCAGCAGTTTGTCGGCAAAGGCGTACATGGAATTGTTCCCTCCTGAAATGGATTGGCGGCGGTTGCACGGTCGGTGGAAGAATTATTTCGCAGACAGGGAAGCGAGACGGGAGCCGCAGGAGGCGGAGTCGAAAGAAGGTGTCCCTGTTCCCGCAAAGCCGTTAACGTCTGCCGGGTCATAGGGTTGCCGGCAACCGCTCCGGGTTCCGGCGGATCAGGCGAGAAGGTCGACGATACCCCCTTTGCGGGGCTTCTTGCCGACCTCTACGCTGCCCTTCCCCGTCAGCCGGTAGCTGGGCGGCTCATCGTATCGGGTGGCGGCATGGTACAGGTCGATAACGACCTCACCATGCACACGATCATGGACGACAATAAACTCATCGGCGGCAGCGTGCGGCAAAGGCGGGGCATGCCCCTTGCGGCCTTCGCCGGGGGCCACCGGGATGAGCATCCCCGCCAGGGGATTGCCCTGGGCAGGAACCCGCCAATCCGGGTTTTCCGTCCATGTTGTAGCGTCGATCCTCATGAAATCCCCGTAAAGCGGTGCCGGAGACCGCTTTTACCCCTGCTACTTCGAGAAAAAGTTGATGAGGAAGTCCGTCTGTGCCGGCGACAGATCAAACTTGATGGCCGCTTCCTCGACGAGCTTGCTCTTCTTTTTTCCTTCGTTCAGGTTATCGGAGATCCACTTTATGGCCTTTCTGATCTCCTCGCCCTCGGGCTGGATCTGAGACATCTTCTTTCCCCTCCCCTTGAGAAATGGCCGGCAACCGTTAACGGGAGCCTGCCGCTGAGGCTAATATAATGAAAAGACCCCGTTTTGTAAAGGAAATACCGCCAGGATCCCCTTGGCAAATGTCATTTTTTCCGGTATGGTTGGAAAAATTTCTCTGCCGGGGAGTGTGCGATGGCCGCCGCCGTTTATTTTTCCGAGAAATTCAGCGCAGATACAATCAGCGGGCTCTTCGATCGGGCCATGGCCGACACGGGAGGGCGGATCGGGAAAAAGGACCGCGTCGCCGTCAAGCTTCACTTCGGAGAGCAGGGGAACACGCGGTTCGTCTCCCCGGAGAATCTCAGGCCCATCCTCTCAACGCTTGCCGGGCACAATTCCAATCACTTCCTCACCGATGCCAATGCCCTCTACCGGGGCCAGCGCCATAACGCAACGGACCACCTCGAAATCGCCCGGAAGCACGGCTTTGGAACCCTGGGGGTTCCCGTTGTCATTGCAGACGGCGAGCGGGGCGAAGAGGAAACGCAGATCGCCATTGCCGGGAAGATATTCCCGAAAGTCAGGATCGCCCGCCATATCGCCGAGGCCCGGGCCCTCGTCGTCGTCTCTCACTTCAAGGGCCACATCCTCTTCGGTTTCGGGGGGGCCATTAAAAACCTGGGCATGGGATGCGGGTCCCGCGCCGGAAAGCTCGAGATGCACGCCACGCTCAAGCCCTCGGTCAACGAGAGTTGCACTGCCTGCGGCAAGTGTGTCGAGGTATGCCCTGCCGATGCGATCCTGCTCACCGAGGACAAGGCCGCGATCGATCCCGACCTCTGCGAGGGATGCGCCACCTGCATCGCTGTCTGCGAGTTCGATGCCGTCGAGGTTCCCTGGATGGCCCTGGCCTCGAGTGCCGTGATGGAACGGACGGCCGAGTATGCGCTGGGGGCTGTCAACGGCAAGCCCTGCATCTGCGTGACCTTCATCAACAACATCGCAAAGGACTGCGACTGCATGGCAGACAGCGAGCTGATCGGACACGACGTGGGAATCGTCGCATCCGCGGACCCTGTAGCCTGTGAGCAGGCCGCCTTCGACCTCGTAAAGGCGCAGCACGGCAATGTCGATATCTTCAAAAAGGCAACCCGGATCGACGGGAGCCACATCCTTGGCTATGCCGAGTCCATAGGGCTTGGCTGCAGGGGCTATGACCTTGTCCGGTTGTGAGGCGGAAGAAGCGGGATCCGGCCGCGGTCATCGGTGCTGCGAGCCGGGTACGGTTCATGCATCTCGATCCTGAGTCAGTCGCCATAAATTCAGGAGACGTCAGCGAACAGAAATCATGGAAAAAAACGGGAAAACGAGTCCTCTGACCCGCATTCTCATTGTCGAAGACAAAGAGGAGATTCGGGACATGCTCAAGGAGGCCATGGTCCTGTCCGGCTACGAGTGTCTCACGGCGGGCAACGGCCGGGAGGCCTTGGAGTGCCTGGCGGTAAACCCCGTCGACGTGGTCCTCACAGACATCAAAATGCCGGAAATGAACGGCCTCGAGCTCACGACGCACATCAAGAAAAGTCATGACATCGATGTCATCGTGATGACGGGGTTCACCGAGGATTTCACCTACGAGGAGATCATCTCGATGGGTGCAAGCGACTTCATGCTCAAGCCCGTGAGCATCGCGGAGCTCTGCATGAGGATCCGGCGCGTGCTGCGGGAAAAGGCCTTGCTTCGGGAGCGCAACCACGCCATGGACCAGCTCCGGGATAGCGAGCAGCGCTACCAGGAGCTGAGCATCACCGACGGTCTCACAAAGCTCTTCAACTCGCGGCAGTTCTATGCGGTGCTCCACGGGGAGATCGAACGATCCAACCGCTATGACCACCCGCTCACCGTGCTGATGCTCGATATCGACGATTTCAAGAAGTACAATGACACCTACGGCCATCTCGAGGGTGACAGGGTCCTGGTGAGGTTTGCCGAGATCATCAAGGAGTGCCTGCGCCAGACCGACGCGGCCTGCCGCTATGGGGGCGAGGAGTTCGCCGTCATCCTGCCCTCCACGGGGGGTGAGCAGGGTGTGGTAACGGCCGAGCGCGTGAGGGTCGCGCTCAAAAACGAAGTCTTCAAACCGCGGCCCGATATCGGCATCCAGGTCACCGTCAGCATCGGGGTGGCTCAGCACGCCAGCAACGAGGACATGATGGACTTCCTGCGCCGAACTGACGGGAACCTCTACGCGGCCAAGTCAGCCGGGAAGAACCAGGTCTGCTACACGCAGCTGCCCTGAGGCAGCACGCGCCCTTCCTTCCGACCCATCCACGATAAATGATCCAGGGGGACCCTCTGCCCGCGCGGGGGCTATGAGAATAAGGCGGAGATCTCCCGGGAAAACGTCTCCGGGTCGTCCGTCGCTTCGGCCTTTTGTTCCATCGGGCAGGGCCCCGTCATTCTTGTGTTGGACGCGCGCCTGTGTTAAGAGTGCCGGCGGAGGCATTGATGGGCGTTCCCGGGAATTTCGTATCGTTGACGCATATCGCCATGACGCGGGTCCTGCCAACCGTGAACCGCTTTCTCGGTGGCTGGAAGGAAAAGGCAAGCAAGATCCCCGACCCCGAGCTGCGCCGCCAGGCCCTCATGAGCATCGAAGCCAAGACCTTCCATTGCGAAGGCGGCGGGATCTACACGCTGCTCGCGGGGGAACATGCCCGCGAAACAATGCGATTCATCATTGCCTACCAGACGATCAGCGACTACCTGGACAATCTCTGCGACCGCGGCACCTCGCGCGACCCGGAGGATTTCCGGATCCTGCATACGGCCCTGGCGGACGCCCTGACCCCCGGGGCCAAGCCCGGCGATTATTACCACTGCCGGCAGGAAAAAGACGACGGGGGCTACCTGCCTGCCCTCGTCCGGACCTGCCAGAACGTTCTCAAGGACCATCCCGCCCATGACCGCATCGCACCCTTTCTCATGGAGCTTGCCGGCTACTACAGTGAGCTGCAGGTCCACAAGCATGTGAGGGCCGAGGAGGTCAGGCCCCGGCTCGAGGCCTGGTTTGCCGGCTACCGCGAACGGTTTCCGGATTTGCAATGGCAGGAGTTTGCCGCCGCCTCCGGATCCACACTGGGCGTTTTTTCCCTCGTCTCGCAGAGCTGGGGAAACGATCTTTCCGACGAGGTCCTCGGCCGAATGAAAGAGGCCTACTTCCCCTGGGTCCAGGGGCTTCACATCCTGCTCGACTACTACGTGGACCGGGAAGAAGATCGTCTCGCCGGGGAGCTCAATTTCTGCGACCATTACCGGAGCGAAAGCGAGATGATGGAGCGGTTCATCCATTTTTTCCGGGTGTCGGATCGCCAACTCGGCGAACTGCCCAACCCCACGTTCCATCGCATGCTCCTGAGAGGAGTGCTTGCCGTCTATCTTGCCGACGTGAAGGTGGGCAGACAGGATCGCAGCGTCAAACGGCTCGCCCGACGGCTCCTTCGCGAGGGGGGGCCGCTTGCCTGGTTCTTCTTCGCCAATTGCTGGGGATATCGGCGCCTGAAGAACAGCTAGCAGACTGTTTATAAACGCCCGTCTGCTGCCGCTGAGTACCCATTCCTTGATTCCCCTCTCCCTTGAGGGGAGAGGGCCAGGGTGAGGGTGATTATTCCCCCTCACCTCGATCCCGCTCGACAGGCTCACGACACCGTTCTCCCACGGAGGGAAGAGCAAGACGAAGGATCAAGATCGCCTCAGTCCTCGGAAGTGAGCTTGTCCTGAGCCTGCCGAAGGAGGGGCCTTGCATCCAGATATTTATAAACAGCCTGGATTAGAAGCTAGAAACTCATTCCGCCTTTCTGAAAACCGTGATAAAATAAGATTCATCTGAGAAAGCATGCAAACCCGGCATGCAAGGACCCCATTCCATAAAAAGGAGGATGTGCATGAAGCTGAAGGTCGGGCAAAAAGCCCCCAACTTTACCCTGCCGAGCCACCTCGAAAAAAAGGTGAATCTAAGAAAGTGCCTCGGCAAGGGCCCCGTCGTCATCGCGTTTTTCCCCCTGGCCTGGACACCGGTCTGAACGAACCAGCTTCCCTCGTACGAAGCCGAAATGGCCAAGTTCGGGAAGCTCAATGCCCAGGTCCTGGGCATCAGCGTCGACCATGTCCCCTGCCTGAAAGCGTGGGCTGAAAGCCTCGGCGGGATTTCTTTCCCGCTGCTGAGCGACTTCTCCCCGCAGGGCTCCGTTGCGAAGAAGTACGGAGTGAAAAGGAAGGAAGGATTTTCGGAGCGGGCGATTTTCGTTCTCGACAAGTTCGGGATCATCCGCTACATCGACATTCACAAGATTACAGACCGCCCCAAGAACAAGATCCTCTTTGCCGAGCTGAAAAAGGCGATCGATCTCGAAACCGAGCTGGAGAAGTTCGCTGCAAAAATAAAAAGGAAGGCCCGGCCCAAAGCGAAAAAGAAAGCAAAAAAATAAGATCTGCCGGCTTCGCCCTTCCGTCCACGGACACGATCGGACGGAAGGGCGAAGGTTTATTCAGGGTAACGCGCACATGAAACTATCCATCGAAAAAGTCGCCATCATCGGCGCCGGGGCCCTCGGGGCGGCCTACGGAAGCATCCTCTACGAAATGGACCCCCGATGCGTCTGCTTCATCGCCAGCGGCGCGCGCTACGAGAAGCTGAAACGCGAAGGCGTGGTCGTCAACGGCAAACCCTACACGATCGCCGTGGTGAGCCCCGAAGAGGCAACGCCTGCGGACCTGCTCCTCGTGGCGGTCAAGCACCATCATCTCGACCAGGCCATGGGCGAGATGAAGAAGGCCATAGGGCCAGAGACCACGATCCTGTCCGTCATGAACGGCATCGACAGCGAGGAGCGCATCGGCGCAGCTTACGGGATGGACAAGGTTGTCTACGGCCTGACGCTGGGTATCGACGCCGTACGGGATGGAAACAGCGTCAACTACACGAACCAGGGACGGATCTTCTTCGGTGAGGCAAAAAACGCAGACATGACGGACCGGGTCCGGCGCATCCATGAACTCTTCGACAGGGCGGGGATTGCCCACGTGATCCCGCCGGACATGATCCGCAGCCTCTGGTTCAAGTACATGGTCAATGTGGGGGCCAACCAGACCTCAGCCGTCCTGAGGGCGAACTACGGCGCCCTGCGGTCTTCTCCCGAGGCCAGGGATCTCATGGATTCGGCCATGCGGGAAGTCATCGCAATCGCCGGGGCGATCAAGGTGGATCTCTCCGAAAAGGATATCGGGGAGTGGTACAAAGTCCTCGAGGGCCTGAACCCGGAGGGAAAGACCTCCATGTTCCAGGATGTCGAGGCCGGCCGCAAGACCGAGGTGGAGATGTTTGCCGGGACGGTGATCGAGCTGGGCAAGCGCTACGGTGTGGCGACCCCGGTGAACCGAAGGCTCTTTGACGATCTGAAGAGGATTGAGACTGCGTCGGGAGCGAAGGCTTGAAAAGGGGGAAAGGGTAATGAAAAGGGCGCTACTGCTGGTTGATATCCAGAACGACTACTTCACGGGCGGGGCGATGCAACTCGTGGGGATGGAGGCGGCGGCCGGGAAGGCAAACGCACTTCTACAGGGTTTCCGCGAGCGTTCCGAACCCGTCTTTCACGTCCGGCATCTCTCGAAGCGGGCCGGCGCAACGTTCTTCATCCCTGATACTCCCGGGGCCGAGATCCATCCCGCCGTCGAGCCCCTGCCGGCCGAGCCGGTGGTGACCAAGTACTTCCCGAACAGCTTCAGGGGCACGAATCTTCTGGAGCTGCTGAAAAAAGAGGAGATCGGACAGCTCGTCATCTGCGGCGCCATGTCCCAGATGTGCATCGACGCCACAACGAGGGCGGCCTTCGATCTGGGGTTCAAGTGCACCGTCATCGAGGATGCCTGCGCGACGAGGAACCTGACCTTCAAAGGGGAAGTCTTACCGGCCTGGGCTGTGCACGGCGCCTTCATGGCGGCCCTGCAGGGGATCTACGCGGAGGTAATCTCGGCCGGCGACTTCATGAAATGAGCCGATGGCAGTTTTTTCATCCTTTGCCTGATTTCCGGATTCGGCTCCAGTACCACCACTTGCGCTTCTCTTGCGGCAGGTTGGGGTCTTGCGCCTGTGCGATCGCTGCCGAGAGGACGTCCATCATGCAGGGGTCGTAGCGCTTTCCTGCCAGTCTGCCCAGGCGATCATAGAGCTTCTGCGCATCCTTGCCGACGAGCTGCTCCACCCGGGTAATCCCGAGGGTCTTCAGATCGCGGACCGTGGCCGGCCCCACCGAGTAAAGCTCCCTGAGCTGACGGGTTTCCTTTTTCTTCATGATCCTGCCCCTGTCGGGCGTCACTTCCCGAGGGAATCGGCCAGCATCTCCTCTAGGATCTCCGCCGCGTCCCGGACATACTTCGGGCAGATGGTTCGGGCGATGTTCTTCGCTTTTGATTCGGCAAACCCCTCCGGCGTGCTCACATCAACACCCATGAGTTCCCTGCATACAAGGGATCCGTTTCGCTTCCTGAATGTTTCGGCAAACTTCCGGATGTACTCGTAGGAAAGCTCCTTCTGCGGCAGGTCGCCCTTCTTCGTCATGCTGTGGATCAGGCCGATGACCATGAAGGCTCCCGTCACGGCCCCGCAGGTTCCCGCCATGCGGCCCATGCCGCCTCCGAACCCGCCGGCGATCTTCAGCGCCGTTCCCCTGTCCACGCCCAGCTCCGGTCCATAGACTGCGAGAAGGGCCTGGGCGCAGCTGAAACCTTCTGCGTGCGTGTTTACCACTTCCTCGACTCGATTCTGATTCATGTTTAAGCCTTTCGCATTATGACTGTCTTCCTTTGAGGAAGAAGATTATTCACCCTCACCTCGATCCTCTCCCCTCAAGGGAGAGGAAGCCTGCAAGGAAGGGGCCTTAGAAGGTACAGGTTCCCGTCATGCAGCCGCCGGCGAACTCCGAGTCGGCCGCCATGAGATCCTCCTCGAGAATCACGGGGCCGCCATCGGCTCCCCGGAAGGAGAGGACCTGCTCGGCCCGGCTCCCGTAACGGTAGATGGTGATCCCCTTGCACTTGAGCTTGTGGGCCGCAAGGTAGATGTTGCGCACCTCGTCGATGGTCGACTCCGTGGGCAGGTTGATCGTCTTGGACACCGAGTTGTCGCAGTGTTCCTGGAATGCTGCCTGAATTCTCAAGTGTTGCTCCGGCTCCACGTCGAAGGCCGTCACGAAGACCCTCTTGATGTCCCGCGGGATTCCCTTGATCTTCTGCAGGCTCCCCCAGCGGGCGATCTCGGCGAGGATTCCCCTCTTATAGATTCCCCGGGCCCGGGCGACTTTCTCGAAGATCGGGTTGATCTCGAAGAGCCGCGTGCCCGACAGGACATTTCGCACGAAGCTGATGGCAAAGAGCGGCTCGATGCCGCTCGAACAGCCGGCGATGATGCTGATCGTTCCCGTGGGGGCGACGGTGTTCACCGTGGCGTTGCGCACGGGGAGGTTCTTCCGCGCGAAGATCGATTGGTCGTAATTCGGGAAGACGCCCCGCTCGGCGGCAAGCGCCGCCGAAGCCTTCAGCGACTCGCGGCGGATGAAGGCCATGAGCCTGCGGGCGAAACGCTCGGCCTCCGGGGAGTTGTAGGGGATTCCGAGGCGGATGAGCATATCGGCAAACCCCATGACACCCAGTCCGATTTTTCGGTTTCCGCGCGTGATTTGCTCTATCTCGGGCATGGGGAAGTTGTTCACCTCGATGACGTCGTCGAGGAAGCGCACCCCCCAGCGGATCGTTTCGGCCAGACGCTTCCAGTCGGGCTTGCCGTCTTTCACCATCCTGGCGAGGTTCACGGAGCCCAGGTTGCAGCTCTCGTAGGGCAGCAGCGGCAACTCCCCGCAGGGGTTTGTAGCCTCGATGCGCCCCAGGGCCGGCGTTGGGTTCTGCCGGTTGATCGCGTCGACGAAGATGAGGCCCGGGTCTCCCGTGCGCCAGGCCCCGTAGACGATCAGGTCGAAGATGGTCCTTGCCCTCACCGTGCGGTCCTTCTTTCCCGTCCGGGGGTTCACGAGGTCGAAGTTGCCGTCGCGGCGCACGGCATCCATGAAGCGGTCCGTCACGGCGATGGAGAGGTTGAAGTTGGCAAAGCGACCCTTGTCGATCTTGGCCTCGATAAAGTCCATGATGTCCGGATGATCGCAGCGCAAAATCCCCATGTTGGCCCCCCGGCGGCGTCCCCCCTGGACGATGACCCCGGTGGCTGCATCGAAGATGCTCATTAAGGAAACGGGCCCCGAGGCCTCGCCCTTGGTTGTCTTGACGAGGGCCCCTTTGGGCCGCAGGTGCGAAAAATTAAAACCCGTGCCGCCGCCGGACTGATGGATCTTGGCCATGTGATGAAGCGCCCCGAAGATCCCGTCGATGGAGTCCCCCACGGGCAGCACAAAACAGGCCGAGAGCTGACCAAGCGCCGTGCCCGCGTTCATGAGGGTCGGCGAGTTGGGCAGGAAGGTGAGCTCGCGCATCATGTCATAGAAGGTCTCTTCGGCCTCGGTGGCCGAGACGGCCGATTTGAAATTCTTTTCCCCCCGGGCCACGTGGCGGGCCACCCGGCGGAAAAGCTCGCCGGGCGTTTCGACGATGTTGCGTTCGTCGTCCTTGATCAGGTAGCGCTTCTTGAGGACTTCCATGGCGTTGATGGGGAACTTGAGGTCGTCTTTGAGACCCAGGGCCGCCTTGGCCTGGCGCATCTCCGCACGGCGCTCGCGGTAGAGGATATAGGCCCGGGCGATGGGGCCGTAACCCGCCTTCATGAGGCCCTGCTCGACGAGGTCCTGGATGGCCTCGACACCGGGGGCCGTCTTCCGGTAGAGGCGGTCTACATCGGCCAGGACGGTGTTGGTCACCGTTTCGGAAACGGTAATTGACTTCAGGCGGTCCTGGAGGACCTCGAAGGCCGCCCGCTCGACGGCGTAGCGGATCTTTTCTTTTTCGAAGGGGACGACGGAGCCGTCGCGCTTGCGGATTTTACGCGGAAGAATCAGTTTTGGCATGGCGCTCTCCTGACCTTTTTTCACAGTCCTTTACCGGCGATATAGTCCGCCAGGTCCGCCACCCGGCACGAGTAGCCCCACTCGTTGTCGTACCAGGCCACGACCTTGGCCATGTTGCCGCGGAAGACCTGGGTGAACTCCATGTCCACGATGGACGAGTGCGTATCGCCCTTGAAGTCCATCGACACGAGGGGATCCTCCTCGCAGGCCATGATTCCCTGCAGCGACTTTCTTGCCGCCTGTTTGAGGGCCTCGCGGAGTTCCTCCGTCGTGGCGGTTTTTTTCAACTCGGCAGTGAAATCCGCCACGGAGACCGTCGGTGTGGGGACGCGGAGCGAGTAGCCGTCAAAGCGTCCCTCGAGCTCGGGGATGATGAGGGAGAGCGCCCTTGCCGCCCCCGTCGTCGTGGGGATGATGTTGCAGGCCGCCGCACGGGCGCGCCGGAGGTCCTTGTGGGGCAGATCCAGGATCCGCTGGTCGTTCGTGTAGGAGTGAATCGTCGTCATCATGCCTTTCTCGATGCCGAAGGCGGCGTGGACGACGCTTACGGGGGGCGCCAGACAGTTGGTTGTGCAGGAGGCGTTGGAGATGATGCTGTGCTTCTTCGGGTTGTAGGTGCCGTGATTAACACCCATCACGACGGTGATGTCCTCGCCCTTGGCCGGGGCCGAGATGATGACCTTTTTCGCCCCCGCCTGGAGGTGGGCCTGGGCTTTTGCGCCGTCGGTGAACAGGCCCGTGCTCTCGATGACGATCTGAACCCCCTCGTCGTCCCAGGGGATCTGGGCAGGGTCGCGGTAAGCGAAGCTCCGGATGGGCTGGCCATTGATGATGAACTGGTCTTTCCCCTCGGCGACGGTGCCCTGGAAGCGCCCGTAGTTGGTGTCATACTTGAAGAGATGGGCGTTGGTCTCCACGTCGAAGAGATCGTTGACGGCCGCGACCTGCAGCGTCTTCGGGTACCTCTCGATTATCGCCTTGAGCACCTGTCGCCCGATCCGCCCGAACCCGTTGATCCCTATCCGTGTCATTTTCTTCTCCCGAATATGGCTGAAATCTGCGTCCTTATGGCCCTTTGCCTTAAGCCTTTAGCCTTAAGCCTGCCTTTTAATGGTCATCAATCCTGTACTTGTGTTCCACGAGCAGTTCGAAATTCGTCTTGAGGGCGTTGTATAGGCGGGCGTTGTCCAGGGCAATGGCGCTCAGGTTGGCCACGGCCTCGAGGAACCGGATTTCCTGCTTTTCGAACTTCCTCTCCTCTTTCGTGTAGGCGCGAAGGACCCCGATGGCCTTCTTCCCGACAACCAGCGGGACCACCAGGATGGATCGGATCTTTTCCTTTTTGGCTTCGGCGGTGTACTGGAAATCCCTGTCCGACTGGGCGTCCTGGATCCAGATCGTCTTTCCCCCGAGAGCCCCTCGGTCGATGCCGCTTTCCTTCACCAAGACAGGGCCTTTGTGAAGGTAACCCTTCGAAAGCCCCTGGGATGCCCCCATGAGAAGACGCTTTCCGCGTGCATCGAGCAGGCGGATAGAGCAGGCCTTCACGTCCATCGCCTCGGTTACGCAGTGGGCGATTTTTTCGAGGACTTCCGAGGGCTCCAGGGAGGCGTTGATTACCCTGGCCACTTCGTAAAGGGCAGTGAAATAATCCTTTTCCTTGATCGTCATGACATCACCTTCTCCCGGTTTTTCCTGCGACGGGGTTCCATTTCCGGCAACATGGCCCCGTGGCATGGGTCGTTTTGATGAAAACATCCAGATTCGCTAGGGCGAGTTCGAATCCTTCACTCTGCCCATCGCCCGGTGAATGTC
Organism: uncultured Syntrophaceae bacterium; assembly: GCA_964619035.1. GTDB lineage: Bacteria > Desulfobacterota > Syntrophia > Syntrophales > UBA2192 > UBA2192. Next base: position 33,165 of record CAZUBX010000012.1, on the reverse strand, counting down.
CAGCATGAGCTCCCCGGAGAACTTTTTCATGGCCCCGCTCATGGACTCGGCAAGGGCCCCGGCCGACTTGTCCTTCATCGCCTCCTCGACCGTGTAGGTCTTCTGGAAGACGACGCGCTTTGTAATCTCCCGCTGCGTTGTGTCCAGGAGAGTCGCGTCGACGGAAAGCCGGGCCTTGGGGCCGTCTCTTCCGTCCACCTCCAGGAACTCGGCAACGGTGCCTGTCACAACGAAGCGGCCCTCGCCCGGATCCTCGTAGGCCAGGACGGCCGTGAACGTGCCGGCATTGCGCAGGTCCCTCAGCAGGAAATCCGTCACCATATCGCCCGGCATCACGCGCCAGCGCTCTCTGCTGTATGAGCTCAGCTCGAAGGGTGACGGACGGTAGAACATGGCTGTGCCGGTGAAGGCCTGGGCCGTGGAGAAGGGCTCCACGCGGAGCACCTCGTTGGCCTTTGTAAGGCCCGCGAGCGCAGGCGGGGAGTAGTCCAGGAGGTATTGCTGAACCACGTAGGTTGATTTCCCGCCCCCGCACCCCACAAGGAAGAGCATGGCCAACAAGAGGAACCATATCCGTCTCATCCACCCCTGCTTGCAGTGTTCCCTGCTTTTTCTCAACTTCTTACCCTCCTTCCCTCTTACCTTCGATCTTTGTCAGTCCCTCCTCCCCGCCGGGGGGGGCTTGCTGAAGAGCAGATCCGAGGGGTTGGACTCCAGCCTCTCCACGAGCCTCTCCAGCGTCTCAGAGGAGCGTTTCATGTTGTCGCTCATGACCTGGAGATCCCGGGCCGTCGTGCGCGTGGTCCTGGAAAGGCTGTCTACAACCCGGTTCGTTTTTTCCGCCGTCTCGGCAAGCCGGAGGGCCTTGAGTTCGTCGCGCGTGACGGCGATGAGCGAGCGGGCCTCGACGAGGGCCGCCCGGGTCTCGCCGACAATCCCCTCGAGATTTCCCTCTGCGGAGATCTTTTCGACGCGGGCCATCGTTTGATCGAGGTTGACGGAGATGGACTCCAGGTTTGCCAGCACTTTCTGCGTCCGGGGACCTGCCAGGAGGTCTTCCGCCGCCTTGGCCGAGTGAGTGATGCTCTTCGAGATGCCCTCGAGGTCGACCTGCTTGATCTTCTCGACGATCTCGTCGATGCCCGAGAAGATCTGCCTGAGCTGTGACGGCCTCGACGGGATGATCGGATACTCGGAGGCGAAGTCGATCCTCGGTGACAGTTCGGGCTCCTCGGGATTGCGCCGGTCGAGCTCGATGAAGACGATGCCTGTGATCCCGACCGCCCTCAGGGAGGCGACGTTATTTTTTTCCACCTCCTCCCTGAGCCGGATCTTCATGACCACCTCGATGAGCCGGTTGTCGGGAGCCACCCGGATTCCCTCCACGCGACCCACATCCACCCCGCGGTACTTGACGGCCGAGTCCTGCTGGAGGCCCTGGACGCTCTCGTTGAAGAAGGTGACGTAGCGGTCTCCTTTTTCGAAGTACTTCGAGGCCCCGACCCAGATGATGGCTACTACCCCCAGGATGATGCCGATAGTGACGAAGAGTCCGAGGGCCCGGCTTGATACATGTCTGACCATCTTGGTGCTTCTCCTTGCTAATCCGCCTGACGGTTGAAAAAGTTGAGCACCCGGGGGTCCGTTGACTTTTCCCGGAGCTCTGCTGGCGTTCCCCGCGCGATGATGCCTTTCGTGTCCTTGTGGAGCATGATGGCCCGTTCGCCGAGGCTGAAGATGGAGGCCAGCTCCTGGGTGACGAAGACCATCGTCGTGCCGATCCCCTCGTTGAGGCTGCGGATGAGGATGTCGAGCTCGGCGGCCGTCACGGGATCGAGGCCCGCCCAGGGTTCGTCGAAGAAGAGGAACGTGGGGTCAAGGGCCATGGCCCGCGCCAGCCCCGCCCGTTTTCGCATGCCCCCGGAAAGCTCCGCCGGCATGTGATTGTCATAGCCCACCAGGTGCACAAGACCGAGCTTCATCCGGACGATCTCGCGGATCAGCTCCGGCGAAAGGTCGGTGTACTCAGCAAGCGGCAGGGCCACGTTCTGCGCAAGCGACATGGAGCCGAAAAGGGCATCGGCCTGGAAGAGCACACCGAGATCACTTCGAACCCGGTGAAGCGCTGCCTCGTCGGCCCGGGCAATGTCGATGCCGTTGATGATGACCCGGCCTGCAGAGGGCTTGATGAGGCCGATCATGTGCTTGAGCAGCGTCGACTTGCCGCAGCCGCTGCCCCCGAGGATCATGAATCGCTCGCCCCGGCGGACCTCGAAGCTCACGTCCTCAAGGATTGTCACGTCGCCAAAGCGTGCCGTGAGGTTCTCGACGATGATGACCGGCTCTGTTTTCGCTGTTTCCATCGTTGCTCGCGTGATGTTTGCCGAGTGCCGCTACCCGAGTTTTGCGCGATGCGAACACGAAGCTCGGAAGATCGGATGCTCGGAAGATCGGAAAAAGAACCCTTCCACTCCGCTCTTCTGCTCTTCCTGACTTCTGATCCTCACTTCCTTTAACCGGCAGCCTGCCATCTGCCTGTCCATGAACCCCTTGAAGAAGGCCAGCCTCAAATGTGTCACTGCCGGATGTAATGCAGCATGATGGCAAAGGCCGAATCGGCCAGGATGATCAGGAAAATGGCCGAGACGACGGCGGAGGTCGTCGACGTCCCCACACCCTCGGCCCCCCCCTTCACCTTGAATCCCCGCTGGCAGCCGATCCCGGCAATCAGCAGTGCAAAGACCACGGCCTTGATCAGGCTCGTGGCGAAGTCAAAGACCCGGATGCTGGACTTTGTCTGCTGGATATAGGTGAAGGCGGTGAGATCCAGGCCCGTGATCCCCACGATGAGGCCGCCGAGGATGGCGAAGAGATCCGCGTAAACGGTCAGGATGGGCACCACCACCATGACTGCGAGCACCTTGGGGACGGCTAGAAACCGGATGGGGTCAAAGCCCATGGTCACGAGCGCGTTGACCTCGTCGTTGACGACCATGGTGCCGATCTCCGCGGCGAAGGCCGATCCCGAGCGGCCCGCCACGAGGATGGCCGTCATGATGGGGCCCAGTTCACGGACCATGGCCAGGGTCACGAGGTTGGCCACGTAGATGGTGGCCCCGAACTGTTTGAGCTGAAGAGACGACATGAAGGCCATGATGAGGCCGAGCAGCAGGCTGATGAGCGCCACGATGGGAAGCCCGTCTGCGCCCGCCCGTTTCATGTAGAATTTTACGTCCTCCCAGCGCACGCTGCGGGGGTGCGCCAGGCTATAGGCAAGCGCCACCACGAGCTCCCCGACGAAGGACATGATCTCGAGGAAGTCGCGGTACTGCCTGCGGGCCACCTCGCCCAGTTTCTCCACAGCGGTCGGCCGGATCGATTCCGGTCTCAGCGGCGGCCGCTGGAGCGTTTCCCGATCGATGAGGCCCAGCAGGCCGTGATTTGTCCCGGAGACGTTGAGGAGTGCAAAGGGGATCGTGAGCGACCTGGCGAGGTTCTCCAGTTCGATCAGGGCGAGCGCCCCGGCGCTGTCCAGGTAGTCGACATCGGCGAGATCGACGGAAAGCCTCCGGGGTTGCAGTCGCCCCGGGATCGCCTGCAGGTCGGCCATGAGGGGCTCCAAATCGTCCAGCGAAAGGCGGCCTGCGAGGCGGATCGTCGCCTCTTCCCCCGTTTTCCCTTCGACGCTGAGCCGGTATCCTGTCGTTTCCATTTCTTCCATCGATCCGGGTTGTGATGGGTTTCAGCCGTTCAGATCCGCCCTCAGGAATTCCTCCTCGGTGAGACCGAACCGATTCCGGAGGTCTGCCGCGTCAAAGGCAAGCACCAAAAGCCCCAGCGCCTCCCCTTGGCGCACAAGGGGGATGCCCACAACGTAGAGTGTTGAGTGGTCCTGGAGGTAGAGTTTCGCCTTGACGATTTTGCGCTCCTTTAAGGCCTTCATGACAACCTCATAGCGCGAGTAGTCGAGGCGCCTGATCGGTTCGCCGGGCGTGGCGGATGCGAGCGTGATGCCGTGATGGTCCAGGACGGTGATCCCACAGGAAAAAGGCCTGCCGCGTTTTTCGGCCTGGGCGCATTGCCGCTCGAGGATGCTCCTGGCCGAACGGGGGTCCCGACTGGCCACGGCATCCATCAGGGAGGGCGCAAGAGATTCCTTCGTCGCCTGGACTTCCTTCTTGAACGATTCTGCGGCCGGGCCGGGCGCTGATGGGGCGCAGGACGCAATCAACGCCAGGGAAAGAAGCAGGGCAACGCCCATCGCGCTGCTCATGAGTGGCCGACCGGTTGCGTTGTGCATCAAGCCGCTCCCCCTGCCGTTGTCGGCCGCCCGCCCGGTGCGGTGGCCCGTGGTGGGAGTATAGCAAAAAAAGGCCCGACATTCACGGATTCTTGATCGCTCCGGCGCCTCTCCGGGTGGGCAAGGGAGGGAAAAAGGCTCAACGAACCTTGATCTGAAGAGAGCCTCTCTCGCCGGTGCGTCCGTCGACGACGGCCGCCAGGATCTGCTGGCCCGGCTTCACCAGGGCCAGGGCCCCGGAGAGGTCCTGTGGGGTCGACAGGGCAATCTCATTGACCTCCAGGATCACGTCCCCGGGCTCCATGCCGGCCTTGGCTCCCGGGCTTCCGGCCTCGACGCGGGTGATGACGACTCCCTGGCCGGGCCTGATCTTCAGGCGAGCGGCCTCCTTTGCCGCTGCCGGGCGCACCGTGACGCCCAGGCGATCCCGGATCGGGGCGGCGTTGGCCTGGACGCGGCTTTCCATGGATTCGATCCGTACGGGCACCTCCCGCTTCTTCCCTTCGCGGACGATCGTCACCTTCACCTCTTTGCCGATGGGCGATACGGCCGCCTCGTTGCGCAGCTGCGAGGCATCGCGGATTTCCTTGCCGTTGTAGGCGATGACGACGTCGCCCTGTTTGAGGCCTGCCTTCTCCGCCGGGCTTGCCTTGAGGACCTCGGAGACAAGGGCGCCGCGGGTCCCCTCGATGCCCATGGTTTTGGAGAGATCATAGCTGAGATCCTGCACGGACACTCCGAGCCAGCCCCGCTCCACCTTGCCCCTGGCGATGAGTTCGTTGGAAATGTAGAGGGCCATGTTGCTGGGGATCGCAAATCCGATCCCCTCGAAACCGCCCGACTGCGTTGCTATGGCGGCGTTCACCCCGACGACCTCGCCCCGGAGGTTGAGAAGCGGCCCGCCGCTGTTTCCGGGGTTGATGGCCGCGTCGGTCTGGAGGAAGTCCTGGTAGCCCGATGGGTCTGTGATCCCCCGGCGGTGCTTGGCGCTGATGATGCCCGTCGTCACCGTCTGGTCGAGGCCGCGGGGGTGGCCGATGGCGACGACCCACTCGCCCACCTCGACGGCATCGGAGTTGCCGAACTTCACGTGGGGGAGAGCCTTCTTGGCGTCGATCCTGACGACGGCAAGGTCCGTCTTAGGGTCTGTCCCCACGACGCGGGCCTCAAACCGGGACCCGTCGGCGAGCAGAACCTGGACCTTGGAGGCGCCGCCCACGACGTGGTTGTTGGTCAGGATGTGACCCTGGGCGTCGGTGATCATTCCCGTGCCGAGCCCCCGCATCTCCCGCTTGAACTTTCCGGGCGCGCGCTGAGGGTCCTGGAAGAAGCGGAAGAAGGGGTCCCCCTCGAAGGGCATCGTTGGGCGCCTGACTTCCTGGCTCCGGGTCACTTCGATGTGGACCACGGCGGGGATGTTATCCTTGGCCACCCGGATGATGGCGGTACTGAGGTCCGGCGAGCCGCCTTTCTGAGCGGCAGCGTTTCCCGGCATGATCCACGCGAGCGCGATGACCCCCAAAAGAACCGGGAAACATCGAATCTGTGCTTTTTTGAAAAAAGGGTTCTTCATCATTTTCTCCGTCATGGACTTGTGCGTCAGATTCCGGAGACCGCAGAGTCATCTCCGTCCTGGAGGGTCAACGTTAGCCGAAACGCCGGAGGATGGCAAGGACGCGTTGATCCCCTCGGCAGCTGCCACAATACTGAAAAGCAAGGATTTTCTGCACCGAGGGACCGAAAAGGGCCAACATTTTATTTATGTTACTGATATCATTGAGAAATAAAAGAATATCGTCACTTTTCCCTTGCAATCACCTTCAATGATTTGTAACATATGCAAAAATAATGTTGCAGCGGGTGCATGAAGTAACAGTCTTCTTCAACCAACCTGACCTTCCGGTCTCCTCATCCCGCTGAACCTCCCCAACGAAAACTCCTGAGACACTGCCCCGCGACAAGACCAGCCGCAGGGGGATCGGACAGGAGAAAGAAGGGTGAAAGATATGAAAGCTTTGAGACTACTGGCTCTGCTCGGAATGATCATCGGCGTGGTTTCGCTGACGAGCCTGAATTTTTCCGAAGAGGCCTACAGCGGCCTCGGGATTGAATTGAACTGGGAAGAAGTGCGCGCCGTGGAGCTGATTGCGGATCACCTGGCGGAGAAAAACGCCCTCATTCCGGACGAAGAGCTCCGGGAGGTGGCGAAAACCTTGTATGACGCCTCCCGGCGTTATGCCGTCGATTACCGCCTCGTTCTGGCCGTCATGGATGCCGAGAGCAACTTCCGCCACGACATCGTCTCCGATGCCGGGGCCATCGGAATCATGCAGGTCAAGCGCGTAGTGGCCCGCGAGTTCTCCGAGGAGGTGGGTATCCCCTACGAGCGGGATGTCCTTCTTAGTCCCCACGCCAACGTACGCTTCGGCATCTACTACCTCTCCTGGCTCAGCCGGCATTACGATAACGATTACGCCATCCTCTATGCCTACAACGTAGGCTATACCCGGGCCCGTCAGAACATGCAGAGAAGCAGCGAGCCCAAGACGGGGTACACGAGGAAAGTCATGGAGGAGTACGAGCGTAACCGCTCCCGGCTCCCCGCGGTTTGACCCGGCGGACCCAAAGGGCCTCAGGTAGAAGTGCCTGAGTGCTTGAGTGTCTGAGTGAAGAAGTGAAGATCAGAGAAATACAAGCCGCAGCAAAAGACTCAAAAAAACCCCCGACATTCCGATACCGGAAGCGGGGGTTTTTCTTTTGTCTTATCCCCGAATGTCGGGCTTTTTTCTTCACTCAGACACTCAAACACTCAGGCACTCAGACACTGATTCCCGTCACTTCCACGGCCAGATGGACTTCACCCAGGCCGGGAAGCTGAAGCTTGCCCAGCGCTCCCTCGAGTTTTCCCAGAGCGGAGACAGGATATTGATATGGTCGTCCGTCCAGGGGATCACTTCGGGCAGGCCGTCACCGGGGCCGAGGGGAATCCAGCCGCGGCCGACAAGGCTCTTCAACCTCTCCGGGTCCCTCGCAAGGGCCACGCACCAGGTTGCGCTCTGGTTGGCCTGCAGCTGGGTTTTGGGCGTGGGCACGTTGATGGCGCCCGCAAGCCCCAACTGCGCGGCGATCGCCTTGAGGGTGGGCCGCAGCTCATAGTAGCGGTTCGACACGTGGAAAAGGATGACCCCGTTTCGGTCGAGACGCTCGAGGTAGATTTCTACTGCCTCCCGCGTCAACAGATGGGTGGGGATCCCGTCGCCCGTGAAGGCGTCCATGTGGATGATGTCATAAGGAGGCTCATCGCGGCCGATCCGCTGCATGGCCAGCCTGCCGTCCCCCACGACCACCCGGACATCCCCCTCGCAGTCGTTGAGATAGCTGAACCAGTGCCGTGCGATTCCCTCGTTGTCCGGGTCGATCTCGTAGTAGGTCATGGAATCGCCCGGCTTGACGTAGGCCGCCGCAGCACCGGCCCCGAGCCCGAGCACGGCCATCCTTCGAACGGGAGGTGTCGTCTCGTAGACATCCGCGATCCCGCCACCGATGAAGTAGTACATGATGGGAATCCGGCGCTCTCCGGGTTCGAGGATCTGGGCGCCGTGGATGGTCCGCCCGTGAAGGAGCTGCCGTACATCCGTCGGGTAGCTTGCGACATCCCAGATCGTGTAGGTGCCGTAGAAATTCCTGTGGCGGAAGCGCACGGGCTCCTTCATGGCCTCCCAGCCTTCCTTTACGATGAGAAAGACGAGGAAGGCCACGATCACGGCACGGCCCACGATGGCCGCATAGGAGAAATAGGCGCGAAGACGTGCGAAGGGCTTCTCCCGGCACCACCAGAAGGCGGGGGCGAAAAGCACCACGATGATCGGGTATTCGTACAGGGCCGGAAAAACGAAGGGCGCTCCCAGGCTGATGAGGGCCCCCCCGATCCACCCGCCCAGGGACGATGTGAGATAGAAGTTCGTCAGGTGCGAGGCCGGCGGGCGAAGTTCATAGAGTGTTCCATGGGAGACCAGGCAGACGAGGAAAAAGACCGCGAGGTGCCCCAGGATGGCTAGCCAGTGCACCGGCCCGACGAGGAACATGAGAAGCCCCGCCAGCAGGAGCTCTGGCCATAGATTTTGCAGAAAACGGGGCACGCCGCCGCCTGTCCGGAAGGTGACGATGAAGCTTCCCAGGTAGAGGGCAAGCGGCAGGATCCAGACGAGCGGGAAGGACCCCACCTCGAGGGCGATGTAGTTCGTCACGGCGAGAAGGAATGCCGAGGGCAGGCAGGAGAGCAGGAGCCACTGGCCATAAACCTTCTTGCCGATCGCCGTCGGCTCGGCCTTCGTCTCCCCCTGCCCGTCGGCTGCCATCGGTCCCAGATTTGGGCGCAGCAGAAACCACGCGGCGACGACAAGGGCGGCGTAGAGAACGTACGTCAGGCTCCAGGCGACGCTCTGCAGCTTCACCCCGATGAGCGGCTCCGCCACAAAGGTGTAGCCGAGCAGCGCGATGAGGGAGCCTGCGTTGGAGGCGGCATAGAGGGGGTAGGGTTCCTGGTTTTGTCCCACCCGCGAATGGCTCAGCCAGGCTTGCGCCACGACGGCCGTTGTCGACAGCACGGCGAAAGGCAATGCCACGTAAAGGGAAAGGACATAGAGCAGGTGCCCAAGAGGGGCGTTCGGGTCGGGCTGGGCATGGACCTGGAGCGGCAGATTCACGAGAGGAAGGGCAAGGATGGCCAGATGCCACACGCCGAGCTTTCTTGCGAAGAGGTGAGCGTAGAGGTACCCGATGAACAGAACCGCCTGGAAGAACATCAGGCAGGTGAGCCAGACATGGGCCGCACCGCCGAAGTAGGGTGTCAGCAGCCGCCCCGCCAGGGGCTCGAGCCCGAAGAGCAGGATTGCCCCCGCGAAGACCATGGCCGTCAGGACGATCATGGCCAGCCGGTCTTTTCCTATGCCTGCCGTTTTTTCCGGCTCCATTCCAGCACACCTCCCCAAAGCGGTACTCCATAACGCTTTTCCCCCCCGTTCGTCCAGAGATTTTTTCACGGGAAAACGGCTGGAATGGTGGAATCCTGGAATGATGGAATGTTGGGTTTATTGTACCCATGATTCCATTACTCCAATATTCCAGACCCCCTCTTTACGGGTGTCGAGCGGTGAATGGCAGGATCATAAGCCTCAGCAGGCTGAGGCGGGAAGGGTCGCGAAAGTTGGCCAGGCCGATGACCATTCCCTCGTGCCCTTTTTCGGGCTGGGGGCGGTAGGTCCCGAGGAGGCGGTCCCAGATGGAAAGGTTGAAGCCGAAGTTGCTGTTGCGCTCCGCGATGATGACGGAGTGGTGGACGCGGTGCATGTCCGGCGTGACGATCACGAGCCGGAGGACTCCGTCAAGCCAGAGGGGAAGCCGGAGGTTGCTGTGGCTGAACATGGCCGTGCCGTTCAGGATGATCTCGAAGAGGATGACCGACAGGGCCGGAGGACCGAAGAGGTAGACGAGACCCAGCTTGATCCCCATAGAAAGGAGGATCTCGACTGGGTGGAATCGGATGGCTGTGGTGACGTCGAAGTCGAGATCCGTGTGATGGACTCCGTGAAGGCGCCACAGAGCGGGAACGTGGTGGAAGAGAACATGCTGGATATAGATGAAGAAATCGAAGAGGACCACCCCGGCGAAGACGGCAACTCCGTAGGGCACCTGGAAATGGTTCAAAAGACCCCATCCCTCCTGCCGGCACAAAAGGGCGAAGCCCACAGGGAGAACGGGGAAAAGGAAACGCACGATGAACGTGTCCGCCGTCACGATCCCGAGGTTGGCAAGCCAGCGAGCCGGCTTGGGGGTGTTCAACACGCGTCTCGGCGCCCATCTTTCCAGAAAGGCCAGGACGAGCAGCGTGCCCAGAAAGAACCCCAGGCGGATTGCGGCTTCATTTTCCAGCATGGTCTTCTTCGCCTACACCCTACCCCCTGGTCCCTCGTCCCTATTTTGACCATCTCCCTGGCTTCGATCCTGTGCTCAGAGGGTGACCTTGAGCCCTTTGTCCCTCAGGTACTCCTTCACCTGGCGGATGCTGAAGGTCCGGAAGTGAAAGGGTGACTAAGTTGTAACGTCCGATGGATAACCGATTTGTGCCCTGCCGTTCAACCTGTATTTTTTCTTTTCACCTCATCACTTCTTCTCAAACAGTTTCAGGTACTCGCCGTAGCTTTCCTTTTCCAGATCCTCCTTCGGGACGAAGCGCAGGGCCGCCGAGTTCATGCAGAAGCGCTGCCCCGTGGGAGCGGGCCCGTCGGGGAAGACGTGGCCGAGATGGGAGTCGCCGTGACGGCTGCGGACCTCCGTGCGGACCGTGAAAAGGCTCCTGTCTGCCCGTTCGACGACATTGCCCGGCTCGAGCGGTTTCGTGAAACTCGGCCAGCCCGTCCCGGAGTCGAACTTGTCCTGCGAGCTGAACAGGGGCTCGCCCGAGGCGATGTCCACGTAGATCCCTTCGCGCTTGTTGTCGTTGTACTCGTTTCTGAAGGGAGGTTCCGTGCCTTCTTTCTGCGTGACCTGGTACTGCAGCGGGGTGAGTTTCTGTTTCAGGGCGGCGTCGTCGGGCTTCGCGTAGGCCTTTCCCGCCGGCGCCGCGGATTTCGGCTTCTCATTGCCCCAGGTCTTTTTCAGGAAAGAGTCGCGGCCCGAATTGGACCGGTAGAACTGGTATCGCAGGGGGCTCTTCTTGTAGTAATCCTGGTGGTACTCCTCGGCCTCGTAAAACTTTGTGAGGGGGAGGATCTCCGTTGCGACGGGCCTGGCGAACTTCGCCGATCTGGCCAGGGCGTCGCGCGATTTTTCGGCGAGCCCTTTCTGCTCCTCGTCGTGATAGAAGACGGCGCTTCGGTACTGGGAGCCCCGGTCGACGAACTGCCCGCCGCCGTCGGTGGGGTCGATGTGCCGCCAGAAGACTTCGAGGAGCTGTTCATAGGTGATTGTTGAGGGATCGTAGTAGACCTGGATGGCCTCCAGGTGGCCCGTCCGGCCGGAGGAAACCTCCTCGTAGGTGGGGTTCTCCTTCTTGCCGCCCGTGTATCCCGAGATGACCTTCAGGACGCCGGGCACCTTCTCGAAGTCCGATTCCGTGCACCAGAAGCAGCCGCCGGCAAAGGTGGCGACCTTCTGGTTCTGAGCTTCTTTTGTCATGGGATTCTTCCCCTCGGTGGCTTTGGTTTCCGTGCTCTGGCACCCGAGTGCCAGGATGGAAATGAGCAGGGTGAGAAAAAAGGTCTTCACCGTCGTTTCTCCTTTTACTTTAGCTCTAATATGAGGTTGGGGAATCTGTTTGTAAAGGGGAGAGGCAGGCGGCAAAATAAAAAAGGCGCTCCGTTGGGGAGCGCCTTCCCTGTTCATTGCCGGCTCAGCGGGAAAGCGTGCAACGACCGTAGGGGGTCTTGCCGGCCGACTCCACGATGAGTTCATCCCCCTTGAACCAGAAGGTTCTCGTCCCGTCGCTGAACTTCGATCCCTCGGCAGCCTGCACCCGGGGGAGGATGATGTCCCCGTCGCCCACGTCTATGACGACTTTCTGGCCGCTCAACTGGTCTCTCGTCTTGATGATCTTTCCGTTGTCGCAAAAGTAGGAGGTATAGCACCCGCCCGTCATGAGCAGACAGGCGAGAAGCAGGGGACAAACAAAGGCTAACCATGGGCCGCGCCGGTTGCACTTCAGCTGTCGCATACACGTCTCTCCTTGTATCTTCTATCGTTTTGCCTTCTTTTCCTTCCTCAGATCCGCCGCCATCTTGCGGATCTCCGTGATATCCGACACCATTTTGCTCCAGCCATACCAGAGGGCATAGTCGGGGTTGGCGTGGAAGGAGCCCTGGAAGGTCCGCATCCGGTGCTCCAGGAACATGAGGTAGAGCTTCTGCTCGATGGATGTCGGGGCGTCATGGAACGCCAGAAGATCGGGGTAGGGGTAGGCGTAATGAGCCGACTTGGGGATGATCTTGTCCTTGTAGAGGCCCGCCACGATCTCGATCGCCTCGGCCAGCAGCCGGTCCGCCTCGCGGATCATCATGTCGCCTTTCTCGAGCTCGCCCCTGGCGAAGTTCGGAGAGTGACACTGGCGGCAGTTCGCGAACATCCGGTCGCGCTCCTTCTGCCAATCCTCCTGGGTCGTCCGGAAGACGTCGAGGTCCTTGAGCACGCCGAGGCGGGCCGTGGGCTTACCGGAGGGATCGAGTGCCCCCAGGCCCTTGAGGACGCTGGTCCGGTCGGCCGCCCACTTCGGGTCCTGGGGCAGCGGGAGCCTCACGGCCACAAACCCCCATGCCGTGCGCACGCCGTGGTTGCCGCCGGACATGTGGCAGCTCTGGCAGGTGGGCGCCGCCGCGCTCTCGGGAAGCACGCCGTTTTGCTTCAGCAGGTAGCGCACCCCGTGCTTGGAGGAGGAGTACATCTCCCACTGGGGGTGGTCGATGCCCATGTGGCAGGTCTGGCAGGCCTGGGGCTGCTGGGCCTCCTTCTTGGAGAAGAGGTGGCGGGTGTGGCAGGAATCACAGGAGGCAACGCCGAACTGGCCCCCCTGTTTTCTCAGTTCCTTCACCTCCTCGTCGGTCTTGATCCCGATCTTGTGGCAGCCCCCGCAGCCTTTCATGCCGTCCATCAGCGCCATGGGCTGCATGTGGAAGGTGGGCATGGCCTTCATGGAGGCCCAGGCCTTGGCGTGTTTGCCGCCCTGGAACTGCTTGACCTGTGTGCCGTGGCAGTAGGCGCACCGTTCGGGCCTCGGGACCTCGGCCAAGGCGGCCGTCTCCGGGGAGTAGTGCTTGTCACCGTGGCAAACGGCGCAGTCGACACCCTTCTGGCTGTGCTTGCTCAGTTTCCAGTCCGACACCACGCCGGGCGTGATCGCCGTGTGGCAGGCGACACAGAGCTTCGCGGAGGCGATCTCCTTTTTCTCCGTGGGGAAGTTGGCCTTGACCCACTCATTCCACCCGCCCGTCAGGGCGTAAACCTTGGTGTAGCCGCGCTTGTAAAGTTCAACCGCCCCCCGGGCGGCCGTGTACTCCTGCGGTCAGGCTCAGTACAAGATGTAGGTATTGTCCTTCTGCGGATGGTTCTTGACGAATTCGTCGAAGTTTTCCGGCTGGACGAAAACGGCCCCGGGCAGCTTCTTGTCGCTCTGCTCGTACTGCTTGATGTAGCGGATGTCCACGATGACGACGTCGGGTTTCCCGAGCATCTCCTTGACGGCTTCCTTCGTCAGTCGGGGCACCTGCTCGACGGTTGTGGGCATCGCCGAGTAGGCGGCCAGGGCGACGAGCAGAAGGAGTGCAACCAGGGATGAAATGAGGATGGGCTTGCGTTTCATGTCTGCTACCTCTCCGGCAGTTCTGCATGCGGGACAGATGAATCCGAAAAAGCTTGCCGTAATCTACACTTTTTCCCGGGTGGCTGCCAATGCTTTTCTCACCGGCGGAAGGAAAAAGCGGCCGGGCACCGCGGGATGAATCGGCGAGTTGCAAACAGGGCAGAAAGCGATTATTTTAAAGGAGGGCTCCGAGTGATGCCTGTCCATATGGAACAAGGGGGTGAACCATGCAGAGAAAGATCGTCTATATCGTGCTGCTGTCCGTGATCGTGCCGGCCGTGATCGCGGGATGCGCCGCGTCGCGCACCTACTCCGAGGGGATTCTCGCCACGAGCGAAACGTTTATGTCCACCGAAGAGCTTCGGGTCTACGGCATGAAGATCGATCAGGAGATCGACCGGGTGAACAAGGGCGGAGCCGTGCCGGCAGGTGTGACCCGCGAAGTGTATCTGGAAGATCTGAAATCTCGGCAAAAGGCCGTCCAGGACCGGATCATGATGACCGAGCACTTGAAGCAAAAAGACGAATTCGACGACAAGTACCCCTCGCCATGAGGAAGGATTTGCCTCTGCAGTGGATGGCCATGCCTGTTGGGGCCGGTTCGCGCCTTTCTATTATTCCTGAGCTATTCCCGGGATGATCCGACCCTGTTTTTCGTCGTGCACGGATCAGGGGTCACCGAACACCGGCCCCTTCTTTTGTCACCTTCCACACTCTGCGCCCGCAGGGATAGGCGCCGATTTGCTCCACGACCCCACCCAGGTCTCCGAGCAGAAAATTCGCCGAATGGCGGTAGGGGTAGCCGCTTTTTGAAACCGTGTCGATGATGAGGCATCCGCCGTCGTTCAGGTTGTCCCGGAACATGCGAGCGATGCCGGTTTTTAAGGGGTCCCGCGGGAAGGCATGGGGCCAGTTGACCATGATCATGGCGTCGAAGACGCCGTCCAGCCGATCCTCGGGAAACGAGTAACCGGCAAAGCGGGCGTTGCCCCTGAGATGCGTCTTGCGGATGATCTCCGCGCCTCTGAGAGTGGCCGGGTCATTGTCGAGACCCAGGCGATCCTCGAAATGAAGATTGAGCAGGATGTCCCCGAGGCCGCAGCCGATATCGGCAACACGCCCCCTGTGATTGCGGGGAAGGGAATTCAGGTGTGCAATGATGCCGACGGCATAGTCCTTTGCGGCAAGCGGCATGCGATGCCACGGGTCGAACGGGAGAAACAGGCGCAGCAGAAACCGGAAGGCAACCTCGGCGCGGTTCCCGGCAGCCCTGATGATGCGTTGCGGCGTGACCTGCATGCCCGATGGTCATGCAGGAAAAATGCCGCCTTCTCCATGTCGCCTACCGTCCGATTTTTTTCAGGAACCCGTCGATCCTTTTCCGGTATTCCTCCTCCGACAAAAACAGGGCGTCGTTGTGCCCCCCCCGAAGCTTGATAAAGCCTTTCGGTTCCGGTGCCGCCTCGAAAAGCGCCACTCCCTGGCTGTAGGGCACGATCTCGTCATCGGGGCTGTGGATGACGAGCACGGGGCACCGGACGTTTTTGACATGCTCGAGCGTGTTGTACTCGAAGCGCGCCAGCCACCGCACGGGAAGAAAGGGGTAGTGGTGGCCCGCGATGTCGACAAAGCTCGTGAAGGTGGAATCGAGGATGATTGCCGCGGGAGTTTTCTCTGTCGCGAGCTTTGCGGCGATGGGGCCGCCGAGGGATTGCCCGTAGAGAAGGATATGTCCGGCGGGGACCTTCCGGCTCTCCGTCAGGTATCGCCATGCCCCAGCGATGTCGCTGTAGGTCCCTTCCTCGGAGGGTTTTCCCTTGCTCCGGCCATAGCCCCGGTAATCGTAGATGAACGTGGAGAGGCCCACGCGGTGCAGGATCTCGACGAAGGGGAGATTGTAGGAGATGTTCCCGCCGTTGCCGTGGCTGAAGAGGACAACCCCCCGACCGGCCTCGGCAGGCACGTACCAGGCCGAAAGCTGCACCCCGTCGGCCGCTTCGAAGGAGACCTCCTCGTAGGCCATCCCCTTGTCCCGCGGCGTGGCGATGATCTGCCCGTCGGGGAAGTAGACAAGCCGCGACTGCAGGAAGAACATCAAGGCGAGGACCCCCGTGATGGAGATGGCAATGGCTCGAAGGGCAGAGGAAATCATATAAATACCGAAGATCGGAAGAGAGGAAGATCGGAAGAGAGGAAGATCGGAAGCCAGGAAACAACAGGATGAATCAAACTGAAAGAGTTTCTTTCCGTTCTTCGTCGCTTCCTAACTTCCTAACTTCGCCAACCTTAAGGCACGGAACTCGGCAGAAACGAAAAGGGGAGCCTCATCGGCTCCCCTCTCTATGAATCAGACTCGATCTTTCAGGATGGCGCCCGTGCTCCCGGAGGTCACAAGGCTTGCGTACCGGGAGAGGTAGCCCGACTGGATCTTCGGCTTCGGGGGCTTCCAGGCCTTTTTGCGCCGCTTTAGCTCCTCGACGCTCACCAGGAGGGCTATCTTGCGCTTCGGGATGTCGATGGCGATGCGGTCTCCTTCCTTCACGAGCGCGATGGGGCCGCCCTCGGCCGCCTCGGGCGAGATGTGCCCGATTGCCGCGCCGCGGGAGCCGCCGCTGAAGCGCCCGTCGGTCAACAGAGCAACCGACTCGGCCAGGCCCATGCCGGCCAGCGCCGACGTGGGGGCGAGCATCTCGCGCATCCCGGGGCCGCCCTTGGGGCCCTCGTAACGGATGACAATGACGTCGCCCGGCTTGATCTTCCCGCCCATGATGGCCGCGATGGCGTCATCCTCGCTGTCGAAGACGCGGGCGCGGCCCTCGTTGACCATCATGCTCGGGGCCACGCCGGATCGCTTCACGACACCGCCCTCGGGGGCGAGATTGCCCTTGAGAATGGCCAGACCGCCGTCAGGGCTGTAGGGGTCTTTCACGGGGCGGATCACCGAGTAATCGTAGACGCGGGTCTCCTTGAGGTTTTTTGCCACCGTGGTGCCGGAAACGGTCAATGCCTTTTGGTCGATCACGCCCAGCTTGCTGATCTCTTTCATCACGGCCTGGACGCCGCCTGCCGTATCGAGGTCCTCGATGTGATGGGCCCCCGCGGGGCTGAGCTTGCAGAGATTGGGGGTCTTCGCGCCAATCTGGTTGAAGAGCTCCAGATCGAGCCGGATGCCCGCCTCGTGGGCGATGGCCGGCAGGTGAAGGACGGTGTTCGTGGAGCCGCCCAGGGCCATGTCCACGGCGATGGCGTTCTTGAAGGCCGCAAGCGTTGCGATGTCGCGGGGCCGGATGTTCTTTTTCAGCAACTCCATGATTTTCATGCCGGCCTCTTTGGCCAGGCGCATCCGCGCGGAATCAACGGCCAGGACGGTCCCGTTGCCGGGCAGCCCCAGCCCGAGCGCCTCGGTCATGCAGTTCATCGTGTTGGCCGTGTACATGCCGGAGCAGGACCCGCAGCCCGGACAGGCGCAGTCCTCGAGATCCTTGAGCTGCCTGGCCGTCATTTTTCCCGACTTGACGGCGCCCACGCCCTCGAAGACGGTGATGAGGTCCACGGGCTTGCCGCGGAGTTTTCCCGCGAGCATGGGCCCGCCGCTGATGAAGATGGAGGGGATGTTGAGCCTCAGGGCCGCCATGAGCATCCCCGGGATGATCTTGTCACAGTTGGGGATGAGAACGAGGGCGTCGAAGGGGTGCCCCATGGTCATGACCTCGACGGAGTCGGCAATGAGCTCGCGGCTTGCCAGCGAGTACTTCATCCCGACGTGCCCCATGGCGATCCCGTCGCAAACCCCGATGGCGGGGAACTCCACGGGGGTGCCGCCTGCCATGCGGATGCCCGCCTTCACATGCTCGGTGATGGTGCGCAGGTGGATGTGCCCCGGGATGATCTCATTGTACGAGTTGACGACCCCGATCAGGGGGCGTGCGATCTCCTCGTCGGTGTAACCCATGGCCTTGAAGAGAGACCGGTGGGGTGCCCTCTCAACGCCTTTTTTCATCAGGTCGCTTCGCATGTTTCCCTCCCTGTGACTGTGCTGGTTCGCGATTCTACCATAAAGAGGAAGGGAGGAAGAACGGTTTTTCTCCCTCCCTTTTTTCTCAACGTCTCACCGTCTACTTCTTCCGGCGCTCCGGCCTCAGGGAGCGCACCACGGCGCCGGCCTGCCACATCTCGGAGTTGCGAATTGTGGCAAGCTCCTTCTCCAGCTTCTCCCGATAATCGGGTGCGCTGTTGACTCTCAGAACGATCTCCGTCTCCTTGCCGGTCTTCACGCGCTCGTAGAGTTCGCTGAAGACGGGGGCCACGGCATCGCGGAAGCGGTCCTTCCAGTCCAGTGCCCCGCGCTGAGCCGTGGTGCTGCAGTTGGCGTACATCCAGTCCATGCCGTTCTGGGCGACCAGCGGCATGAGACTCTGGGTGAGCTCCTCCACGGTCTCGTTGAAGGCCTCGCTGGGGCTGTGGCCCTGCTTGCGCAGCTCGTTGTACTGGGCCTCGAGGATGCCGGCCAGGCACCCCATGAGCACACCGCGCTCGCCCGTCAGGTCGCTCCACACTTCGTGCTGGAAGGTCGTCGGGAAGAGATATCCGGACCCGATGGCCACGCCCACGGCCAGAGTCCGCTCGAGGGCCCGTCCCGTCGCATCCTGGAAGACGGCGTAGCTCGAGTTGATTCCGCTGCCCGCGAGGTAATTGTCGCGCACGGTTCGCCCGGCGCCTTTGGGGGCCACGAGGATGACGTCGATATCGGCAGGCGGGATCACACCCGTCTGCTCCTTGTATACGATGGAGAACCCGTGGGAGAAATAGAGGGCCTTGCCTTTTGTCAGGGTCGGCTTCAGCTCGGGCCACATGGACGTCTGCTGAGCGTCGGACATGAGGTACTGGAGGATCGTGCCCCGCGTGGCGGCCTCCATGAGCGGGAAGAGGTTCTTGCCGGGGACCCACCCTTCTTCGATGGCCTTCTTCGTGTTGTACTCCTCGCCGACGATGACATTGATCCCGTTGTCACGCAGGTTCAGGGCCTGGCCGCGCCCCTGCACGCCGTAGCCGATGATGGCCACAACCTCATCCTTGAGAACCTTGCGGGCCTTCTCCAGGGTAAACTCCTCAGAGGTGATGACTTCTTCAACCACCCCGCCGATGTTGAGCTTTGACATGGTTCCTCCTTGTTTAGTGGTTAGTGGTCAGTGTCTAGTGTTTAGTGACGGGTGTTGCGCGTCATGCACCGGGTGTTTTTGTTTCCCGGTGGGCGACGGCAGCCCGGAAAAAAGGGCAAGTACCCCCTGTCGTCCTCCGGACACGAAACACAAGCCACTAGACACTAGCCACAGATTTTCAGTTCTTGCGTTCCAGTGCGGCGATGCCCGTGCGGGCGATGTCGTCGATCCCGAGAGGCTTCAAGGTCTCCAGGACCTTGTCAACCTCGGCCTTGCTCCCCCTGTACTCCAGGACGCAGTGATCGGAGTTGAAGGTCAGGATCTTGCAGTTGAGCTGGTTGATCTTCCGGATCAGTTCACTCTTGCTGTCCGCCGTGAGGCTCATCCGGATCAGCACCAGCTCCCGCTTGACCGTCTCCACATCGGTGAGGTTCTCCACCTTGATGACGTCGATGAGCCGCGCGAGCTGCGCTTCAATCTTCTGTACCGTTGCCTTCGTGCCGACCGTGGTGAGGATGATCTTGGAGACATCGGGGTTGATCGTGACGTCCACGCAGAGCGTCTCGATGTTGTACCCCTTGCCGCCGAGGGTTCCCGCCACGCGGGCCAGGACGTCGGGCTTGTTGTTGACGAGAATGGATATGACGTTTTCTTTCTTGTCCATGATTCCGCGCCTTTCATTGCTTGAGATATTCGTCCGGCCATCGACGGATGAAAACGTGTGACCGGGCCTTTTGTTCGTTGCCAAATGGTTCCGGCGAATGGCTTAAGGCTTATGGCGTAAGGGCAGGAAACCGGATTAGTTCTGCCTTAAGCCTTTAGCCTTAAGCCCTGTGCCAGGGCCTTCGGCCCTAGTTTGTCATCTCCCTCGTTCCCAGCGTCATCTCGCTGATGCAGGCCCCCGGCCTCACCATGGGATAGACACACTCCTCGCGGGCCACCTGGAAGTCCATGAGGCAGGGCCTGTCGCTGAAGAGCCCTTTCTCGAGAACGGATCGGATCTCGTCGGGTTTTGTGGCCCGCAGGGCCTGCCAGCCGTAGGCCTCGGCCACCTTCACAAAATCGGGCTGGAAGGTCATGTCCGTGTTCGAGTAGCGCTTCTCGTAGAAGAGCTCCTGCCACTGCCGCACCATCCCGAGATACCCGTTATTGAGAAGCACGATTTTAACGGGGATATTGTATTGCATGCATGTGGCCATCTCCTGGATGTTCATCTGGATGCTGCCGTCGCCGGCGACGTCCACGACGATCCGGTCGGGGAAGGCCAGCTTGACGCCCATCGCCGCCGGGAAACCGTAGCCCATCGTCCCGAGACCGCCCGAGGAGATGAAGGTGTAGGGGTCGTCGTACTTGTAGAACTGGGCCGCCCACATCTGGTTCTGGCCCACCTCGGTGGTGATGATGGCCTTGCCCTTCGTCACCTCGTGGAGCGTTTCGATGACGCACTGGGGCTTGATGATCTTGCCGTCCTGGCAATAGCTCAGCGGGGCCTTTTTCTTCCAGGACTCGATCTGCTCCAGCCAGTCCTTGCGCTCCGCATCGCCCGCCGTGTAGTTGTTGTCCTTGAGGAGGCGGTTGATGTTTTCCAGTGCGCTCTTCGCGTCGCTCACGATGGGCAGGTCCACGACGATGTTCTTGTTGATCGAAGAGGGGTCCACGTCGATGTGGATGACCTGGGCGTTTGCCGCAAAGGTTTCGATTTTGCCTGTCACTCGGTCGTCAAAGCGGGCACCGATACAGATGAGAAGATCGCAGTGGCTGATGGCCATGTTGGCGAAATAGGTGCCGTGCATGCCCGGCATGCCCAGAAAGAGCGGGTCCGAGCCCGGGAATGCGCCGAGGCCCATGAGGGTTGACGTAACCGGGAGCTTGGCCCTTCGGGCGAAACTCCGCAGCTCATCGGACGCCTTGCCCAGCAGGATGCCCCCGCCCGTCAGCAGCAGGGGCCGTTTCGAGGCCCTCAGCATCTCCAGGAGCTGGACGTATTTCTTGGAGGACGGCTTGGGCGGCAAGGAGAGCTTCGTGGCGTTGATCTTGATCTTCGCGGGGTCGTAATCCACCTCCGCGGCGATGACGTTTTTCGGCAGATCGACGAGCACCGGCCCGGGACGGCCCGAGCGGGCGATGTGGAAGGCCTCGTGGATGGTGTTGGCCAACTCGTCGGGATTGCGGACGAGATAGTTGTGCTTGGTGCAGGGGCGGGTGATGCCGGTGATGTCGCACTCCTGGAAGGCGTCGTTGCCGATGAGGTGCGTGGGGACCTGTCCCGTGAAGACGACGATGGGGATGGAGTCCATGTTGGCCGTGGCGATCCCCGTCACGGTGTTCGTCGCACCGGGGCCGGAGGTGGCCAGCGCCACGCCTACCTTTCCCGTTGCGCGGGCATAGCCGTCGGCGGCATGCACGGCGGCCTGTTCGTGGCGGACGAGAATGTGCTTGAATTTACAGCGGTACAGCTCGTCATAGATGTCGATGACGGAGCCGCCCGGGTATCCGAACATGATGTCCACTCCCTCCGCCTTCAGGCACTCGATCAACACTTGGGTTCCTTTCATTTTCACAGGGACTACCTCCTCCGATGATGAATCATAATGATGGCGTTAAAAAAAGCCGCGAACGTTTTTCCGTTTGCGGCTTTCCGACAAGAAAAAGCCGCGGTCTTTCGGGGGCCGCGGCTCGTTTTGCTCTATGTTTCCATCAGAGAGTCCGAGCTGCGGTCCCCGCCTGTACGACGACAACGACGACTAGGATGCTCGTGATAATCTGACGGATCATGAATCCTCTCCGGTTGGTTAAACGAAGCCCCTTATGCAATAAAACCACTCAGTTGTCAAGTATTTTTTCTGTTGATCCTGAAAGCTGAGTCCCGCGGCCGGCATTTAAAAGGAAGGACATCACTCACCCTCACCCCAACCCTCTCCCCTCAAGGGAGAGGGAGATCAAGGAAGGGGTTGTCTTTAGGGCCTGACCCCTTCGCCGGTCTCCTCGCCAGCGGCCGGCGCATAGTCCTTCGGCGCCGTGCCTTCCAGGAAGCTCTCGAAGACGGAGTCCTTCGTCCCCGGGCCGGCCAGAAGGCCTGTTTTTGGGTCGATGCGGGCGAAGACGACGCCCTCGGGGGCCGTGAAGGCCTCCACGGGCTTTCCCGCCAGGGCCTGCTCCATGAAGTAGAGCCAGATGGGGGCCGCGGCCCGGCCGCCCACGCCGGAGCGTCCCATGGTCTTTTCCGCGTCGAATCCGACCCACACGCCGGCCACGAGCGACGGCGAGTAGCCGATGAACCAGGCGTCGAAATAGTCGTCCGTCGTCCCGGTTTTGCCGGCCACGGGCCGTCCGATGGCCTTCACTCGCTCGCCCGTTCCCTCCTGGATAACGTTCTGCAGCACCGACGTGGTGAGAAAGGCAATGCGGGGGTCAATGGCCTGTTCGACCTGGGGCGCCTGCTCCTCGAGGACGTGGCCGCGCCGGTCCACGATCTTGCGGATGAAATAGGGCTCCGCCCGCTTGCCGCTGTTGGCCAGCACGCCGTAACCGCGGATCATCTCCTGGAGCGTAACCGTCGAGGTCCCCAGAGCGAGCGTGAGGTCGCGGGTGAGGGGCGAGTTGATCCCCATGTTGTGGGCGTAGTCGATGGCATAGGCCAGCCCGATCTCCTGGAGGACCTTCACGGTGACCACGTTGCGTGAAAAGGTCAGAGCCGTTCGCAGCGTCGTGGGGCCGAAAAACTTGTGCTCGAAATTCTGGGGCTTCCACTCGCCGCGGACGGCGTCGTTGAAGATCAAGGGCGAGTCGATGATGACCGAGGCTGGCGTCATTCCCTTGTCGAAGGCGGCCGTGTAGACGAAGGGCTTGAAAGAGGACCCGGGCCGCCGCCTGGCCTGGGTGGCCCGGTTGAACTCGCTCTTCTTGTAGTCCCGGCCCCCCACCATGGCCTTGATCTCACCGGTGCGCACGTCCATGCACAAAAGGGCTCCCTGGAGCTCCCCCGCCGGGAACTTCTCGCGCGTCTCCATCTCCTTGAGGCCCCGCTCCACGGCATCGTTTGCGGCCTTCTGCATCTCCACGTTGATCGTCGTGTAGACCTCGAGACCCTCCCGGTACAGGGCGTCGGCGCCGTACTTCTCGAGGATGTAGCGCCGGACGTTCTCCGTGAAGTAGGGGGCGATCTTCTCCCGGGGCTTCGACGAGATGAGCTTGACGGGGTCCTTCAGCGCCTTGTCACGGTCGGCCTGTGTGATGTAGCCGTCCTCCTGCATCCGGGTGAGCACGTAAGCCTGCCGCTGGCGTGCCCGCTCCATGTTCACGTAGGGCGAGAAGCGGCTCGGCGCCTTGGGGAGCCCGGCCAGGATGGCCGCCTCGGAAAGCGTCAGGCTCCGCGTCGACTTGCCGAAGTAGCTCTGCGAGGCCGCCTCGATCCCGTAGGCCCCGTGGCCGAGGTAGATGTGGTTGAGGTAGAGCTCGAGGATCTCGTGCTTTTTCAGGTAGCGGTCGATCTTCCAGGCGAGGATTGCCTCCCGGATCTTGCGTATGAACGTCCGCTCCGGCGAGAGGTAGAGCGAGCGGGCCACCTGCTGGGTGATGGTGCTGCCGCCCTGGACGATTTCGCCGGCGATCATGTTCTTGACGGAGGCCCGCAGGATGCCGATCAGATCGAGCCCCTCGTGCTGGAAGAAGCGTGCGTCCTCGCCGGCCACGAAGGCCTTGATGACCATCTCGGGAACCTCGGCGATGGGGACGACCTGCCGGTCCTCGGCGAAGAAGGAGTCCACGAGCTCGTTCTTGTCGGAGTAGATCCGGGTCGTCGTGCTGGGCCGGTAGTCCTTCAGGGCGTCCACGCTGGGCGACTCATGGACCAGGTAGGCCAGGAATCCCACCGCGCCGAGAAACACCAGGAGCCCCAGGACGATCATGGCGGAAAAAATCCGGCGAAAAATACGGCTGCGGCGGGCCCGCTTGACGATGACTTTCCTCAGGGAGGGTCGGTTATTGGATTTCATTCAGTCTGTTCGCGGTCAGCGTCGTCTTTCCTGCGGGAGGCGAGCCTGGAGACGATGATCCCGACCTCGTAAAGGATGATCATGGGGATTGCCATCATGAGCTGCGTGAAGGCATCCGGCGTGGGCGTAATGATGGCCGCCACGATAAAGCAGGCCACGATCGCATAGCGGCGCATCCTCGCGAGCTTGCGGGGTGTCACCAGGCCGATCTTCGTCATGAAGAAGAGAAAGACGGGGATTTCGAAAATGATCCCGAAAGCGAGCAGCAGTTTCAGCGTGAGTGTGAGGTACTCCCGCATGGAGAGCATGGGCTTGAGAAAGTCCGTGGTGAATTCCAGAAAGAACTTGTACGCCGAAGGGAGCACCAGGAAGTAGCCGAAGCACACCCCGCCGATGAAGAGCATCGTCGAGGTAATCACGAAAGGGGCTACGAATTTCTTCTCCTTCGGGAAAAGGCCCGGCGAGATGAACTTCCATACCTGGTAGAGCACCACGGGGCTGGCGACGAAGATGCCTGCGTAGAGCGATACTTTGATGTAGGTGAAAAAGGCCTCGGGCAGCCCCGTGTAGACCATGTGGCTGCCGGGCGGCAGCACGCTGATCAGCGGCTGTGCGACAATCCGGAAGATCTCCTCCTTGAAGGCAAAACATCCGAGAAAGGCAATCCCGACGGCGATCAGGATGCGGACGAGCCTCTTTCGCAGTTCCTCCAGGTGGGAGGTGAGGGGCATCTTGTCTTCTTTTTGGGGTTCGGTCATAATATAAAAAATGGCGAATGGCGAAAGGTAAAAGGCTTATGGCAAAAAACGGGACATCCCTTTCACCATGTGCCTTTAGCCTTTAGCCATGCGCCTTTAGCCTCACGCCGGGGTTGCCGGCTTGTCTTTCTTTTCCTCCGCGGCCAGGTAGGGGTCTGCCGGCGCGGTCTCTTTTTTGTCCCCTTCGCCGGCCTGTGTCTTGTGGCTCTTGTCCTCGAGAAGGGAGTCCTTCACCTGGTTTACTTCCTTCTTGATGCCTTCGTCAAAGGTGCCCTTCACGTCGTCCATGGCGCCCTTGAACTGGGCGACCCCTTTGCCCAGCGCCTTGGCCAGGTCGGGGAGCTTCTTGGGCCCGATGAAGATGAGCGCCACAACCAGAATGATGATGAGTTCCTGCATACCGATGCCGAACACGGTTGACACCTCGAAAACAGCGGAATTCATTTTAAATATCTTTTGTCACCCCTGTTGTCAAGGCTTTTGGCCGCTCCGGATCGGGAATCCTTTTGATTTTTAAGGTATTGTATGGTAAAGGTTTTCGTCTGATCTTACCCCGAAGGGAGCACCTTATGGCTTCGGCGACTGGAATCGTAAAGGATTCCCGGTACCTCCGTCACGAAACGGGCCATTACCACCCCGAATCCCCCAAGCGGCTCGAATCCATCTACAAGATGCTGGAAAGTCCTGAAATGGCAGGGAAATTCACGGAGGTGAGACCTCGGTTCGCTCTCGACGAGGAACTCGAGATGATCCACAAACGCGCCTACGTGAAGATGATCGCCCAATCGGCAGGAAAGGACCATACCTACCTTGATCCTGACACGGAGGCCTCCGCCGAATCCTACGACGTCGCCAAGCTTGCCGTGGGAGGATTCCTGAACGCCGTCGACGGCATCGTGAAAGGCGAGCTGCGCAACGCCTTTGCCTTTGTCCGGCCGCCTGGCCATCACGCCGAGGCAGACCGGGCGGCGGGCTTCTGCATCTTCAACAACGTCGCCATTGGGGCCATGCACGCCATCAAGCAGCACGGGATGAAACGGGTTCTCATCGTCGACTGGGATCTCCATCACGGAAACGGCACCCAGCATTCCTTCTACGAGGATCCCCGGGTCGTCTATTTCTCGACCCACCAGTACCCCTACTACCCCGGGACGGGGGGGCTCCAGGAAATCGGCCGGGGCGACGGTCTGGGTTGCACGGTGAACGTTCCCCTGCGGTCCGGTCCCGGCGATGCCGAGTATCTCCGGATTTTCCGGCGGGTGCTCCAGCCCCTGGCCTTCGATTACATGCCCGAGATCGTCCTGCTCTCGGCGGGCTTCGACATTTACTTCCGCGATCCCCTGGGGGGGATGAAGGTGACGCCGTCGGGATTCGGGATGCTCGCCCGGGTGCTCATGGATATCGCCGATGAGTGCTGCGGAGGCAAATTCGCCGCCGTACTCGAGGGCGGCTATCACCTGGGGGGGCTCACGGAGGGTAGCAAGGTGGTCCTCGACGAGATGAGCAGCGCCACCCGCGTGACGGAGGCTGATCTCAGGCGCCACGAGAGCGAGGCCGATGCGTCCGTCAACCGGACGATCGAGTCGGTCATAAGCCAGATCAAGCCGTACTGGAAGTGTTTCCAATGACAACAGGCTTAAGGCGTAAGGCATAAGGCTAAAGGTAAAAATCGGGCTTAAGGCAGGTGGCATAGGGGCTCTGGGGCATAAATAATTTCGCCTCCTTTGCCCTAAGCCGTAAGCCCTAAGCCTTGAGCCATTTTTGGAGGAATGAAGATTGAAAATTACGAAAGATCAGGTTGAATACGTGGCCCATCTGGCACGTCTGGAATTCGGCGAGCAGGAGAAGGAGAAGTTCACGACCCAGTTGAACAACATCCTTCTATATATGGAAAAACTCAACGAGGTGGACACGACGGGCGTCGAGCCCGAGACGCACGCCATCGCCATCCAGAACGCCTTCCGGGAGGACGTCGTCCGGGAGTCGCTTCCCCACGAACTCTCGCTGGCCAACGCCCCCGCCGAGAGCGGCAACAGCTACCGGGTACCGAAAGTTATTGAATAGGGGACCAGGGACTAGGGTGTAGGGACAAGGCAAAAAGGAAAAACGTTTGGAGATTAGAATGGGACTGAATGAGCTGACCATCCACGAGTTACAAGATAAAATTAAAAAGAAGGAAGTCACGTCCACCGAAATCATGACGGACGTCTTCAAGCGCATCGACGCCGTTGAGGACCGGGTCCGCTCCTTCACCACGATGATGAAGGAATACGCCTTCGAGGAGGCGAAGAAGGCCGACGGCGAGATCCGCAAGGGCAACATCAAACCGCTCACCGGTATCCCCATCGCGCTCAAGGACATCCAGTGCACGAAGGGAGTCCGCACGACCTGCGGCTCGCGGATACTCCACAACTTTGTGCCGCCCTACGACGGCACGGTGGTGAAGAAGCTGCGAGACGAGGGCGCCGTCTTCGTCGGCAAGACCAACATGGACGAGTTCGCCATGGGCTCCTCCACGGAGACGTCTTATTTCGGCGTCACCCGCAACCCCTGGGACCTGGAGCGCATCCCCGGGGGCTCGAGCGGCGGCTCCGCCGCGGCCCTGGCCGCCGACGAGTGCATCGCCGCGACGGGCTCCGACACGGGCGGCTCCATCCGCCAGCCGGCGGCGCTGTGCGGGGTCGTCGGTCTCAAGCCCACCTACGGGCGCGTCTCGCGCTACGGGCTCATTGCCTTTGCCTCGTCGCTCGACCAGATCGGCCCCTTCACGAAGGACGTGGAGGATGCGGCCATCATGCTCAACGCCATCGCCGGCTATGACCCCATGGAATCCACGTCGGTGCCCATGGAGGTCCCCGACTACCGGGCCTTCATCGGCAAGGACATCAAGGGCTTCACCGTGGGGATCCCGAAGGAGTATTTCATCGAGGGCATCGACGCCGAGGTCGACGCCGCAGTGAAGAGGACCATCCAGGTGATCGAGGGCCTCGGTGCCAAGTGCGTCCCGATCTCGCTTCCCCACACGCAGTACTGCCTTGCCGTCTACTACATCATCGCGCCGGCCGAGGCGAGCTCCAACCTTGCCCGCTACGACGGCGTGAAGTACGGCTATCGCTCCGCCGACGGGCGCGACCTCATGGGGATGTACAAGAAGACCCGCTCGCAGGGCTTCGGCCCCGAGGTGAAGCGCCGCATCATGATCGGGACCTACGCCCTGTCCTCGGGTTACTACGATGCCTACTACAAGAAAGCCTCCCAGGCGCGCACCCTGATCAGGCGCGACTTCCAGGAGGCCTTCAAGAGCTGTGACGTGATCCTGACCCCCACGACCCCCACACCCGCCTTCAAGATCGGCGAGAAGATGGACGACCCGCTGCAGATGTATCTCTCGGACTTCTTCACGATCTCGACGAACCTGGCGGGAATCCCCGGCATTTCGGTGCCCTGCGGGTACACGCAGGCGGGCCTGCCCATCGGGGTCCAGTTCCAGGCGGGCCACTTCGAGGAGGGAAAGCTCCTCCAGGTCGCCCACGCCTATGAGCGACATTCCGGAATCGAACGAAGGAGGCCGAAACTCTAATGGCTTACGAAACCGTCATCGGGCTGGAGGTTCACGCCCAGCTTCTGACCGACTCCAAGATATTCTGCGGCTGCTCCACCAAATTCGGGGCCGGCCCCAACGAGCACACCTGCCAGATCTGCCTGGGCATGCCCGGCGTGCTGCCCGTGCTGAACAAAAAGGTCGTGGAGTTCACCATCCGGATGGCGCTGGCTACCGGGTGCAGCATCAACGCCTACGAGAACTTCGCCCGGAAGAACTACTTCTACCCGGATCTGCCCAAGGGCTACCAGATCTCCCAGTACGCCCACCCGCTGGCCGAGCACGGCCGGATCGACATCCTGCTCGACGGGGAAAAGAAGAGGATCGGCATCACGCGGATCCACATGGAGGAGGATGCCGGCAAGCTCGTCCACGACGAGCGCAACCCCTGGAGCTACGTGGATTTCAACCGCACAGGCGTGCCGCTGATCGAGATCGTGAGCGAGCCCGACATGCGAAGCCCTGAGGAGGCCGGCGAGTATTTGCGCAGGCTCCGCGACATTCTCGTCTACCTCGAGATCTGCGACGGCAACATGGAGGAGGGATCTTTCCGCTGCGACGCCAACGTCTCCATTCGCCCTAAAGGCGAGACGGCCTTCGGGACCCGCGCGGAGCTCAAGAATATGAACTCCTTCCGCAACGTCCAGCGGGCCCTCGAGTACGAGATCAAGCGCCAGCAGTACATCCTCGAGAGCGGCGGCAAAGTCGTCCAGGAGACCCGCCTCTGGGACGACGCCCAGGGGCAGAGCCACTCCATGCGCAGCAAGGAGGAGGCCCACGACTATCGCTACTTCCCCGACCCGGACCTCGTCCCCATCGTGATCTCGAACGAGTGGATCGAGGACGTACGCAAAACGCTCCCCGAGCTCCCGCTTCCGAAGCAGGACCGCTTCGTCGCGCAGTACGGCATCCCCGTCTATGACGCCAGCGTGCTCACCGCCACCCGTGCCCTGGCCGACTTCTATGAAGAGACAGTGAAGCTCTGCGGCAAGCCCAAGATCGCCAGCAACTGGGTCATGGGCGATCTGCTGCGCTACTTGAACGAGCAAAAGCGCGACATCCTGTCAAGCCCCGTCTCCCCCGACCACGTGGCACAGATGATCAACCTCATTGAGGACGGGACCATCAGCGGCAAGATCGCCAAGGAAGTCTTCGAGGAGATGTACAAATCGTCGAAGAAGCCCGCCGACATCGTCAAGGAAAAGGGCCTCACCCAGATCACCGACGAGGGGGCCGTTGTGAAGGCCATCGAGGAGGCCATGGCGAAAAACCCGACACAGCTCGCCGAGTACCGGGCCGGCAAGGATAAGCTCTTCGCCTTCTTCGTGGGCCAGGTGATGAAGCTCACCAAGGGCAAGGCCAACCCGCAGATCGTCAACGACCTGCTCAAAAAGATGCTTTCGGGGTCATGATCCGAACCATTCTCTGGGCCGACGACGCCGTCGTCCTCATCGACCAGAAGGCCCTTCCGGGGAAGGTACGCTACCTGACCCTTACGGACTGGCGCGACGTCGTCACTGCCATCAAGGATCTCACCATCCGCGGAGCCCCCGCCATAGGGGTTGCCGCGGCCATGGGCATTGCCCTGGGCACGCTCCAGTTTCCCGAGGCCCCCATCCCTGAGTTCCGCAAGTCCTTCGAGGGTCTCTGCGAGGCCTTCGCGAAGGCGCGGCCGACGGCGCGCAACCTGTTCTGGGCCATTGAGCGGATGCAGCGCCTCTTTGCCGAGGCCCTCCCCTCGGGGATCGCGGCATTGAAAAAGGCCCTCGTCGAAGAGGCCATCGCAATCGGCGAGGAGGACATCGAGATCAACCGCCGGATCGGCCTCAACGGCAAGGCCTTCATCGGCGACGGCGACAATATCCTCACCCACTGCAACGCTGGCGCTCTGGCCACAGCGGGTTACGGGACGGCCCTGGGCGTCGTCCGGGCGGCCCGCGAGGACGGGAAAAACCTCCACGTCTTCGTCGACGAGACGCGGCCCGTGCTCCAGGGGGCGAGGCTCACCTGCTGGGAGCTCCTGGAAGACCGGATCCCGGCCACACTGATCACGGACAATATGGCCGGCTTCGTCATGGCCCAGGGAAAGGTCAACCTCGTCATCGTCGGGGCCGACCGGATTGCCGCCAACGGGGACACGGCCAACAAGATCGGGACCTACTCGCTCGCCATCCTGGCGAAAGAGCACGGCATCCCCTTCTACGTGGCGGCCCCCCTGTCCACGATCGACCGCTCGATTGCGGACGGCGGCGAAATTCCCATCGAAGAGCGACACTCCGATGAGGTAAGACACCTTCATGGCGTCCGGACGGCGCCCGAGAAGGTCGAAGTCTACAATCCCGCCTTCGATGTGACCCCGCACCGCTACATCACGGCCATCATCACCGAGACCGGGGTGGCGAAGCGGCCTTTCGGCCCGTCGATCCGACGGTTGTTCAAAGCCTCGTCCCGATAGCGGTGCGGCGATAAAGGGTTGAAGCGGAAAAGGACAACGCAAGGAATTGAAACGTCAGTGAAAAAACTCTTCCTCTTCGACTTCGACGGCGTTCTCGTCGACTCTCTCAGCCTCTATGAAAAATCGGTCAATATCTGCCTCGAGCGGATCGGAAAGCCGCTGATCGCTAGTCGCGAGGAGTTCCTCGACCTCTTCGAAGACAATTTCTTCAGCGCGATCGCAAAGCGGCGCGTCGACGTGGGCGAGTTCATGGCCGCCTCGAAGGCTGTGACCCCCACAGTGGACTATAGTGTTACCAGGCCTTTCTCAGACCTCATCCCCGTGCTGGCGGAGTTGAAGAAGCGCCATGGGCTGGTCATCATCTCCTCGAATTCCTCCTTTGCGATCCGGCTCATGCTCGCTAAGTTCGGCTTCGATCCCTACTTCGACGATGTTCTGGGGGCCGATTTCAACTTCAGCAAGATCGAGAAGATCCTTTACGCCATGGGGCATTACGGGACAAACGGCGGGCACACTTTTTATGTTTGCGACACGGCGGGGGATATCCGGGAGGCGAGGGAGGCGGGAGTGAAGGCCGTGGCCGTCACCTGGGGCTGGCACCCGAGGGAAAGGCTCGAGAGGGCACGGCCCGACGCGATGATCGAGCAGCCGGAGGATCTGCTCCGGCTGTGAAACCTCCTGACCGGCCAGGCTCGGGACGAGTTCGGTTCCGAGCGCAAGAACTTGACGCCCTGTTGCGCGAAGAGCCCCCCTTTGACAGATACCGTACCCGCTTTATATTTGATTAGTAGGATGATTCGATAGAAATCGGGTCATTCAATCCAGATCTCCTTCAGAAACGATCCGCACGCCTGTTACATGACCACCTCCATTTGTCCAGAGGCCGTGAGGCGAGACGGCTGGAATGTTCGCCTGTTACCCCCGGCAGCAGGCCTGTTCCCCGGGCATGCCCAGGGGTGTAAGGATCATTGCTGGAAGGAGGTGTAAGCGATGTTTGCGCCGAAAAAGATCCTCGTGCCGACGGATTTCACCGAAGATTCCGCTCGGGCGTTGAGGGAGGCGATCGACATTGCCGCGGTCTCCCGCGGAAAGGTCTATCTGCTTCATGTGGATCAGAAGGTTCCCCTGGTTGTCGGCGATGCCGTGATTGATCCGACGGTGATTGATGCCGTCGAAAAGAATGACGAAGTGATCGCGCGGCAGAAGATGTTTGAGGAAATCAGGAAGGTGGCATTGCAGACCGATGTCGAGATCGAGATCGACGAGCGCCACGGGGTGACCTTCGAGCAGATCCTGGCCTACATGAGGGACAAGGTGATCGATCTTGTCGTCATCGAGCCACACGCGAAGAAAGGGGTCCTGAAAAGCCTGCTGGGTGGCGTGACGGACAGGCTGCTCAGGGAAACCTCTTGCCCGATGCTCGTGCTGCCTGTAATGACCTGAGCTGTAACACTGAGAAAACTGATGCGGGAGGGTTGCCTTCCGTATTAAGGAAGGCTTGTGCGCAGCGCGTCCATTTCTGTCAGAGGCCCCAAGCGAGCCGGAGCTTATCCCTGCCATCGAGAAGAAGATGGATGTAGTCTGTTTCCATCTCCACCATCTCATCGTCTTTCTTTCTCAGCCACTCCGACAGCCAGGCAAAGCGCAGGGCAATCACAAACTCGGGAAGCACGGCAAAACCCGAGGCGTTGAAACAGCCTGCCGCACGCAGGTCTTGAATGAACGCCATGACCAGGGGTCCCGCAAGGCCCGCGGGATCCTCCATCCCGACGCAGCCCACGACAAGGGCCGCGTCGTAGATCTCCGGCTTGTACCCTGAGAACTCCCAGTCGATGACGCCGCGGATATCGCTGTCACCCCAGATGACATTGATGGGGTGGGGGTCACCGTGGCAAAAGGCGATGGGAAGACGGTCATGGGCGGGGAATAAATGCTTCTCCACATGGTGGTAAGGCTTCTGCGCGGCAGCGGCCCGCTGCGGGTTGTGGCGGGTCATTCTCGCCATGAGATCGCGGGTGAACTCCGCAATCGAAAAGGGGCGCCCCGGTTTGCCGAAGGGGATGCCTTCCGATTTTTTCTTCATGTCGATGAGGAACCGGGCCAGAGCCTTTCCCCGCCATGCATCGAGGGTGTATTCGGGGCGCTTGAGCTCCACGCCGTCTATGAAAGGGGATACCTGCCAGAGGCCGCCTGCAGCCTTGGTGATGAAATCCCCGTCCCGGTTCCTGAGATAGGGGTGGACTCCCGCCAGCCCCTGCCCGGCAAGGTACTCGAGTGCCGCGGCAATCTCCCGTTTCCGATCGACCATCGGAGGATCGATTTTTTCGAGAACGAAGCGCCTCCCGCCGGCGTCCTCGACGACCGTGCGGAACTGCGATCGCTCCGGGCTCCCGGCCAGCGGCACTTCCGGATACTCGCTGTTAAATTTCAAGCCCCAGCCATGGAGGATATCTGCGACGGGAAAGGGATGCAAACGTATCTCCTGAGATTCCTGGACCGAATAGCAACTGTGTTCCCTGTCAAGCGGATTTGATCAAGCCTGCTGCCAG
>CAZUBX010000011.1:0-54657 GCA_964619035.1 uncultured Syntrophaceae bacterium | reverse complement strand
AGAGCTGCTTGTCGCACTGGACGCGGGAGGACTGGACGGCAGGTCCCTTCGAGGAGTTCAGGAGACGGAAGTGAACGGCCGTCCGGTCGGCGATCTTGCCCATCTCGCCGCCCAGGGCGTCGATTTCCTTGACGAGCTGCGCTTTGGCAAGCCCCCCGATGGCAGGGTTGCACGACATGAGGGCGATGGAGTCGAGATTAATGTTGAAAAGAAGAGTCTCGCAACCCATGCGCGCGGCGGCAAGAGCTGCCTCGCACCCGGCGTGTCCCCCACCCACCACGATTACGTCATAACGCTTCGACATTCTCTACCGCCACTCACGTTCACTCGGCTGCGATCGCCCTTGCTTTTGCATAGGCGATTCTATAACATCCCTTCAAAAAAACAATCGTTATGTCTTTCTATGCAAAAGCCTGAGCTCTGGAAAAACAGGAAGCGCTACTGCGATTTCAAAAGCTTCCTCGTCAATCGATTCGGGTGCAAGGTCCACAAGCTCCAGATCGATGCGGGGTTCACCTGCCCGAACCGCGACGGGAAGGTGGCCGCGGGCGGCTGTGCGTACTGTGACGGCCGGGGATCTAGTCTGAGGCAGAAAGGGTCGCTGCCTTCGGTGGCAGAGCAGATTCGATCCGGAAAGGGCCTCTACCGAAATCTCCGGGGCGCGGCGAAGTTCATCGCCTACTTCCAGACGTTCACGAACACCTACGGCCCCGTCGAGAAGCTCAAGGCGCTCTACGACGAAGCGATCCTGCAGGAAGATGTCATCGGGCTTTCCATCGGAACGAGACCCGACTGCATTGACGAGGAGATTCTGAATCTGCTGCAGGATTACGCGAAGAGGTCGCACGTCTGGATCGAGTATGGGCTGCAATCCATCCATGACCGGACGCTGGAGCGGATGAATCGCGGTCACGATGCTGCGACCTTCATCGAGACCGTCCGGAAGACGGCTGACAGGGGACTCTTCATATGCACGCACATCATCGTGGGCCTGCCCGGCGAGACACGTGAGGATGTCCTGGAGACCGCCAGGGCCGTGGCAGCTCTTCCCATCGACGGCATCAAGATCCACTCCCTGCTCGCGCTGCGCGGGACGGAAGTGGGGCGACTCTATGGTGAGGGAGCCATCACGCTTCCGGATATGGGCGACTACGTTGCCACCGTCTGCGATATCCTGGAGGTCCTGCCCCCGGCGATGGTGATCCAGAGGCTCACGGCGGAGGGCTATCGGGACATCTACCTCGGCCCGGACTGGGCGGCGAGCAAGCTGCGGGTGCTCAACGCCATTGACAGGGAGTTGGAAAAAAGGGATACGTGGCAGGGATCAAAGTACGAGGTGACAGGTAGCAGGTGACAGGCTACAGGCTACAGGCTACAGGCTACAGGCAGAATCCCTGTCGACTTCTTTTCATAACACATGACACTTTTTCGGAGACTGCATGATCAATTTTCGGGACAATGTAAAGAAAATGGAAGGCTATATGCCGGGGGAGCAGCCCCCGCCGGGCTCGAGGGTCATCAAGCTCAACACCAACGAGAACCCCTATCCGCCCTCGCCGGAGGTCATGAAGGTCCTGAGGGAATTCGAAGGGGAGTGGCTCCGGCGCTACCCCGATCCGATGGCAACGATGGCCCGGGAGGCTGCCTCGCAGGTCTATGGTGTTCCTGCGGATTGGATCATGGCGGCAAACGGAAGCGACGAGATGCTTGCGCTCCTGGCCCGGGCTTTCCTGGAGCCGGGCCGCAGGATCGCCTATCCCATGCCCACCTATTCGCTCTACATCACGCTGGCCGAGATGCAGGACGCTGCGACCGTGGAAGTCCCCTACGACGAGGACTACAACCTGCCCGTGGAAGGGCTGCTGGCGGCCCAGGCGGATCTCACCTTCATCTGCACACCGAACAACCCTTCGGCGACGGTAGCCCCCGTGAAAGATCTGGAAAGGCTTGCCGCAGGTCTCAATGGGGTTCTGGTCATCGATGAGGCCTATACGGATTTTGCCGATGAGAATGCGCTCGGCCTGGTCTCCCGGTATGAGAATGTCATCATATTGAGGACGCTCTCAAAGGCTTACTCCCTGGCGGGGCTTCGCGTGGGCTTCGGCGTGGCGCAGCCCAGGCTGCTGGAAGGGCTCATCAAGATCAAGGACAGCTACAACGTCGACTCCGTGGCATTGAGGCTCGCGGCTGCCGCCATGAACGACCAGGAATGGATGAGAGCCAATGCCGGGAGAATCAAAGCATCGAGGGCAAAACTTGCCATTGCGCTCGAGCAGATGAAATTCAGGTTATGGCCCTCACAGGCCAATTTCATCATGGCCAGCCCGTCCAGGGGCGATGCCCGATACCTTTATTACGAATTGAGAGACAGGGGGATCCTGGTCCGCTACTGGGACCGTCCGAGGCTCGACGACAAGATGCGCATCACCGTAGGGACGGAGGGACAGAATCAGGTGCTGATCGACGCTCTGAAAGAGCTCGTCAAGTGATTCGTGATTAGTGACTAGTGAATGAGGAAAGGTAACAGGTAACAGGTAACAGGTAACAGGTAACAGGTAACAGGATTTCCCTGCTTGACCTATCCCGGCACCTGACACCTGACACCTGATACCTGTCACCTTGATCGGCCAAGGGCCGATCAAGCCTTCAGCCACGTCTTGATGCGTGGGATCTCCTCCGACATCCACTGGGGTGAGAGGCGACGCTTGAGGAAAAAGGCGAATAGCTCGTCCATGGTCTTCAGGGCCGTCTCCACGAGATAGACCCTCTCGAGGATGCCGCCCTCCTTTTCCTCGCCTTCCTCATCGAAGCCTCCCGTAGCAGGGAGTTTCATCGACTGGAACTGAAACCGGTCGGCCTTCAGGGTGACTTCCCATCGCTCGCTGTCCTTCTCCAGGCGAAGCCGGGCCTCACGCACCTTTTTGCCTTCGCGGATCGCGGCCTTGCCTTCCCGCAGGTCAGCATGAAGGCCCTGGCAGGCCACGGTCTCCGAATATTCTCCCTCGCCGGACTCCAGGACGACTCTTTTCTCGAAAGTGAGCGACACGTCCGTCTGGCCGGGAATCGAAATCGTCCCGTCGCGCTCCTCCGACTTGAACCATAGCCAGGTCATGAACTCCCGGGCCAGGAATGCCGGGTCGGCTTTGTCGCCTGCGCCCCTGCCGGGCTCCAGGAAATTTCCCCCCTCCAGGGCTTCGATGGCGGCAGCCGTTTTCTTATCGAGATGCTCGGGGTCCCAGGGCAGGAAGGGGGCGAATCGCATGTTAAAGGAGACTTTGAAAAGATCCTCGAAGATCTCAAAAACCTTGTCGGCGTGGGAACCGACGAGGAGCCAGCCGCCGGAGGGGGCCCACAGAACGTCGTGGAAAGACGGAATCGGGTAGGCCCTTGTCAGCAGGTGGAGGTAGACGCGCTCCTTGATCTCCTTGGTCTGCTCGCGAAAGAGTCGCTTCTTGCCGCTGTCCTTGAGGGACTTCCGTTCCTCCTCGAGACATTTCAAGCGCAGCAGGGCCGGCGGGATGGATTTTTTGTCGACACGAAGGGCGAAATAGAAAAAATCCGCCGCGCTGTAACGGGCGCCTTCGAAGCGCGTGTCGAGAGGGTTCTCCAGGCTCGTCCAGCCGAAGGCCTGATCCTCTGCCGAGGCCGTCAATTCCTGGAAGGCGTACTTCTTGATCTGTTTGTCGAAGAAGGGGCGGAATTCAGCGGGGAGATCCCCTTTGACGCGATATCTCGAAAAGGTGAGCGAGCCTTTCAACAGTCCCATGTGTATTCCTCCTGAAGGCAGGCACGGTAGCGTATCAATGCCTGCCTTGTCAATGATCAATGTGTAACGAGACTGTTGACGGGGGGCGCATCCCACAGGTTAGGTTCGTTAGTTCCATTGGTTCGATTGGTTCCATTCGTTCGAGGATTCACGCCATAGGGTGTGTTGAACAAATTGAACAAACAGAACGAATCGAACCCATAGGACGAATTCAATCGTACGCCTCGTTCCTCGAACCTGTGTCCGCGCGATTTTGTAAATCCCGACAAATCTGTGCAGCCCGAGAGGGCACATCCATGATGGACAGTCAGTTAGATTTATGTTACTTTTCTGCCGAAATTCTGAGGGGTTCTGGCAGATGGGCATCAAGAAAATCGGTGTTGTCGGAAACGCGAGCAAGGGCCATGTGGTGGAGAGCATCGCCCGTCTCTCCGAATGGGCGAAAGGCAAAGGCCTGGAGGTCCTCCCGGAGAAGGAGGCGGCCGGCAAGCTCGGAGCCCGGGGCTATCACGGGGATGAGCTCGGCACCCTTGCCGACCTGGTTGTCACCATGGGCGGGGACGGCACACTCCTGCAAGCTGCCCGGCTTATGCGGAAATCGGATGTCCCCATTCTCGGCGTCAACATGGGGACCTTCGGTTATCTGACCGTCATCAACCTCAACGAGATGTTCGACGCCCTGGAGGCGGTGCTGGCGGGGGATTACCGGACGGAGCAGCGCATGATGCTCGATGTCGCCGTCCACGATGAGCGGGGCGAGAACTTTGAGTGTACCGTACTGAATGACGTGGTCATCAACCGCGGCAATTACTCGCGCATGGTGGACCTGGAGACCGTCGTTGACGGCCAATACCTGACCACCTATCGGGCCGACGGCCTCATCATATCGACACCGACGGGTTCCACGGCCTATTCGCTCTCGGCGGGGGGGCCTATTGTCTTTCCCGTGTCGAACACCATCATCCTCAACCCCATCTGCCCCCACACGCTGACGAACCGGCCGGTCATCCTGCCGGAGACGGCAGTCCTGAAGGTTGTGCTCTGGACCCGTGAGGCAGGGGCCATCCTGAGCTGCGACGGGCAGGTGACCTACAACCTGAAACCCGGCGATGCCATATCGGTTTGCAAGTCGGACTGTGTGACGAACCTGATCGTTTCCCCCAGGAGGGATTACCTGCAGATCCTCCGATCCAAGCTCGGGTGGGGAGGATCCCCCACGGCAGCGAACCGCAAGTGACCGGGGGCGCCTCGGGGAAATTACGACCCTGATCTCACCGTGAGCCTGTCGAACGGGGTTCGGGTGAGGGGGTCCTTCGACATCCTTCGATGGACTCAGGACAGGCGCTCAGGGTGACATTTCCATCGTCATGGTGAGCAGTCATCGTGAGCCTGACGAACGACGAACCATCCTTGCCGGGAAGCCTCGACTTGAGGGTGCTGGATTCACATGCTGAAGGAACTGGGCATCACCAACTTTGCCATCATCGACAGGCTCAATCTGGCCTTTCATGACGGCCTGAATGTCATCTCGGGCGAGACAGGGGCAGGCAAGTCGATCCTCATCGGGGCCATCGGGCTTCTGCTCGGGGAGAGGGCTTCGTCGGATCTGATCCGATCCGATGAGGACGCGGCCATCGTGGAAGCGGCCTTCGACATCGGTCCCCACAAGCTCCTCAAGACAAAGCTTCACTCGATGGGCTTCCGCCCGGGCCGTGAGCTTGTCGTGAAACGGGTCGTGTCCCGGTCGGGCAAGAACCGGGTCTACATCGATGGCAACCTTGCTACCGTGGCCATGCTCGGCGAGATCAGCGAAGCGCTCGTCAATATCTGCAGCCAGCACGAGCACCAGGCCCTGCTCGACCCGGAGAGCCACATCGACATCCTCGATGAGTTCGGAAATTTGGGCCCGCAGCGAAGCTCCTTTACAGCGCTCTACGAGGAGCATCAGGGACTGAAGGCGAGGCTGGATGCGTTGGCGACAAAGAACCGAGACCGTGCCGCGAGGGAGGAATTTCTCCGTTTCCAGGTCAGCGAGATCGAGAAGGCGGCCCTCAAGCCCGGCGAGGACGTCTCTCTTCAGGAAGAGAAAAAAATTCTCGCAAACGCCGTGAAGCTGACGGAACTCGCCCGCGAGTCATACGAGATCCTCTATGGAAAGGAGGAATCGGTCCTGGGCCAGGTGAGCCGTGTGACCGGCCACATCCGGGAAATCCGCCGCATCGATCCGAATTTCAAGGTCTCGGACGAAGAGGTGAAATCGCTCGCCATCCAGCTCGAGGATGCGGCGAGGGTCCTGCAGGATTACCTGAATAAAATCCACGCGGACCCGGCGCGGCTCGAGGAGATCGACGACCGGCTCGAGGTCATCGGGAGACTGAAAAAGAAATACGGCGGCTCCATCGAGAGCATCCTGAAGACGGGGACGACGCTGAAGGCTGAACTGGACGGGCTCTCGAGCGCTGCCGAGGATCTGGAGGGTCTGGGGCGGGAGCTGAAGCTGAAAAAAGCCTCCCTGCAGGAACTTGGGGGAAAGCTTACCGTCGAGCGCAGGCGTGTGGCCTCATCCATGGAGAAAGCCATCGAAGGGGAGATCCATGACCTGAAGATGGAAAAGGCGCGCTTCGAGGTCTCATTCGAGGAGCCGCAACTCGACGACGGCGACACCCCGCGCTTTCACTCCAGGGGCGTCGACCATCTGGAGTTTTACCTCTCCACAAACGTGGGGGAACAGCTGAAGCCTCTCAACCGGATCGCCTCGGGCGGGGAACTCTCGCGGATCGTGCTGGCCATGAAGAAAGTGCTCGCCCGGGCGGGATCCGTCGGGACGGTCATCTTCGACGAAGTGGACAGCGGCATCGGTGGAGCCACGGCGGAGATTGTGGGACGAAAACTCCGGGACATTGCGAAAAACCACCAGGTCATCTGCATCACCCATCTGCCCCAGATTGCCTCTTTCGGCTCTACGCACTACCAGGTCGTGAAGAGTGTAAACGACGGGCGAACGAGAGCGGACGTAAGAACCTTGTCCGAAGAGGAGAGACTCGAGGAGATCACGCGGATGCTGGGCGGTGTGGAGATCACGGACAAGACCCGGGCTGCCGCGAAGGAAATGTTGAAAGCAGCGAGAAGAAGGGACTAGGGTATAGGGTCTAGGGTCTAGGGTCAAGGATGGAAACAGCAAAGAGTGGAGCGGTCTGACGGTAGTTGGAGCAAACGAAAGAAACGAAATCAACGAGCGAACGAAATAGACGAGTGCCGAAATGTTGAGAAAAGCGAAGACCAGCGATGTGAAGGCGATGCACAGGACGATCAACCTCTCGGCGGCCAAGGGCGAGATGCTGCCCCGCTCGCTCGTGGATCTCTACAACAGCCTGCGGGACTTTTACGTCTACCGGGAGGAGGACAAGGGGCCCATCGTGGGGATTGTCGGCATGCATCTGTTCTGGGAGAACCTCGCCGAAATCCGCTCTCTTTATGTGTCCGATGACTACCGGCACAAGGGCATCGGAAAGAAGCTGGTCGAGGCCTGCATTTCCGAAGCGATCACCCTGGAGATCTACCGCATCTTCGCGCTCACGTACCAGAAGGATTTCTTTGATGCGATGGGGTTCCACGAGGTCCAACGCACGGAGTTGCCGGAGAAGATCTGGTCGGACTGCTTCAAGTGCTGGAAGTACCCGGATTTTTGCGACGAGTATGCAATGATCATCGAGCTCTAGCTCAGGCTGATGACCGGGGGCGCATCCCGCGAGGAGGCGCAATCATGAAAGGTTCTTTCATTGCCGGGAAGCCCCGCGGAGCGGATCAAGGCTTCAAAAAGGCCCATCTGCAGCCTGTGAAGACGCTTTCCTTAGTCTTCCTCTCCCCTGGCGGGAGAGGATTGAGGTGAGGGGGTCCTTCGACAAGCTCAGGATTGACATCTCTGTTCGCCATGGTGAGCCTGTCGAACCATCACCCTCACCCTGGCCCCGTTCGTGGTTCGACAAGCTCACCATGGCTGCTCACGACACCGCTCTCCCCTCAAGGGAGAGGGAAATCAAGGAAGGGGTCGCAATAGGGGCGCCTTGCATCTGGACCTTTTTGATCAGCCTGAAAGGAAAGACGGTTTCAACTAGTCTTTCACTTTTCTCTGATCCAGCCGTTTCAACATTGTCTTTATAACCGGAAAAACAGCATGCGAAAACTGTTTCTAATTTTATTTATGATCCTGCTCGTCGGCGGTTGTACGTTCTTCAAGAAGCCGCCTGTCGTGCCTGCGCCTCCTCCACCGCAAAAGGAAGGCCCGCCGCTTGCCGTTGTCACCGGCAGCGATCTTCCCGTCTTTCGGGACGATCTGGACCGGGAATCTCTCGCATGGGCCGTTCGCAAGAGCCTGGAGTACTACGCCAGGCTCCCGGAGCGCACCACGTACCGGCTGGGGGCGGAGCGTTTCACGGTGCGCGATATGAAGGATTCGCTGGGGGCTTTTCTGGAGATCGTCGAGACGAGTGATTCCCCCGCGACGATCGAAAAAAGGGTGCGGGAAACATTTGACGTCTACAGGGCCTCGGGTGGCGCTCCCTCGGGCCGGGTGCTTTTTACCGGCTACTACGAGCCGGTCCTCAAGGGCTCACCCGGGCGAAGCGAGCAGTACCGGTATCCCATCTACCGCAAGCCCGACGACTCCGTCGTTGTCCAGCTTGGGAAGTTTCGGGAAAAATACCGCAATGAGCGGCTGGTCGGCCGGGTCGAGAACGGCGAGATGGTCCCCTATTTCTCCCGCGAGGAGATCGACGGGGCGGGGGTCCTGGAAAACAGGGGGCTGGAGATCGCCTGGTTTGCCGATCCCGTCGACATCTTTTTCCTCCACATCCAGGGTTCGGGGATGATCTGCCTGCCCGATGGGATGTGCTTCCAGGTGAGTTATGCCCAGTCGAACGGAAGGGCCTACCGGAGCATCGGGAAGCTGTTGATCGATTCGGGCAAGGCCACCCGGGAGAACCTGTCCATGCAGGGGATCAAGAAGTATCTCCGCGAGCATCCCGAGGAGGCCCGGGAGATCCTCAACTACAACGAAAGCTATGTGTTTTTCCGTACCGTTGAGGAGGGACCCGTGGGCAGTATCGGCGTGGCGCTCACAGGCGGCCGCTCCATCGCCACGGATCAGACGATCTTCCCGCGGGGGGCGCTTGCCTTTGTCAAGACCAGAAAGCCCGTTATCGGCCCCGGCGGTGATATCCGTTCCTGGGTCCCGTTCTCACGGTTTGTCCTGAACCAGGACACGGGCGGAGCGATTACGGGCCCCGGCCGGGTGGATTTGTTCTGCGGAAGGGGCAACGAGGCGGAGATCACGGCGGGCCACCTCAAGGAGGAGGGCGATCTGTATTTTCTCGTCCTGAAAAAAGATAAAAAATGAAGAAACTCCGGGACGATACAAGGCACGGGGAATTTTCTTGCCTGCACTTTGTTTTTCGTGATAAACAGTAGAAACTTTCCGTGTGTCAGACTCCGAGACAGACAATTCCCTGAACCCCTAACAAGAGAAAAACCCGTTCTGCGCCTGTTGTAACAAGGGGGGAGCCGCGCCTGCGTGGTTCTTTTCATTGAAACCGGTTGGAAATCGGTTGGAAATCGGTTGCCGTGAGCGAAAGGGGGACACGTGATGACAAAGCAGAACATGATCAACGTGATGGCAAAAGATGCCAGGATTTCGAAAGCCGCAGCCGGAAGGGCTCTCGAGGCTTATCTCCAGGCTGTCGGCGAGGAGCTCAAGAGAAACGGGAAGCTGAGCCTGGTCGGGTTCGGGACCTTCATCTGCGCACAGCGCAAGGCGAGAACCGGTCGGAACCCGAAGACGGGCAGCGCCATCCACATCCCTTCCAAAAAGGTCGTGCGATTCAGGGCCGGTAAGGGGCTGAGCGACGTCGTGAACATCTGATGGAAGGCCATCATCGGTCCACTGAAGACCTCCGCCTGCGGGAACCCGGAGGTCTTTTTTTAAACATACATTGACAGGACGCGCAGGGCATGACCCGATGACGAACATCACGGAAAGAATCAGACAAGCGGTGAGCCCGACTCTGCAGGGCGTCCTCCGGGAAGCCGGGATTCTGGCCGACGAGATGGGTTCTAATGCCTACGTCGTGGGTGGCATGGTCCGGGATATCCTGTTGGGGCTTCAAACGATCGACGTGGACATCGTTGTCGAAGGGCAGGGGATTCATTTTGCCAGGAGACTGGCCGATCGCTTGCACGCAAAGGTGAAGTGCTACGAACGATTCGGGACGGCCACACTTACTCTTCCCGATCAGCTCCGGGTGGACATCGCCACGGCACGCACCGAATTCTACGAGCGACCTGCGGCACTGCCCCGCGTGTCTCCCGGTTCGATCCGGGATGACATGGTTCGGCGTGACTTCACGATCAACGCGCTGGCCGCCTCGCTGATGCCCGCGGAGTTCGGCCGACTTCTCGATGATTTCGGCGGGCTCCGCGACCTTCGGGAGAGACACATCCGGGCCCTCCACGAGCGAAGCTTCATTGACGACCCGACGAGGATCTTCCGAGCTGTCCGTTTCGAAAAAAGGCTCGACTTCCGGATTGTCCGCTCCACGGAGCAATGGATCGTCGAGGCCCTGTCGAGATCCCTCCTCGAGGAGCTGGAGGATTACCGGATTGCCACGGAACTGCGGCTGATCCTCGAGGAACCCGATCCGGCCGGGCCGTTGAGGCGGTTGTCGGAGCTCGGAATCATCGATCGGCTGAAGGGGAAGCCGGCTCGCGGGAAAATTCTGGGGAAGCAAATGAAAAAGGCGGAGCAGATTCTCCAACGCGAAGGGCCATGAGGAAAATTGCCGTGTTTTATCTTGACCTTGGCCAGTCCTGCCGTTGACATGGTCAGGCAATTCTGTTATAC
This sequence comes from uncultured Syntrophaceae bacterium, assembly GCA_964619035.1. GTDB lineage: Bacteria > Desulfobacterota > Syntrophia > Syntrophales > UBA2192 > UBA2192. Next base: position 43,996 of record CAZUBX010000011.1, on the reverse strand, counting down.
GAGCGGGACGCTTGGGTCCGGCCCGGGCGATTTCCGATACAAGGTTTGCCGGCGTTGCACGGCGGCATAGAATAGAGGAGACATGGGAGCAAAGCGAAGGATATTGAGCGGGATGCGGCCGACGGGAAAACTGCACCTGGGAAACTACCTCGGAGCCCTGAAGAACTGGGTGGACCTGCAGAACGACGGCGGCTACGAGTGCTTCTACTTCATCGCCGACTGGCACGCCCTCACCTCAGACTACAATCGCACCGAGGAGATCCGCGAAAACCGGATCGACATCGTCGTCGACTGGCTGGCGGCCGGCCTCGACCCGAGGCAGAGCACCCTCTTCGTCCAGTCCTCCGTCGTGGAGCATGCGGAGCTCTTCGTGCTGCTGTGCATGATCACCCCGCTTCCCTGGCTCGAGCGCAACCCCACCTATAAGGAGATGAAGCAGGAGCTCATAGACCGGGATCTCTCCACCTTCGGGTTTCTCGGCTACCCCGTTCTGCAGGCGGCGGACATCATCATGTACAAGGCCTACGGCGTGCCCGTGGGCGTTGACCAGTTGCCCCACGTGGAGCTGACACGGGAGATCGCAAGGCGCTTCAACTTCCTCTACCGGGAGATCTTCCCCATCCCGGAGCCACTCCTGACCCAGGTGCCGAAACTTCTGGGAATCGACGGACGCAAGATGAGCAAGTCCTACGACAACGCCATCTTTCTCAGTGACCGGGGCGAGGAGCTCCGCAAGAAGATCGAGTCCATGTTCACCGACCCGCAGCGCCAGAAAAAAAGCGACCCCGGGCGCCCGGAGATCTGCAACGTCTTCAGCTTCCATAACCTCTACTCCCCTGCCTCCGAGGTCGACGAGATCGAAAAAGACTGCCGAAAGGCCGCAATCGGCTGCGTCCAGTGCAAGAAGCGGCTGGCCCTGCGCATTGCGGAAGGGCTCAAGCCGATCCACGAGAAGCAGGACTACTACCGGGCTCACATGCAGGAAGTGCACGACATCATCGCCGACGGCAACGAGAGGGCCCGGAAAGTGGCCCGGGCGACGATGGCCGAAGTGCGGGAGGCCGTCCGGATCTGATTGCCATGAGCTACGAGGTCAAACTCGACATTTTTGAGGGGCCGCTCGATCTTCTCCTTTACCTGATCCGGAAGAACGAGCTCGACATCTACAACATCCCCATGGCCCTCATCACGGAGCAGTACCTGGCCCATCTCGAGATGATGAAGGCCCTCAATCTCGATCTGGCCGGGGAATACCTCGTTCTGGCGGCAACGCTTGTCCACATCAAGTCGAGAATGCTCCTGCCCGTCGAAGAAGGGGAGAAGGAAGGCGACGACGAGACAGACCCCCGGGCGGAGCTGGTGAGGCAGCTGCTCGAGTACCAGGCCTTCAAGGAGGTGGCCCTCAGCCTGGAGAGGCGGCATCTTCTGGACCGGGACGTCTTCAAGCGGATTCAGGCCGTCGAGGAGACGACTGACGAGCAGGAAGACCCCATGGTCGAAGTGACCCTCTTCGAGCTGATCGAGGCCTTCAAACAGGTCGCCGAGCGGATGGACAAGGAGGACCTGCTGGAGATCGACACGGAGCGGATCTCGCTTTCCGACCGGATCAACGAGATCCTGGAGGACCTCTTGCGGGAGAAGAGCCTGTCCTTCACGGACCTGCTGAAGACAAGCCGAACCCGAAAAGGCATTATTTACACGCTCCTGGCCATCCTCGAGCTCATGAAGATGCGGGTTGTCAGGGCTTTCCAGGCCGATCCGTTCGGGCCGATCCGAATTTTCCCGGCAGTGGAGGAATCAACCGATGGATGATGTAAGAGCCATTGTCGAAGCGCTGATCTTCGCGTCGGAGACACCCCTCTCGGTGGAACGTCTGAAAGACCTGTTGGGGGAGATGGATCGCAAGGCGATCCTGGAGATCCTGCAGGACATCGAACTGGAGTACCGTCAGCGAAGCGGCGGCCTGTGCCTCATGGAGGTTGCCGGGGGCTACCAGTTCAGGACGAAGACGGAATATGCCCCCTGGATCAAGAAGCTCAGGGGCATCCGGCCCGTTCCCCTTTCCCCCGCAGCCATGGAGACCCTCTCCGTTGCTGCCTATCGGCAGCCCGTGACGAGGCAGGAGATCGAGAAGATCCGCGGAGTCGATGTGAGCGGATCGCTCAAGGGACTTCTGGAAAAGAAACTCATCCGGATCGTGGGACGAAAGAACGTTCCGGGTAAACCCATCATGTACGGCACGACGAAACGATTTCTCGAGGTCTTCGACCTGAAAGATCTTTCCGAGCTCCCCACGCTGCGGGAAATCACGGAGATGGAGGAATAGCCCTCATGGAGGAGCGGATCCAGAAAATCATCGCCGCCGCGGGCATCTGCTCGAGGAGGGCTGCCGAGGAGCTCATCCTTGCCGGGAAGGTCCAGATCAACGACCGCGTCATCCGGCAGCTGGGGACCAAGGCAGACGCCGATCGGGATGAAATCCGCGTGGACGGCAAGCTGATCACCACCGAGGTCGAGCGCCTCTATATCGTCCTGAACAAGCCGGCGGGGTATGTGACGACCATGAAGGACCCCGAGGGCAGGCCTGTCGTCTCGGATCTCCTCTACGCCATCGGCGAAAGGGTCTATCCCGTAGGAAGGCTCGACTATGACTCCGAGGGCCTGTTGATCATGACCAATGACGGCTCATTTGCCGAACGCGTCCAGCACCCCCGGTACGAGATCCCGCGCACCTATCTCGTCAAGGTCAGGGGGCGGCTCGCCCGGAAAGAAATCCAGGCCATGATCAAGGGGATCAAACTGGAGGACGGGCCCTTCTCGGTAAAAGAAGTGCACGAGGAGAAGTCCAACGAGAAGAGCCAGTGGCTCCGGGTCACCATCGTCGAGGGCCGCAACCGCATCATCCGGCGGGCCATGGTGGCCCTGGGGCATCCTGTTGCAAGACTGATCCGGGTTGGCCTGGGAAATCTGGAGCTGGGCAACCTCAAACCGGGAGAATACCGCCACCTTCGGAAGAGGGAAATCGAAGATCTTCTAGGTCCAAAACCGAAAAAAGGTTAAAAATGTTCTTGACATTCCATCATGACCGAAACTAATATCCAATGAAAACGCGCAATTAATCCCTTTTTAGTTTTGCATCGACAAGCCCTTGCGGCTTATTTCGCTTTGATACGGGGGGGGACTATGAACAAGTCGGGATTGATCGAGGAGCTGGCAAGGCGGGAGAACCTGACGGAGAAGAAGGCCACCGACGTGGTCAATCTCATATTTAAGGGATTTACGGAAGAGCTGAAGGTAAGCGGCCGGATCGAGATCCGCGGATTCGGAAGCTTCGTGGTCCGGGACTACGAGTCCTACACGGGCCGAAACCCCAAGACGGGCATGAACATCACCGTCTCCCCGAAGCGGCTCCCCTTCTTCAAGGTCGGCAAAGAGCTTCGCGACAAGGTGAACCTGGACGACGACGACGGCGAGGAGTAAATTCTATCTCTTGAGCCGCAACCGGACAACGTGATAGGAAACGGGGGATCATATAGAGATATGATCCCTTTTATTTATGGGACTGAAATCGACATTTCGCAGAATCCTGTCAAGCCGCGGGTTCAACCACCCCATAGTCCCCGCAGGGCTTTTCGCCGTCACCGTGCTGACCACCCTCATGGCGGGCGCCCTGCAGGCCGGGGTGAATCCAATCGAAAACCCCTGGGGAATCTGGAAGGGCGTCCCCTTTTCCTTCACGCTGATGCTCATCCTGGGTTGTCACGAGCTGGGCCACTGGCTGGCATCCAGGAGGCACGGGGTGGACGTGAGCTTTCCCTATTTTATCCCGGGGCCCACCCTCGTAGGGACATTCGGGGCCTTCATCGCCATGAAGTCTCCTATCTCTGACCGAAACGCACTCATCGACATCGGGGCGGCGGGGCCGCTGGCCGGTCTTGCCGTGACCATTCCCGTCCTGTTCGTGGGGCTTGCGCTCTCCCAGGTCGTCCCGTCGGTACAGACGGAAGGGGTCGGCATCCACCTCGGCGAGTGCGCCCTGTTTTCGGCCATCAACTGGGTCGTTAACGGGACCATTGGCCCGGACCAGGACGTGATTCTCCACCCCGTGGCCTTTGCGGGCTGGATCGGCCTTCTGGTCACCTCCCTCAATCTCATTCCCGTGGGGCAGCTCGACGGCGGGCACATCGTTTATGCGATTTTCGGAGCCCGACAACGGGAGGTGGCCTGGATGGTGGTGGCGATGCTGCTGGTCCTCGGGATCGTGGGATGGGAGGGATGGCTCATCTGGGGCGGCATCCTGCTCATTCTGGGAGTGCGCCACCCGCCGGTGATCTACGAATGGGGCGAGCTGGACAACAGGCGCCTGGCAATCGGGTATCTGGCCATCTTCTGCTTTGCCGTTACCTTTATGCCCATCCCGTTTACGAGTGTCAATCTATGACAGGGTCCAGGGTAAAGGGGACAGGGTTCAGGGTCAAAGGAAGGAATCCGTTTTTCTCTTCCCTGTACCCTTAACCCTATACCCTTGACCCTCTCTTCAGAGGATTCCTTCCTCTCGAAAACTGAAAAATCGATTTTCTCCAACAATCAGATGGTCGTGCAGAACGATGTCCATGACCCGTGCCGCATCTTGAAGTACCCGAGTCAGGCGGATATCGGCGTCCGAGGGGCGCACGTGCCCCGAGGGGTGATTGTGGACGAGGATGATGGCCGATGCCTTGTGTTTGAGGGCTTTCTCGAGAACCTTGCGGGGGTAGACGACGGCCTGGTTCACGATCCCCTCCTGGATGGTCTCCACCTGGATGATCCGGTTTCTCGCATTCAGGTAGATCACGGCAAAATGCTCGTCTTTCAAGCCGCCCATGGAGGCCAGGCAGTAATCGATCAGCTCCTTCGTCGAGGAGATTTGATCCTTCAGCTCAGCACCCTGCCGAAGGTAAAGAGTGCGCACATCTCTCACGACCCTGAAAAACAGCGACGAGTGCTCTCCGATGCCCGGAACCTCCCTGAGTGCCCTGAGATCGGCGTCCAGGACGCCTTTCAACGACCCGAATCGCTTCAGAAGTTCCTTTGCCCGGGCTTTCACGTCTCCCTGCGGAATGGCGTAGAATAGAAGGAGCTCCAGGATCTCATAGTCCTGCAGACCCTCCATTCCCGCCTTTTCGTACCTCTCTTTCAGGCGCTTCCGATGTCCGAGATGGTGGGGTGCCTCTTTTTTCATACAGAAGGACCTTTCTCAGGATTTTGCGGCCTGATACCGTTGACGGGCGACGCGAAACGCGAAGGCGGTCAGGAAGAGAAGAAAATTCGTCATGACGATCGTTGCCCCCGTGGGAAGATTCATGGCCAGAGAGATGAAGACCCCGCCCACGACGGAAGCGAGGGCCGCGCAGGCCGAGATCATCATGGCGTCTTTGAAGCCCCTCGCAAGCTGGAGGGCCGTGACGGCCGGCAGGATGAGCAGGGCCGAGATGAGCATGATCCCCACGACGTTCATGGACAGGACGACCGTGACGGCGGTCAGAAGAACCAGGGTCGTGTTGAGCCTCTCCGTGCCGATGCCGGAGACACGGGCGAGTTCCTCGTCGAAGGTCATCGAAAAGATATCGTTGAAGAAAAGGAGGATGACGGCCAGGACGACGATGGAAAGGGCAACGGAGATGTACATCTCGACTTGGCCGATGGCCAGGATGTTCCCGAAGAGGTAGCTGAAAAGATCCACGTTGAACCCGCCGGCCACACTGGCGAGCAGTACGCCGCCGGCGATCCCGAAGGACGAGACGACGCCGATCGCCGCATCTCCGTAGAGCCTCGCCCGTTGCGTGAGTTTGAGAATGCCCAGGGAGCACAGCATGACCAGCGGAATCGAGACGTAAAGGGGGTAGACGCGAAAGAACAATCCCAGGGCCACGCTCCCGAAGGTGACGTGGGCGAGCCCGTCGCCGATGAGCGAGAAGCGGCGCAGCACGAGGATCACGCCCAGCGTGGAGCAGAGCAGGGCAATGAAGGAGCCGCAGATAAGCGCCCTCTGAATGAAGCCATACTGCAGATACTCTAGAAGTTCCATCCGCCCCTATACCCTGTGCCCTGAACCCCTTGTCCCGGCGCCGTGCGCATCAGTGCCGATGGCAAATGATGTGCTGGGAGTCGGCCCCAAAGAGGCGGGTCATGCGGTCCGATTGGCAGAACTCATCGAATCCCCCGTAAAAAAGGAGCTTCCTGTCGATCCACAGGAGGTGGTCGGCATATTTTCCGATGCTGCCGATATCGTGTGTGACCAGGATGATGGAGGTGTTCCTGATTTCCTGCAGGTTCTTCAGGATGCTGAAAAAAGATTCACGCGCCTCGGGGTCGAGAGCGGCCGTGGGTTCGTCGAGTATGAGCAGCGCCGGTTCGTTCACCATGGCCCGGGCGATGAGGACACGCTGCTGCTGACCCCCGGAAAGCTCACCCACCCGGGTGTCGCCGATCGACGTGATGCCGAGCAGGTCGAGGACACCGTCGATGACCCGCTTGTCCGAGCGGGCAATGATTCTGGGGAAACGTTTTCCGGACAGGAGGCCGAGGGCGACGATCTCGCGAACCGTCGAAGGGAAATAAGGGTTGAGCGCGGAAAGGGACTGGGGCAGATACCCCACTCTGGCCCAGAGCCGAAAGTCGGAAATGTCCTGGCCGAACAGGCGGATCACTCCGCGCCCGCATGTCGCAAGGCCGAGGATCAGCTTGACGAGCGTTGTCTTTCCCGAGCCGTTGGGTCCCACGAGGCCCACGAAACTGCCCGCCTCGACGCAGAAGGATACGTCCTCGAGAACGGGGATCGAGTTGTAGGAGAAATGGAGATGATCGACTTCGATGATCTTCACGGGCATTTCAATCCGGTTTTGAGGTTTTCGAGATTCCGATCCATTATCGCGATGAAGGGTTCCCCCCTGTCGAACTGTTCCTTCGCAAGGTTTCCCGCGGGGTTTAGCTTCAGCAGGGTAGCGCCCGTCTCCCTTGCCAGGGTTTCGGCAACGCGGGGATTGATCAATTCTTCATGGAAAAGGTACCCGAGGTGGTTTTCCCGGATCAGTCTCGTGAGCTTCACGAGAGTTGTCGCTGTCGGTTCGGCATCCGGTGAGACGCCGTAGACGGAGACATAGCGGAAGCCGTAGCGCTTCGCCATGTAATCGAAAGCGAAGTGTCCCCCGTTGACGAGGACTTTCTTTTCACAGGCTTGCAGGCCCTTGCGGAACCTCTCGTCGAGCGCCTTCAATTGCCCGATAAAGGAGGCGGCGTTTTTTTCGTAGACGTCTTTTCCCGCGGGGTCTTTTTTCACAAGGCCGTCACGGATGTTTTCCACCATCCTCACGGCGTTAGAGAAGTCGAGCCAGATGTGAGGGTCTGCGGCACCGGAGTGGTCGAAATGCCCATGTTTGTGCTTGTCCTGGAGTTCGTGCCGGTGCTCCTTCTTCTCTTGGCCTTCCCCCGTGATGACGCCCTGGCTCGTGTTGATGACTTCGAGATTCTTGTTCTGAAGGCCTTTGAGTATATCCGCCGCCCAGGGTTCCATGTCGGGGCTCGTGTACAGAAAGACATCGGCCTTGTTGAGCCTCACGATGTCAGCCGGCTTGGGCTCAAAGCCGTGAGGCTCGGCGCCCGGGGGAAGAAGAAGGGTCACTTCCGCCCGCTCGCCGGCCACGCTCTTCGCAAAGTCGTAGAGCGGGAAGAGGGTGGCGACCACAACGAGCCTCATCCTCTCCGGCTTTTTCTCTTCTTGCCGCGCACAGGAAGAACAAGCGAGGGCGACGAACAGAGAGAAGAACAAAAGAAGAGCTTGCTTTTTCATGCTGATTACCTTTTTGAGTGAATGGTCATTCCTTCGCTCGACGATGACCGTCCTTGCTCAGATTGCAGGTGCCGCATACCCCGGAGAGGTTGAGCGTGATCCCGTCGACGGTCTGGTTGCCCGTCAGCAGGTGATCGAAGCGGCTCTCGCGGATGACCTGCTCGGGCAGGCAGGACAGGCTCCGGCAGATGCGGCAGTAGAAATGGGGGTGGGTCGGGTTGTGCCGGCAGGCCATTTCATAGAAATTCACGCCGTGATCCGTCGCGATTTCCCGGATGATGCCCTCGGCTTTGAAGGAAGCCAGGATCCGGTAGACCGTGACCTTGTTGATCTGGCCCTCACCGCAGACCCGGTCGAGGATGTCCTTTACCCTCAGCGGGGTCTGGGCATGAACGAGCACCGTCAGGACGGCGACGCGCTGGGATGTCTTCGAAAGGCCCGCATGCTCGAGCGTGGTATGGATGTCGCAGTGTTCCATGATTGAGAAAGACTGTACGATAAATGCAACTGATTTGCAAATGCTTTTCCGCGATGACCCTGTCGATGCACTTGCACGGCTCGTTGAATTGCGTTATGAATGAGCAGGGTGAAACCGATCCATGGAAATGTTTGACCAGTTAATCGGGCAGTTCGAGTTCTATCTCGGGCAATCTCTTCTGTTCGCCTATGTCGCGGCATACCTGGCAGGCGTCCTTGTCAGCTTCACCCCCTGCATCTATCCCGTCATTCCCATAACGGCAGCCGTCATCGGCGGACAGAGGGACATCTCCGGAGCCAGGGGCTTTGTGCTGTCGCTGTTCTTTGTCCTGGGCCTTGCACTGACCTACACGGCCCTCGGGGTCTTCGCGGCCCTGACAGGCAAGCTCTTCGGGACGATACAAACGAGTCCTCTGACCCTGGGGGCTCTGGGGGGGCTTTTCATCCTCATGGGGCTTGCCATGCTGGATGTATTTCAATTGTCCCTGGAACGATACGCGCCCCGGCAACTGACAGGCGGAAATCGCAACGGAATATTCGGGAGTTTCATGATCGGGGTGACGTCGGGCTTAATCCTGGGCCCCTGCACGGCGCCCGTTCTGGCTGTCATCCTCGGAGTTGTGGCGGCCAGGCAGAGCGTGTTCTTCGGCGGATCGCTGCTGTTCGCATTCTCGCTCGGCGTAGGCTCGCTGCTCGTCCTCGTCGGCACGTTCGCGGGGATTCTTGCCAGCCTTCCGAAATCGGGTGCATGGATGACCGGCGTAAAGAAGCTGTCCGGGATCGTGATGCTTGCCGCCGGCGCTTATTTTCTGTACAGTGCCTTCATCGCCTGAACGAGAGGTTCTGAAACGATGAACTGGAGACTGCCGTTCCTTCTGCTCTTCTGCTGCGCCTTTGCGTTCGCTTGCTCCATCGGCGAAGAACCCAAGAAAGGCCCGCCGGCCAAGATCGCCGTCAATGCTGCGGGGCCGGATTTCACTCTCAAAGATTTAAAGGGGCGGGAGGTGAATCTCGGCAGCTTCCGGGACCGTCCCGTCCTTCTCGTATTCGGAACGACGTGGTGTCCCTACTGCCGTGAGGAAATCCCGCGCATCAAGGAAATCTTTCAAAAGGGAAAGGAGAAGAAGCTGGAGGTTCTCAATATCTTCATCAATGAGCCGGAGGCCAAGGTCTCCGCTTTCGCATCAAAACACAATCTTCCTTATCCTGTCCTGCTCGACAAAGACGGACAGGTGGCCGAGCGTTACCAGGTCCGCGGAGTCCCGACGCTCGTCCTCCTGGACAGGCAGGGCAAGATCGTGTGCTATCAGTGCAGGAACCTGGATGCCATGCTAAATGGCCTGTGAGGGTTCGAGGCCCGAGGTTCGAGGATTGACAGGGGAACGGATCTCCGCTTCCTGAGTTAACTTATCAACTTTTTAACCAATCAACTCGTCAAATCATTTCCCAATATTATCTCCTGATTTCCCTTGCAAATTTCCGCTGCAACCGTTAAATTGCAATTGAGAATCATTCTCATATTGTAGGGAAATGAGTGTGCAGGACATCACAGCCGCGGCGATAAAAGAAAACGGCGACGAGGAAAAGCGTCTCGTCCTGGTGGGTCACCCGAACGTGGGGAAAAGCAAAATCTTTTCTCTGCTGACAGGACAGTATGTCATTGTGTCCAACTACCCGGGCACGACGGTGGAGATCCGTTCCGGGAAGGCCACTGAGCTGGACTACCACGTAGTTGACACACCGGGAATCGGCGGTGTTGTACCCCGCAGCGAGGAGGAGCTGGTTGCCCTCCAGACCCTCTTGACCGATCCTGTCGCGGCCATTCTGCAGGTCGGGGATGCCAAGAACATTCGGAGGACACTCCTTTTGACGATTGCTCTCATCGAGACGGGTCTGCCGCTCGTTCTGGATCTCAATATGGCCGACGAGGCCGAGAAGAAAGGGTACCGCGTCGATAGGGCAAGGCTGTCCCGGAGTCTGGGGTTTCCCGTTGCCATGACGGTCGCCACGGAAGGCAGGGGCAAGAAGGAACTCCTGGATTCCCTGCGAAGACCGGCGAGATCTCCGATACGAATCACCTACGATACACGCGTGGAAGTTGCCGCCCTGCAGATAGCGGATCACCTGCCGGATTATCGCATATCCAAGAGGGCCATAGCCCTGACGCTTCTGTCGGCGAACCCCTCCCTGGTTGATACCCTGCTGGGGGAGCGGGAAAAGGCATGCCGCGCAGTCAAGGAGATCATCTCCCGGACACAGAGCGAGGTTCTCGAACCCCTGCAGCAGTTGATCATGAATGCCAGGACGGCCTGTGTCGAAAGGCTGATCCGCGAATGCCAGACGATGGCGAAAGGGCCAGGGTTCCGGTCGCGATTTGCCGGTTTCCTGGACCGGGTATCCATCCACCCGCTCTGGGGCGCGGTGATGCTGTTCGGCATCCTCTTTGTGATTTATGAGTTCGTAGGAGTCTTTGCCGCCGGGACAGTCGTCGACTTTTTCCAGGAAGTCATCTTCGGGGAGATTCTTCTTCCGCCGGTTGTCCAGCTCGTGTCCCATATCCCGTTCGTTGTCGTCAGGGATTTCCTCGTGGGGCCCTACGGTCAGATCACGATGGGCATTACGCTGGCCCTCGGCATCGTATTGCCGACCGTGACGGCCTTCTTTCTGGTGTTTTCCCTCCTGGAAGATGCCGGCTATCTTCCCAGGCTGCAGGTGATGCTGAACCGCATTTTTTCCTTCGTCGGGCTCAACGGCAAGGCCGTCATACCGATCGTACTGGGATTCGGCTGCGGCACCATGGCTGTGATCGTGACGCGGATCCTGGAAACCCGGCGGGAACGGATTATTGCCACGCTGATCCTGGCGCTCGGGGTTCCCTGTGCCCCGCAGATGGGCCTCATTCTCGGCCTGTTTGCCAAGATCGGATTCATCCCTCTGGTATTGTTCTTTGTTTTCCTTACGGGTCAGTTGATCGCAGCCGGCTGGCTGGCCTCGAAGCTGTTCCCGGGGGAGACGACGGCTTTCGTCACGGAGCTGCCGCCCTATCGGCTGCCGCAGATAAAAAACATCGTCAGCAAGACGGCCTATCGATCCTACTGGTTTATCCGGGAGGTCATCCCCTGGTTTCTCGTGGGGACGGCCATGCTCTTCCTGGCCGATCTTACGGGGGTGCTTCCCGAGCTCAAGAGGCTTCTGGAGCCGGTCGTCGTCGGCATGCTCGATCTGCCGGCACAGACCTCGGAAGGCTTCATCCTGGGATTTCTGCGAAGGGAATATGTGGCGGCGTATTTTTTTGACATGTACGGAAAGGGCCTGCTGGACAATCTCCAGGCTTTTGTCGCCACGATGGTGATGACGCTGTTCATCCCCTGCACGGCAAGCACCTTTGTGATCATCAAGGAAAGGGGCATCGGCGTAGGCCTGGCCATCGTAGGATTTGTCACGTTCTATGCGATTGTTGCCGGAACGATCATCAACTTTGTGCTTCGGCTCCTGCACATCACGTTCTGAGAGGATGCGAAATGGAAGAAACCTGCAAACCCTGCACTGCGGAAGAACGGGAAGAGATTCTCGAGGAGATCTGGACAACCCTCGAGCTGGACAGAATCACCCCCGAACCGGGGTCCCGCATAGGGATTGAAACGCTCGGAAACGGGCAGAGACTCTCTCCCCTCATTCAGGGGGGAGACATCCGCATCGAGGCGGACAAGGCCGTCCTGACAGAGCAGGGGTATCAGAAGGCAAAGGAGATCATGAGGAATCACCGGCTGGCGGAGAGGCTTCTGCACGATGTACTGAATCTCCAGAGCGAAGAGATGGAGCGTTCGGCCTGCCGCTACGAACATATGCTGGACACGGAAGCGGCCGACTCCATCTGCATCCTGCTCGGCCACCCCAGGACCTGCCCCCATGGCAAGTATATCCCTCCCGGGGAGTGTTGCGAGGCAGGAGAGACCTCGCTGAGACCCCTCGTGGTGCCCCTGACGGAACTCGATCCCGGGGAAGACGCGACGGTAGCCTACGTGGGAACCCGGGACAACGGGAGACTTTCGTATCTCACGTCTCTCGGTGTGGTCACGGGGAGGCCCGTGCAGCTCGTGCAGAAGAGGCCTTCCTTCATTGTGAAGGTTGATGAGAATTCCGTGGCTTTTGATGAGTCCATCGCCAGGGAGATTTTTGTGAGACCCGCCTTGAGGAGACGATCGCGTGACAGAGGGGGGCACCGCTGGAGGTTACGGTGGGGCGGTGGACGGTAATCGGGGGGCCGGACGACGGAAGATGGATACGGTGAGAAGCTGAGAGGAATCATGGAACAATCGATCCGTTTGACTAAGCGCAGGAGTCTCGTCCTCGACATTCTTCGGGAGCACGGCCATCTCGATGCCTACGAACTTCTGGAGATGGCGAGGAAGAAAGACTCCCGGATCAGCCTTGCGACGGTATACCGTGCCCTGGCCTATTTCCGGGAACGGGACGTGATCCGCGGGCGGACCTTCGGCGAGGGACACACCCATTTCGAAATCCACGACGCCGAAACGGGTAGCCATGCCCATTTTGTATGTACGGGATGCGGCAGGCTCCGGGAGATCACGGGCCGGTTCATGGAGGATCTGGAGCAGCTGGCAAGGAAAGAAAAATTCAGCATCTCCAGGGTCCATCTCGACATGTTCGGGCTCTGCGAAGAGTGCGCAGTCAAAAAACCCTGAAAGGATTCCGGGAGGATGAGAAGGCATGGCTCAGGCGAGACGATTTGACGAGGTGATGTGCCGGTACTTCAGAAAAGCCGGGAAGGGCAATACGAAGGATGTCCTCGAGGCGGCAGGAAAGCGCGCCCGTGAGCGCGGCATCGAAACGGTTCTTGTCCCGAGCGTAAGCGGCAGTACGGCGCTCGCCGCCGCGGAGGCACTTGGCGGGGGTGTGCGCATCATTGCCGTCACCCACGTGGCGGGGTTCGAGGGGCCCAATGTCCAGGAAATGGGCATGGGAAACCGGAAACGTCTCGAATCGGCTGGGGTGCGCATCTTCACAGGGCAGCACGCTTTCGGGGGCGTGGGGCGGGCGGTGCGGAACAAGCTGGGGACCTACCAGGTCGACGAAATCATGGCCTGGACCCTGCGGACCTTCGGGCAGGGGAGCAAGGTGGCCGTTGAGATTGCGCTTATGGCGTGCGATGCCGGTCTCGTGCGAACCGATGAGGATGTCATCTCGATGGGCGGGACCGGTAAGGGTGTGGACACCGCCCTTGTCATCCGTCCGGCCAACAGTTATCATTTCTTCGATCTGAAGGTGCGGGAAATGATCTGCAAGCCGAGGGAGTTCTAGAACCAGGGTCAAGGGTTCAGGGTCCAGGGTGAAAGAAGAAGAGAAAGGAGCAGGAGAATGCTGTCGGAGAGACTGTTGGAGAGTTATGCCGAGGTGCTCATCTGGGGCCTGAATACGGCAAGAAAAAAAAAGATCAGGAAGGGCGAAATCGTAAGGGTCAGTTTCGACTATCCGGCCATTCGGCTGGCGGAGATCCTCCAGAAAAAACTGATCGAGAGGGGAATCAACCCCATCCTGCGGTCCGGGCTGACACCGGCCATGGAAAAGAATTTCTACGGTCTTTCGGACAAAAAGCAGCTCACCTTTCTTGCCCCCGGCGACCGGGAGCTCTGCGAGCATATCAACGGCAACATCTATCTCTACGCCCCGGCGTCGCTCACACACCTGCGGGAGGTTGATCCCAAGAGGATCGCCACGGCCACCGTCGCCCGGAAAGTTCTGAAGGATATTCTGGACCGGCGGGACAGTGAGGGGAGCTTCGGGTGGACCTTGTGCATGATGCCAACCGATGAGCTCGCCAGACAGGCGAAGCTGACGACGGCGCAATACGCAAAACAGGTCGTCAGGGCCTGCTACCTCGATTGCGATGACCCGGTAGGGGAATGGGTGGGAATCTACCAGGCAGTAAGCGGAATCAAGAAATGGCTCAATGCGATGAAAGTTGCCTTCTACCACATCGAGGGGGAAAGCGTGGATCTGAAGATCACACCCGGCAAGCATCGCAAATGGGTGGGCATATCGGGTCACAATATCCCGAGCTTTGAGATCTTCCTCTCGCCGGACTGGAGGGGAACAGAGGGGCGTTACGTTGCCAATATGCCGTCCTTCCGGAGCGGCAATTACGTGGCAGGGGTTGTCCTCGATTTTCGAAAGGGAATCGGGTCTGTCGTTCGGGCCGACGAGGGCGAGGAATTCACCCGGAAGCAACTCGCCATGGATGAGGGGGCAAACCGGATCGGAGAGTTCTCGCTGACGGACCGGCGATTCTCCCGGATCGACCGCTTCATGGCCAATACACTCTACGACGAGAATTTCGGCGGGAAATACGGCAACTGCCACATTGCCTTCGGCTCATCCTACGCGGACACGTATTCGAAAAACCCGGCCGATCTCACACCGGCCATGAAAAAAGACCTGGGATTCAACGACTCGGCGTTGCACTGGGACCTTGTCAACACGGAGTCCAAGACCGTTACGGCACAACTGACAACGGGAAAAAGGGTGGTGGTCTATGATGACGGGGTCTTCAAGTACTGAAAGGCTAAAGGCTAAAGGCTAAAGGCAGGGTGGGAAGATTGCCCGGCCGAGCACGTCTACTGCCTACTCTTCGATTTCGATCGCCTCGACGGGGCAGGACTCGGCGGCTTCGCGGCAGGCATCCTCGAGTTCCTCGGGGATGTCTTCGTCGAAACGGCAGACCGCCAGTTCATCCTGCATCTCGAAGACATCCGGGCAGATATCGGCACAGCTCTCACAGCCGATGCAGAGATCCTCGATGACGTTGGCTTTCATTTCCCCTCCTTTTTCCAACACCGAGTGGCTGACTCGAAGGCAGCCGCTGGAAAAGATCGAAAAAATGGGACGCGACGCTGTTTATGGATGATGTACCCTGGGAAAGTCAACTTTTTTTTTGCTGCCGGCTGTAGGCTGTCTGCTGTCGGCTCTTTTGAGGAATCCCCTTGACAGGGTGTACCAATCTGCCGATATTAGAGGAACTTTAATGTCCTGTGTGAATCAGTGCTCAAGGAACTTGAGCGAGCAAAGACTTTGCAAAGGAGGCAGAGATGCTTCTCATTGAGGATCTTCAAGTAAAGCTGGGCGAGCGGGAGGTCCTGCGGCACATCGACCTGCAGATCAACTCCGGCGAGACTCACATCCTTTTCGGGCCGAACGGGTCCGGGAAGACGTCGCTTCTGATGACCATCATGGGCTATCCCCAGTACCGGGTGACAGCAGGGAAGATCACGTTCAAGGGAATCGATATCACGAACATGCCCATCAACGAGAGGGCAAAGCTCGGCATCGGCATGTCCTATCAGCGCCCGCCGACGGTCCACGGTCTCAAGACAAAACAGATGGTTCAAATCTGCAGCTCCGGCATGGACGTGGACATCGAGGGCATGGCGACGAGAATGAACTTAACGGACTTCCTCGAGAGGGACATCAACGCGGGCTTCTCGGGGGGTGAGATCAAGCGCTCGGAGCTGCTGCAGCTCATGGCGCAGAAGCCCGATCTGCTTCTGTTCGACGAGCCCGAATCGGGGGTTGACCTCGAGAATATCTCTCTCATCGGCAATACGATCAGCGAGCTTCTTCAGCGGGATGTCCATCCGTCGCCGGACAAATCGCAACGCCAGGTGCGCAGGGAGCGCACCCGGATGGGGCTCATTATCACCCACACGGGTTTCATCCTGGATTACGTCACCGCCGACAAGGGGCAGGTCCTTTTCAACGGCGTGTTGTCGTGCTCAAACAATCCTACGGATATCTTCATGTGCATCAAGGAAATGGGATACGAGGAGTGTGTGAAATGCGCAATCTGAGCGAAAGAGCCCAGGAGGCCAAAGATAAGAAAGCCGCCATCGGTCCCGATGTGGACCTGTCCAGCTTTACCGCAGAGCCGGTCCGGCACGATTACGTGGAGGATCTGAAGAAGATTCCCGAGACAGACCGCCTGAGAATGATCCAGTCCGGGATCGACACCGCAGAGAGCGGCAGATCGGGGACTTACATCCAGATGGACACGGCCGTTGTGCACTCCCACGCCAGGCAGGAGGGCCTCGAAGTAATTCCCATTAAAGAGGCCCTCAAAAAGTATGAATGGGCCAGGGAGTACTACTGGAAGCTCGTCTCCGTCGATACCGACAAGTACACGGCGGCGGCGCAGCTTCACCTGCATGACGGATACGTCATCCGGGCCCTGCCCGGCGCGAAGGCGATCTGGCCCGTGCAGGCCTGTCTTTACCTGGACAAGGAAAACATCAGCCAGTATGTCCACAACCTGATCATCGCCGAGGAAGGCTCGGAGCTCCACGTCATCACCGGCTGCGCGACGTCGCCGCATCTCAAGCGTGGACTTCACGTCGGTATTTCCGAATTCTTCGTCAAGAAGAACGCCAAGCTGAGCTTTACGATGATTCACCACTGGGCCGAGGAGGTGATGGTGAGGCCCCGCTCCGTGGGCATTGTCGAGGAGGGGGGACTTTTCCTGAACAACTACATCTGCATGAAGCCCGTAAAGAGCCTGCAGATGTACCCCACGACTCACCTCGTGGGCAAAGGTGCCGTCGCCCGCTTCTACAGCATTCTCGTCGGCTCCCCCGGCTCCGAGATGGACGTGGGCGGAAGGATTTTTCTCAAAGCCGAGAACACAAGGGCCGAGATCATCGCGCGGGCCATCACCAACGGCGGGAAGATCATCAGTCGCGGAGACCTCATCGGCGAGGTCGCCGGGATCAAGGCCCACCTCGAGTGCAAGGGCATGATTCTCAACGGCGGCGTCATTCACGCCATCCCCGAACTCCAGGGACAGGTGGACGGCGTTGAGATGTCCCACGAGGCAGCCGTGGGCAAGATCGCCCAGGAAGAGATCATGTACCTCATGTCTCGCGGGCTATCCGAGGAAGAGGCAACTTCCACGATCGTCCGGGGATTCCTGAGCGTGGATATCCCGGGACTGCCCCCGAAGCTCAAGGCCGAGATCGACCGGGCCATCGATCTGAGCTCAAAGGATGTGATGTGACGCGGCCACCCTGCGGGGGCCGCGAGGCAGCAGGCTTCAGGCAACAGGCATCAGGATAAGAAAAGGATCGGGGATGGCTGTCTCCGATCCTTTTTTCATGGCAGCCGCAACCTGTGATTGATTCCCGGAAGACTCTGGGATATGACCGATCCATGATCCAGGGGCTCCCCGAACCGGTCCGCGCCATCCTTGACACCCTGAGAGATGTCACGGGCAGGGATGTGCAGTTTGTCCGCAAGCCGGAGCTGAAGTCCCTCGCCCGGATCCGGATGGCCGGCGGCGCCTCGGCCGCCCACGTGCTGTTCTACCGTGACGAACAGGACCCGCGCATCCATCACGTGATTGCCAACGAGTGCGGCCATCTGATCCGTCTGTTCGTCGCCCCGCCGGGCAAGCGCCTCGTGGCCGTCGCCAACGAGCGCACCCAGGCGAACTACCGCGAAGCGATCCGGGAAGACATCCAGAGGCTCTCGCTCATCCATGGGCTCGACACGCTGAGGACCTTCATCCCGCTGTGGTATGAAAGTGTGGTCTTCCAGCTTACGCGAATGCCCCCCGACATCATGATCGAACGCTGGCTCTACGAAGAGTACCCTGACATGCGCGACATTCAGCTCGTGGCCCTGCAGGAGCAGCATGAAAAAGCCGTTTCGGTCCTGTCCGGGAATATCCGCCGCATGACACCCGGGAAGATCTACGAGGTCTCCCAGGTCATGAATTATGTTTTTTTCAGGCTCGCGGGAGAGCTCCTGGGAATCCGTCTCATCGACGCTTACGAGAAAAGCCGCTACATCCTGGAAGGGGAGGAGCTGGCGATCTGGACGGCCGATCATTACAGCGAGGACCACGAGGGGGATGTGTCCGTCATCGACGCCTGGGCCCGGGCGCTTCAACTCTCGGAATGGTTCGAATGGCGGCGCTTCGACGAGATCTCCCAGGACCCGCTGCACTGAGCCGCCATGCCGGATGATCCGAAAAGTTCTACCCGAGCGGCCTGTACTCGATTCCGAAGGCTTCGGCGACAGCCCGGTACGTCACGTTGCCGCGGTGGACATTCACGCCCCTTGCGAGATCGGGATTCGATGCAAGGGCCCCCGGTATCCCGAGAGAGGCCAGCTTGACCACATAGGGAAGAGTGGCATTGGACAGGGCGGCGGTGCTTGTCCGGGGGACGGCACCGGGCATGTTGGTGACCCCGTAGTGCAGGATGCCGTCGACGAAATAGATCGGTTCCGAGTGCTTCGTCGGGCGAATGGTCTCGACGCACCCTCCCTGGTCGACGGAGACGTCGATGACGACGCTCCCCTTCGCCATGCGGGCCACCATCTGGCGCGTGACCACGCGCGGCGTTCGCGCCCCCTTGACGAGGACGGCTCCGACGAGAAGATCGGCCTCGGCGACGGCCTCCTCGACGGCGAGGGGGTCGGCGCTCCGGGTGATCAGCCGCTCATGGAGGACCTCTTCGAGATGGCGGAGCTTGTCTATGTTCATGTCCAGGACAGTGACCTCCGCCCCCATGCCAAGAGCGATCCTGGCAGCGCTTGCCCCGACGATGCCGCCACCGATGATCGTCACCCGGGCGGGCTCCACCCCTGCGACCCCGCCGAGGAGCTTGCCTGATCCCCCGCGCGGCTTCTCCAGGTAGAACGCCCCTGTCTGGACGGCAAGGCGCCCCGCCACCTCGCTCATGGGCTTCAGCAGGGGGAGTTGGCCGTCTGCGAGCTCCACCGTCTCGTAGGCGATTCCCGTCACCCCCCGTTTCAGCAGCTCGAGAGTCAATTCGCGTTCGGCGGCAAGGTGAAGGTAGGTGAAAAGGACAAGATCGGGCCGCAGGAAGCCATACTCCCCGGGCAGCGGTTCCTTGACCTTGACGACCAGTTCTGCGCCCCACGCATCGGATGCAGACGGGACGATCACGGCCCCGGCGCTGCGGTAATCGGAGTCGCTGAAACCGCTTCCCTCACCGGCGCTCGTTTCCACGACCACCCGATGCCCCGCCTCGACGAGCTGCCGAACCCCTCCGGGGGTCATGGACACCCGGTACTCCTGATCCTTGATTTCCCTGGAAACCCCGACCGTCATTTCTGAAACCTCCTTGTCCCGGGACAGTTTGCGCTTGTCGTTTACGGCTTACGAGCTTACTATAATGGTTGAAGGGAAAAAAGAAAAGCAGGGAGTCACGACTGCTTCTTGCGAAAAAGGAATTCGTAATGGGACACCCCGAGTGGTATCGCCAATCCGCTGAAGAGGCGCTCCGAGGACTCGGTACCACCCCGGAGGGTTTATCCGAAAAAGCGGCGGCCGATAGAATCTCGTCTTACGGGCCCAACCGCCTGCCCGAGGAAAAACGGGTCAGCCCTGTCGTCATCCTCCTTCGTCAGTTCGCCAGCCCGCTGATCTACATCCTCCTCATCGCGGCGGGGGTGACCTTTGCCTTGCAGGAATACAAGGACACGATTGTCATTGCGGCCGTTCTCGTTTTCAACGCGATCATCGGGTTCGTCCAGGAGAGCCGCGCCGAGGAAAGCGTTCGGGCCCTCAAGAAGATGATCGTGCCCCAGGCGCGGGTCGTGCGCGAAGGCAAGGAGAAGGAGATCGGCAGCGAGCAACTCGTGCCGGGCGACATCGTGCTCCTGGCATCTGGCGCCAAGGTGCCGGCCGACATCCGGCTCGTGAGCACCGTCGAGATGCGCGTCGACGAATCGCTGCTCACGGGAGAATCCGTCCCCGCGGAGAAGATGCACGACGTCATCCCGGAATCGAACCTCACGCCGGGCGATCAGCGAAACATCGCCTTCATGGGGACCGTCGTTGTGAACGGCCGAGGCGTCGGCGTCGTTGTCGAGACCGGGGAGAGGACGGTGCTGGGCGGCATCGCCTACGAGATCCGGGAAACCGAGGCAGCCCAGGCGCCGCTGAAGGAAAAATTCGCCCGTTTTTCAAACCGCATCGGCCTCTATGTGCTGGCGGCGGGTGTCGTCCTCTTCGCAGTCGGCATCCTGGTCGGGGAGACCGTCAAGGAAATGTTCATGACGGTGGTGGCAGCCGCCGTGGCCACCATCCCCGAGGGCCTGCCCGTGGTGTTGACCATCGCGCTGGCCGTCGGGGTGCAGCGCATGGCGGCACGCAATGCGATTTTGCGGAAACTGCCCGCCGTCGAGACGCTGGGGAGCACGACGGTGATCTGCACCGACAAGACGGGGACCCTGACGAAAAACGAAATGACGGTCAAGGTCATTTACGACGGGACTCGTGCCTATGAACTGACGGGGACCGGGTACGACCCCGCGGGCGAAATACTCCACGAATGGATGCCGAAGTCCGAAAACGAGCGGGAGCATCTCGCCATGTGCTTCCGCGTGGGGCTTTTGTGCAATGAGTCGAGCCTTTACGCGGACGAGGGGGCCTGGCGGGTCAACGGCGACCCGACGGAAGGAGCCCTGATAGTCTCCGCAATGAAGGCGGGCCTGGATTCCGAGGAGGAAAAACGGAAATATCCGCAGATCGCCATCATCCCCTTTGAGTCGGAACGAGGATACATGGCGACCCTTCATCGCTACGGAGACGAAAAGTATATCTTCATCAAGGGAGCGCCCGAAAAGATCCTGGAGCTTTGCGTCAACTGCATGGAAACGGACAGCCTGCGGACGGAGGAGATTCTCAAGATATCGGACCGGTTCGCCTCCGACGGGATGCGCGTGCTGGCCATGGCGTACAAGAAAGCGCCCGAGGACCTGGCGCAACTGCGGCACCAGGACGTGGAGCACGACCTCACCCTGGCCGGCATACAGGCCATGATCGACCCGCCCCGCGAGGAGGCGGTGGATGCCGTAAAGGGGTGCAGGCGGGCGGGCATTCGCGTCATCATGATTACTGGCGACCACCCGACGACGGCTTTGGCCATCGCGAAGATGGTCGGGATCGACACGGAAGGCGGCCGGGTGATCACGGGCCGGGAGATCGAGGAGATGACGGACGAGGACCTCTTCACCCGCGTAAAAAAAGTTTCCGTCTACGCACGCGTGGCTCCCCACCACAAGCTGCGGATCGTGAGGCAGCTCATGGACCACGGGGAGATCGTGGCCGTCACGGGCGACGGCGTCAACGATGCGCCGGCCCTGAGAGCCGCACACCTCGGGGTTGCCATGGGTCGCAAAGGGACGGACGTTGCAAAGGAGGCCTCCGACATGGTCGTCACCGACGACAACTTCGCGGCTATCTTTCATGCCGTGAGGGAAGGCCGCATCGTTTTTGACAACATCCGCAAGGTCGTCTTTTTCCTGATCCCGACAGGCGTGGCCGCCATAGGCTCCATCATCGGCTGCCTCCTGCTGGGGATTCCCATTCCCTACACCGCGTCGCAGCTGCTCTGGATCAATCTGGTCACCAACGGCTTCCAGGTCATCGCGCTGACCTTCGAGCCGGGGGACCGCGAGGTGGTCAACCGGCCGCCCCTGGATCCCTCCGAGGGGATTATGTCGAGAGTGCTCGTGCAGCGCACCGTCATCGTGGGGCTTCTCATATCGGCGGGCGTCGTGATCAAGTTTGCGTACTCGCTCCAGGCCGGCATGTCGCTGGAAAAAGCACGGACCATCGCGATGACCACCATGGTTTTTTTCCAGTTCTTCCAAGCCTGGAACAGCCGCTCGGAGACAAAGTCCATCTTCCAGATCGGGCTTTTCACCAACCCCTACCTGGCTTACGGGCTTGCAGCCTCCGTGATGGCTCACCTGGCCGCGATCTACGCGCCGCCCTTCCAGTGGCTCCTGTCCACGGAGCCCGTCTCCGGCATGGAGTGGCTGCTGATCGTGGCGATGTCCCTGTCCGTCGTGGTCATCGTCGAGGTCGACAAATGGATGCGTTCAAGCACGACACCGGTCCGACGAACAGAGAGGTGAGGTTGCGCCATGAAACGATGCCATGCCTGCGGAAAAGAACTTCAGATCGAAAGGAAGGTGGGACGCTCCGAGATCTGTTCCCACTGCGGGGCGGATCTGCACGTCTGCCTGAACTGCCTGTTCTTCAGCCCCGCGGACTACAACCAGTGCCGGGAACCCCAGGCCGAACGTGTTGTGGAGAAAAGCCGGAGCAACTTCTGCGACTACTTCACCCTGGCTGACGGTGCGACCCGGGGGCGGGAGGCGTCGAAAAAAGATGACGCCCGCAGCCGTCTCGACGGACTGTTCAGGAAATAGCCGTCACGGCGCAAGCCCGAGAAGGCCGGCTCAGTGAGGTTCCCGACGAGGACCTGCTCGACCCTTGATCTGCCCCTACGGGCGGAGCCCCTGATGACCGTGGTAAGACTCCTGGCGGATCATCGAAACATTCCCCTCATCCAGATAATCGTCGTATCCCGTCATCCGGTCGATGATCCCGTCGGGGGTGATCTCGACGATCCTGTCGGCCACCGTGGATACCAGTTGATAGTCATGGGAGCAGAAGAGAATCACTCCCGGAAAGGCGATCAGCCCATCGTTGAGGGCGATGATGGATTCCAGGTCCAGGTGGTTGGTCGGCTCGTCGAGGATGAGGGCGTTGGCGCCGGAGAGCATCATCCTTGAGAGCATGCATCGGACCCGCTCCCCGCCCGAGAGAACAGAGGCCTTCTTCAACGCCTCTTCTCCGGAGAAGAGCATCTTCCCGAGAAAACCCCTGGCGAAGGTCTCCCCCTCGGTTTCGGGGCAGAACTGGCCGAGCCACTCGACGAGGCTCAGGTCGTTGTTGAAAAAGCCGCTGTTTTCTTTGGGGAAATAGGAGTGACTGATGGTTACCCCCCAGCGGAAGCTTCCGCTATCCGGCTCCATTTCACCGGCGAGGATCTGAAAAAGAGTGGTCTTCGCCAGGCTGTCTTCCCCCACAAAGGCGATTTTGCCTCCCCGGGTGACGTTGAGGGTGATGTTGTTCAGGACGTCAACCCCGTCGATCTTCTTTGAGAGTTCGCGGATCTCCAGAATGACATCGCCGCAAGGCCGGTCGGGTTTAAAGGCGATGAACGGATATTTGCGGGATGAGACCGGCATGTCCTCGAGGGTGAGTTTCTCCAAAAGATTTTTTCTGGATGTGGCCTGCTTCGCCTTGGAAGCGTTGGCGCTGAAACGCTGGATGAACTGTTTCAGTTCATCGGCCTTGGCGGCGATCTTCTTGTTGTCGTTCTGACGTTGTTTCAGGTGGAGCTGGCTCGTCTGGTACCAGAAGTCGTAGTTGCCCGAATACACCTGGATGCGCCCGAAGTCTATATCCGCAACGTGGGTGCAGACCTGGTTAAGGAAGTGGCGGTCGTGGGAGACGATGATGACCGTGTTCTGAAAACGGGAGAGAAAATCATCGAGCCAGGCGATGGACTTGAGGTTCAGCTGGTTGGTCGGTTCGTCCAGCAGGAGGACATCCGGGTTGCCGAAGAGTGCCTTGGCGAGCAGAACCCTGACCTTGTCGGCCCCATCGAGTTCCTTCATCCTCTTTTGGCGCAGCTCCTCCGATATGCCAAGACCGCTCAACAGCACCGCCGCTTCGGATTCCGCTTCATAGCCGTTGAGCTCGCCGAATTCAGCCTCCAACGCCCCGCAACGGATACCGTCCGCCTCTGAGAACTCGGTCTTGGCGTAGATCTCTTCCCGTTCTGCCATCAATGCGTAGAGCCGTTCATGCCCCCTGATGACGGTGTTGAAGACCGTTTCCTCGTCATAGGCGAATTGATCCTGGCTCAGGACCGCTATCCTCTCCCCGGGACCGACGGAGACCGTTCCCTGGTCCGGCTCGATCTCGCCTGCGAGAATCTTCAGGAAGGTCGATTTTCCGGAGCCGTTGGCGCCAATCAGTCCATAGCAGTTTCCCGGTGTGAACTTGATGTTGACGTCCTTGAAAATCACCCTCTTGCCGTAGGAGAGGGCCACGTTCGATGCGATGATCATTTATTTATCCCTTACAAAAAAAGCTCCCCCTGCGACGGGGGAGCTTTTTCATGCACAATGAGGTTCAGGTCTTACAGCTTGCGAACGTTCGCTGCAGCCGGACCTTTAGGGCCTGCGACCACTTCGAAGCTTACGCGTTCACCCTCGGCCAACGATTTGAAACCATCGGCCTGGATGGCGGAATGATGAACGAAAACGTCCTTGCCGCCGTCCTGCTCGATAAAGCCAAATCCCTTTGAATCATTGAACCACTTCACTTTTCCTTCAGGCATCGTAACTACTCCTTTTTTGTATGGGGCTCCTCCAGGGAACCGTATAATAATTTCGCCGAACGATTCGGCTGGCAGACCTTTTTGAAACCAAAAAAAAACGCACATTCCATAATTTCGGTCTGTGCGGTCGACTTCTCTGTAATTTGGCAACTACAAGCAGGTACTGCACATCAATTTTGGAATAAATATATGATCTCTCGAGCAAATGCAAGCATTTTTTTATGGCAGATTCAACTTTTTCATCTCCTCCCTGAAAACGTCGTAAGCGGGTTTGCCGAAGAGAATGAAGCGGACCCTTTCGATATCGGCATGTTCCTTCAGGTAGTCGATGGCCGTTTTCAGGGCGATGCAGGCGGCCTCGGACACCGGGTAGCCATAGGCGCCCGTGCTGATGGCCGGGAAGGAAAGGCTCTTGAGCCCTTTCTGCGATGCAAGCTTCAGGCTCTCCAGGTAGGCGCTCTTGAGAAGCTCCGACTCGTTTCGGCCCCCGCCGCTGTATACGGGCCCCACGGTATGGATGACGTATTTCGCTTTCAGGTTGCCGCCCGTCGTGATGACGGCCTGGCCCGTGGGGCAATAGCCGATCTTCCTGCACTCTTCCATAATGGCAGGGCCGCCGGCCCTGTGGATCGCTCCGTCCACGCCCCCTCCGCCCTTCAGGCCCGAATTGGCCGCGTTCACGATGGCATCAGTCTCTTCCCGGGTAATATCCCCCTCGACGATGGCCAGCGTTGATTTTCCGATCTGTACTTCCATCATGTTCCCCCCTTCTGCGAAGAAGGAGTTGATGAGTTGATTTGTTGATAAGTTGATAAGGTAAAATTTTTCATCTTTCCTCATCAACGAATAATCTAATCAACCTGTCACCTTCACGGGGAATCCGTCCCCGTAAACCAGCATCCGGTAGGTCTTCCCGATGCGATCCCAGTTCTCCTCGCGGTCCATGGACCAGTAGCGGCCGATGACGGAGACGACCCGGCCCAGATGCATCTCCCCGCACTTGTCCTCGATTTGCTTCACGTAGTTGGCCCCGCTCTCGGGCATCTCTCCTCGGCGCCCGAGCATGGCGTGGATGTACATCTCGCCCACACCTTCTTTCTTTGCCATCTCCATGAGGGCGATCAGGTGGGCCATCATGCCGTGAGAGCTGAAAAAGGACACGATCCCCATGAGGTGCAGAGCCGACCCTCGTTTGCGGGCTTCGGCCATCGCGTTTCGAAACGCCTCGTTCGAGAAGAATTCCCCGTTTTCGATGGCCCGGTCGATTTTCAGCCGGTCGGACCAGACACGCCGTCCTGCGCCGATGTGGAGATGCCCCGCCTCGGAATTGCCGACGGTTCCTGCAGGGAGCCCCACCGATTCGCCGGCGGCGGCCAGCGATGCGAACGGGTACAAACTCCGCAGTCGGTCCATGGCCGGCGTGTTTGCCCGGGCGATGAGATTTCCCTTCGTCTCGGGGTTGTGGCCCCAGCCGTCGAGGATGAGGACAACGAGACGCCGAGTGGGCTTCGGCGGCTTGCTTTTCAGCAGCGAGCGGCCCTCCATGCATCCCGGCGATTCGATCCCGAAGAGCTCGAGGATGGTGGGTGCCACATCTATCAGTTCGCCCTCCCTGCGGATGTCCAAAGGAGCACCGTCGGTCACGATGACAAACGGCACCGGGCTCGAGGTATGTCCCGTGTCGACGACGCCGTCGGGGTAGAGCCACTGCTCCACCGTTCCGTGGTCGGCCGTGACGAGGACCGGGACCCCGGATTTACGCGCCTCGTCAATGACGCGGCCCATCTCCAGGTCGACCGCCTCAACGGCACGGATCACGGCGGCTTCGTTTTCGATGTGGCCGACGACATCCACGTTGGCGAAGTTTGTCAGGATAAAATCGTGCCGGCCTTCCCGGATCTCGCGGATCGTGGTATCGGCCACTTCGCTCACGGACATCTCCGGGGCCTCATCGAAGAGCTTTACGTCCTTTCGCGTCGGCACGATGATGCGGTCCTCGCCGGGAAAGGGGTCCTTTCTCTTGCCGCTCAGGAAATAGGTCACGTGAAAGGCCTTTTCGGCTTCGGTGATCTTCACCTGGCCGATGCCGCGGCGGGAGAGGACCTCGCTCAGGGTGTCTTCCAGGTCCTCTTCGGGCGGGAAGGCGACTGCGGCCCGGAGGTCCTTCGAGTACTCGATCATGGTGGTGTAGTGAAGGCCGAGCGGCCCTGCGTTGGGAAACTCGTGAAAATCGTCTTCGATGAGGCTTCGCGAGAGCTCCACCTCGCGCTCTCCGCGGATATTGTAGAAGATCACCACGTCGCCCGGTTTGATCCGTCCGACGGGTTTCCCCGACGGGTCGGCGAGCACCAGGGGGTTGAGCGTTTCGTCGTCCTCTCCGCGGCGGTAGGCATCACGCACCGCCAGGGACATTGCATTGGGAAAGAGTGTTTCCATGGCATCCTTTCGTTTCCGTACGATAGATGCAACCGCTTGGCGAGGGGTCTCGAAAGGCCCATCTCTTCCGCGGTGCCGGCCCATCATACTGGAAAACAGGCTCGCGGTCAAAGGGACCTTTTCGGTTGCAAAGGGGGAGTCGAAGTGATAAAAATCACTCGAAAAAGCGGGATTTGCGCGCGGTATGAGGAAGTCGGCCTGGGAAAAAACCCAGGAAGAATTATTGAAGGAACGGGCCGAGGTTCTCGGCAGGGCGGGCGAGGCGCTCTCTTTGGCGCTTTCCGATCTCGAGAAAATAGGACGTTCCATCACCGAGAGGTTCCGTGAGGCAGGTGAGTACCCGGGACCGGAGATTCTGACGGAGATCAACGGGGAGATCCGACACTACAACAGTGCCCGCGAATACGCGCAGCTTCGTTACTTTTACCTCATCGTCACCAGGGAGGCCATGGGGATCCGTCGCCACAAGACGGTCGAAGAAGTCTACAAAATCCCTCCCAAGAAGAAGTATCTATAATCCCCCATGGATCGTTACGCCAAGCAAAGAAAAAAGATGGTCGACTCCCAGATCCGCTCGCGAGGCGTCCGGGACGAGCGTGTCCTGCGGGCCATGGAGAAGATCCCACGGCATCTCTTCATCGACGAGGGGCTCATCGACCAGGCCTACAACGACAACCCGCTGCCCATCGGCGAAAAGCAGACCATTTCGCAGCCCTACATCGTGGCGCTCATGACGGAAGCCCTGGAGCTCAAGGGGCGCGAGAAAGTCCTGGAGCTTGGTACCGGATCGGGCTACGAGGCGGCCATCCTGGCGGAGCTGGCCGACCGGGTGTTTACCGTCGAACGGCTCGCCTCGCTTGCCCAGAAGGCAAGAAAATTGCTTGAGTCCCTGAATTACTACAACGTGGTGATCCGGGTGGGAGACGGGACGTATGGGTGGCGCGAGGAATCCCCTTTCGACGCCATCGCGGTTTCGGCGGGCTCGCCATCGATACCCCGGATGCTGGTGGAGCAGCTGGCCATAGGGGGGCGTCTCGTGATCCCCGTCGGGAGCCGCCATTCGCAGAGCCTGATCAAGCTGACCCGCCTCTCCGAGAATCTCGACGATGTGAAAAGAGAGGATCTCGGCGGATGCCGGTTTGTGAACCTGATCGGGGAGCATGGTTGGAAGGTCGAGCAGTAAACAACCGATGAGAAAAAGACTGCCTATCCCCCATATCCTCCTGCTTGCCGTCCTGTCCGTATTTCTTTTTTCCTGTTCCATCCAGATCGTCGATCGGGGCAGCGTAAAGTCATCCGAACGGATGCGCGGCGTGTACCACCGGGTGAAGCCCGGGGAAACGCTCTGGCGGATCTCGAAGGCGTACAACATCGATCTCCAGGAGCTGGCCGAGATCAACAACATCACCGATGCCTCCCGCATCACTGCGGGCAACGTCGTCTTCATTCCGGATGCACCCCGGGTCATCGATCTGCCCCCCGTGAAACCCCCTGTCGAGACCCGGCCTGCGGCCGTGAAGCCGCCGGAAAAACCGGTGACCGCAAGGGCGGAACCGGAGGCGGGACGGCCTGGACCCGAAGCGGCAGGGGCCGCCGCTGTGTCTGCCGGGGGGAAAAGCAAGGTGAAAGAGGAGAGCATTACGGACCGGGCGCCAGCCGCAAAACCGGAAAGAAGCCCGGCATCGGCAAAACCACCGGAGAAGACGACAGCAAGGCCTGTCGAGACGCCCGAGAAAGCGGATGCAGCAAAGACCCAGGTGGCCATGAAGCCGCCGGTCCCGCCATCGCCGGTCAAGACCCCCGACACGGGTCCGACCGAGAGGGCCGCCGTAACGCCGCCGCCGAAGAAGCCCGAGCCTGTTCCCAGGGCCGAAGAGCCCCAGGGTCAGATCAAGGTTGACAAGGGCCGTTTCGTGTGGCCCCTGAAGGGCCCCGTGATCACCCGCTTCGGGATTCAGCCCAGCGGGATGAAATACAACGGCATCAAGATCGCCGCGAAAGAGGGGGCGCCTGTCCAGGCGGCAGCGGCCGGGACGATCATCTATGCCTCTTACGTCAAAGGGTACGGTGACACCATCATTGTGAAGCACGACGAAAACTACACCACCGTCTATGCCTACCTGAAAAGCAGCGTTGCGAAAAAAGATGACCGTGTGAAGAAGGGGGAAAAGATCGCTGCCGTGGGACCGTCCGAGGAGCCGGGCGGCGAGCCCTATCTTTATTTTGAAATCAGGGAGAGGAATAAGGCGAGGAACCCGCAGTTCTTCCTACCCTGAGGCTGGTGACCGGGGGCGCATCCCGCAGGGAAGCGCGATAATGAATGGTTCATTCCTTGCCGGGGAGCCCCGCGAAGCGGAAAAGGCTCCCAAAAGGTCCATCTGCGGCGTTGCCCTCGTCCCTCGTCGCTCAACGTACACAAAGTACGCCTCGCTCCTCGGGATGTCGGGCGCCTTGCATCTGGGCCTTTTTGACCAGCCTCCAAGATCCCATCAAGTTTAGTATGCCTGTTTGACGAATACGCCGTCGATCCATATACTATTCTTAAAGAGTTGAGAGGGAACGATTTTATGAACCTGAATGCCTGCTTCGAGCAGGGACCCATACGGCCGCCCAGTGAGGCGAGGAGTCTCCTGATCCGGCCGACGCGGAATTGCCCCTGGAACAAGTGTGCTTTCTGCCACACCTACAGGGACACCCGCTTCCAATTGCGGCCCGTCGAGGAGATCAAAAAGGATATCGATTCCGTCCGCGACATGGCGGACGCAATCGGGGAGATTTCCTGGAAGCTCGGCCAGGGGGGAAAGGTCAATGACGCCGTCGTCTCCCATGTCTTCGGAGATGACGCCCGGTTCAACGATGCCTTCAGGCACGTGGCTGCCTGGCTTTACTTTGGCGCTCAGACGGCCTTCCTCCAGGATGCCGACACGCTGATCATGAAAACCGATGACCTCCTCGAAGTGCTGCGCTACCTGAAGGGAAAATTCCCCCATATCAGCCGCATCACCTCCTATTGCCGGTCCAAGACGGCCAGGCACAAATCAGTGGAGGATCTCAGGCGCATCCGCGAGGCCGGCCTTGTCCGGATCCACGTCGGACTCGAGTCGGGCAGTGACCCTGTTCTCAAGTTCATCCGCAAGGGGGCGACGGCGGCGGACCACATCGAAGGGGGACAGCACCTCGTGGCGGCAGGGATTTCGCTTTGCGAATATGTCATGCCCGGGCTCGGAGGACGACGCTGGTCGCGCGAGCACGCCGCCGAGACGGCCAGGGTGCTCAACGAAATCAACCCCGATCACATACGTCTGCGCACCCTGTCGGTGCGCCGGGGGACGTCCCTCTACGAGATGATGCAGCAGGGCGAATTCCAACCCATCGGCGATGAGGAAATCCTCAAGGAAATCCGCTTTTTTATCGAACATCTCGACGGGATCGAGAGCCGAATTGTGAGCGATCACATCCTGAATCTCCTGGAAGAGCTGGAGGGAAAGCTGCCGGAAGACAAGGAGAAGCTCCTGGGAATCATCGACCGTTATTTCGCGATGGCCGAAGAGGACCGCCTCATCTTCCGCCTGGGCCGTCGGCGCGGGCTTTACCGGTCCCTTGACGATCTTTCGGAACCAAGTACCTACTTGCAGCTCAAGGAGGGGGTCGAGCGCTACCAGCAAGAAGAGCCGGGAAAGCTCGACAGGGACCTCGACCGTATCCGGCAGAATTTTATCTGAGGGCGTCCCGGTTGTCGCCGGAAGGAACCCTCCGGGTGTTTGCAGTACATCGCCAACCCGTAACTATCCGGAATGACTTGAAATGTATTCATGACCTGCCAAAGTGCACCCTTGATCCCGCCCCGCCTGGTCAATTTAAATTGACTTTTCAGGCAAATTCGTTTATGATTTGTAGGCTATTGGAGTGCCATAGGGGTAAATCCAAGAGAGGTGGTAACGGGGCAATGTTCAAGGTAGGCGAATTGGCTGTTTATCCAGCGCAGGGAGTCGGCCTCATCGAGGCCATCGAAGACAGAGAGATCATGGGGGCCTGGCAGAAATTCTACGTGATGAAGATTCTCGGCAACGGCATGAAGATCATGATTCCCACCGACACAGCCCGGGCCATCGGGTTGCGGGATCTGATCTCTTCCAAGGAGATTCCCAAGATCTACGAGATTCTGCGGACCCGCGACGTCACGATCGACAAACAGGCTTGGAACAAGCGTTATCGCGAGTACTTGGAGAAGATCAAGACGGGAAGCGTCTACGAGATTGCCAAGGTCCTGAGGGACCTATTCATCCTCAAGCACGGAAAGGACCTCTCCTTCGGCGAGAGGAAGATGATGGATACCGCGAAGCACTTGTTGATCAAGGAGATCTCGATCGCCAGCCGGGCGGCGGAGGCAAAGGTCGAAGCAGAGATCAATGCCATGTTCCCCGTTCAGTGAGCGGTGACGACAGAAAACATACCGCACGAAAGCTCTGAGAACTCACAGTGCCGCAGTCTGTTTTATCATAAGGCGCTCCTTCTCCAGGGAAGGGGGTCTTATTATTTCGGCTTGTCGCGCAGTGATCGGGAATGGATGAGCGGGGTATTCCGGGACCTTTTCATTTCCGATGTGACAGGGTTCTTTGAAAAAGGTTGCGCGCGAAATTCCTGTAGCGCCAGACGTGAGCGCCTGTTCTGAGCCTGTCGAAGGATGTCAAACGTTTTTTACGGGATAAGCGAGCATCATACAAGGATAAAACGACCTTGAGTTTCTCAATTCCCGGCCCCAGGCGCCGGGAATTTCAAAATCTGGACAGGAAAATAATTCAGAAAGGAGGGTTGCTTTTTGCTTATCCGTTCTCTGCTCATTCTCTTCTGCTCGATCAGCGGATACTTTATTGCATTTAAATATCTGAATTCATGGGAATTATCATTATTCGGCCTTTTATTGGGCTTTATTGCCGCCGTTAGCGTTATCCAGATCGAGCAGATCATCCGGAAAATCTCACTCCGGATCATTTTAGGGGGTGTCATCGGGACGATCATCGGTCTTCTGATCGCCATCCTGCTTTCCTATGGATTGAGTTTCGTCAGCATCTGGGAAAAACAGGAGATCGTTCCCTGGGCGTACGCCCTGATGGCCTGCATCCTCGGCTACCTCGGCCTCGTCATCGGCTCCAAGAAGAGCGAAGAGATCTCGCTTCCGTCCTTCGGGCCCTTCAAAGGCTCACGGGGCGTGTCGGACTACCGGATCCTCGATACGAGCGTCATCATCGACGGCCGGATCGCCGACATCTGCGATACGGGGTACCTGGAGGGCAACCTCATTGTCCCGAGGTTCATCCTGGATGAACTCCAGCATATCGCCGACTCTTCGGATTCCATGAAACGATCCCGGGGAAGGCGGGGGCTCGACATCCTCAACCGGATGCAGAAAATCCACAGCATCAACATCGAAATCGTGGATCAGGACTTCCCGAAAATCAAAGGGGTCGATGCGAAACTCGTCGCCCTGGCGAAGAAGATGAACGGGAAGATCATCACCAACGACTTCAACCTCAACAAGGTGGCGGAGCTGCAGGGCATCAAGATCCTCAATGTCAACGAGCTTGCCAATGCCCTAAAGCCGGTCGTGCTGCCGGGTGAGTTGATGGTCGTGAAAGTCATCAAGGAAGGCAAGGAACACGGACAGGGGGTGGCCTACCTCGATGACGGGACCATGGTCATCGTCGATCATGCCAGCAGGCATCTGGGGGAAACGGTGGAGGTTGCCGTGACCAGCGTCCTGCAGACCACGGCGGGCAGGATGATCTTCACGGAGATGAAGGCCGTCGTGCACGACAAGAAAGTTCACACCATCGAAGGCTTGTAACCTGCGTCGTTAAAGAGCCCGGGAGGCCAAAGGATCCCGGGCTTTTCTTTTAGGGAAACGCTCACGCCCCGGAAATCCACAGAGGGAAAGCCATGCGGACGGTGGCCATCATCCCGGCAGCCGGATCGGGAAACCGGATGAACCGCGATGTGTCCAAGCAGTATCTTATGCTTGCGGGCAAGCCCATCCTGGTTCGCACCCTGGAGGCATTTGAAGCCTCCCCGCTCGTCGACGCCCTGCTTGTCGTAGTACCCTCGCGGGACATGGAATCGGTGCGCACCGACATTCTGGCCCCCTGGAATCTGAAGAAGGTGGCCGGAATCATTCCCGGAGGGCAAGAGCGCCAGGACTCCGTCCGGGCGGGGATCGAGGCCCTCGATGCAGACACGGAGCTCGTGATCATTCACGATGCCGTCCGGCCGTTCATTACCGTCGGGCTGATCGAGAGTTGTCTCCGGGCTGCCGCGGCGGAAGGTGCCGTAACCGTCGGGGTGCCGGTGAAGGACACCGTCAAGGAGGTCGGGCCCGACGGCAGGATTTTGCGGACCTGTGACCGGAGCCTGTTGTGGCTCACCCAGACGCCACAGGTCTTCCGTCGGGACATCATCGAGAGCGCTCATCGTGCCGCCGTCCGTGACGGATTCAGAGGGACCGATGATACCGCGCTGGTGGAGCGCCTGGGAATCACCGTCCGGATGATCCGGGGTGATTACGGAAACATCAAGATCACGACCCCGGAAGATTTATTTGTGGCGGAAGCCTTGCTGGCCGCTCTGCAGCAGGCTATAGGCTAAAGGCTACAGGCTACAAGCTGGAAATGCCCCCTCTACAAAGCACTGATTCGTGAAAGGGTATTGCCATGAGAGTCGGGTTCGGCTATGACAGCCATCAATTTGCCGAGGGCCGCCGACTGATCCTCGGCGGGGTGGAGGTGACCTACGAGAAGGGGCTGCTGGGGCATTCCGATGCCGACGCCCTGATCCATGCCATCGTGGATGCCATCCTCGGGGCCCTGGGGGAGGGAGACATCGGCAGGCACTTCCCCGACACGGACCCGAACCTCAAGGGCATATCCAGCCTCGTCATGCTCAAGCGCGTATCCGACCTGGCCGTTCAGCGAGGGTATTACGTCAACAACGTGGACTCGACCGTCATCCTGGAGAAGCCCCGGCTTTCCCCTTCCGTCGAGGAGATGCGCCGGAATATCGCGAAGGTCCTAGGGACGGACTATTCCCGTATCAACGTGAAGGCCAAGACGAACGAAAAGATGGGGTTTATCGGGCGGGGCGAGGGCATCGTGGCCTTTGCCGTCGTGACCCTCGGAAGGGCAGACGCAGACGGCGTTGCCTGACACGAAGAATACCGATGCCTTCACGTCATATTCATCGGATCAAGTAAAATCAATTAATCCCCATAGAGGAGGATGTTCATGAGAAAGACGGTTGTCACGACTGCGCTCGTTTTTTTGTTTGTACTGATGCTTGGCAGTGTTGCGACCGCGGGAACGGTTCTGGACGGCATTTTGAAGAAAGGCGAGCTGGTCGTGGGGATGACCGGCGATCAGCCTCCGCTGAACGCCACCACGAAGGACGGCGAACTGATCGGTTTCGATGCCGATCTCGCCCGGGCGATCGCCATGAGAATGAACCTGAAAATCCGATTTGCCAGGATGCCTTTCGCCGAGCTGCTTCCGGCGCTGCAAGCCGGCAAGGTGGACATGATCGTGTCCGGCATGACCATGACGCCGGAGCGCAATTTGAAAGTGGCATTCATCGGCCCCTATCATGTTTCCGGAAAAGGGATTCTCACCAAAATCAAAACGCTTGAGTCTCTCAAGAAGGAAGGCGTGAACAACCCGCAACTCAAAGTGGCTACCCTGAAAGGTTCGACCAGCCAGCAGGTCGTTGAAAAAGCCGCTCCCAAGGCCAGGCTGACGCTGGCGCCATCCTACGATGAAGCGCTGAAGCTGCTCTTTGAGGACAAGGTCGATGCCGTGATCGCCGACTACCCTTTTTGTGCCTATGTCGTCGCCCGATATCCGGACAAGGAACTGGCCCTCGGTGAGTCTAAGCTCAGTTTCGAGCCGCTCGGAATTGCCGTGCGCGAAGATACCCTGTGGATCAACGGGCTGGATAACTTCATTCGAATGCTGATTGCATCCGGGGAAATGAACGCCATGCAGGAGCGGTGGTTCAAGAGCGGGGACTGGATCAAGCAGCTTCCCTGAGGGCGCTCGGATCGAGTCATTTGGGCACATCCAGACGAAGCGGGAAATGAAACGGGGGAGCCGATTGCGGCTCCCCCGTTTTGCGTCAACAGCCCTTAGTGGTGTCCCTTACAGCGGGATGTTGTTGTGCTTCTTTTCGGGCAGGCTCTGCTCCTTGTCCTTGTAGGCTTCGAGCAGCGCCGCCACTCGTTTGCGCGTCTCGCGGGGCGCGATGACCTCTTCGATGATGCCCATCTTGGCTGCGAAGTAGGGGTTGTTGAACTGCTCCTCGTAGGCGGCGATCAGCTCGGCCCGCTTGGCTTCGGGGTCTGCGGCCGTGGTGATCTCCCGGCGGTAGACGATGTTGCAGGCGCCGGCGGCGCCCATGACGGCGATTTCGGCAGACGGCCAGGCCATGACGTAGTCGGCGCCCAGCTGCTTGCTGCACATGCCGATGTAGGCTCCGCCGTAATCCTTGCGGGTCACGACGGTGAACTTGGGCACCGTGGCCTCGGAGTAGGCGTGCAGGAGCTTCGCGCCGTGGCTGATGATGCCGTTCCACTCCTGGTGCGTACCGGGCATGTAACCGGGCACGTCGGCGAAGGTGAGCAGCGGGATGTTGAAGGCGTCGCAGAAGCGGATGAAGCGCGAGGCCTTGTCGGAGGCATTCACGTCGAGCACGCCGCCGCCGAACATCGAGTTGTTGGCGATGACGCCCACGGTCCGACCCATGATGCGGATGAAGCAGACAAACATGTTCTTCGCCCAGTTGGCGTGGGGCTCGAAGAAAACGCCGCCATCGGCAATGGAGGCGACAAGCTTCTTCATGTCGTAGCCGCGGGTGGCGCGGTCGGGGATGATCTTGTCGAGCTCGGGGCATTCGCGGTCGGCGGTGTCCGTGGTGGACACGATCGGCGGCATCTCGTGGCAGTTGTCGGGCAGATAGCTGAGAAGGTCCTTGATCTGCTGGATGCAATCCTCGTCGCTCTCCGCAACGAAATGGCATACGCCGCTCTTGGTGGCGTGGGCCATGGGGCCGCCCAGGTCGTCGTGGGTCACTTCCTCGCCGATGACCGCCTTGATGACATCGGGGCCCGTGATGTACATGTAGCTCTTTCCCTTGATCATGAAGACCCAGTCGGTGAGCGCAGGCGAATAGACGGCGCCTCCGGCCGTGGGTCCCATGATGGCCGTGATCTGGGGGATGTAGCCCGAGCAGATGGTGTTGCGGTAGAAGATCCCGCCGTAACCTTCCAGGGCGGGCACGCCTTCCTGGATGCGGGCGCCGCCGGAGTCGTTCATGGCGATGAAGGGCTTCTTGGCGTCCTTGGCCATGTCCATGACCTTCCAGATCTTGCGGGCGTGCATCTCTCCGAGGCTCCCGCCGGCGCTGGTGAAGTCCTGGGCGGCGGCAAAAACGGTGCGCCCGTTCACGCTGCCGAAGCCGCAGACGACGGCGTCGGCGTTGATCTGCTTGTCGCCGAGGCCGAAGAGGGTGGAGCGCTTCTCGACGAAGAGCTGCACTTCCTGGAATGTCCCCGCGTCGTAGAACTTCAGAAGCCGCTCACGGGCCGTCATCTTTCCCGATTCGTGCTGCTTCTTGATAGCGGCATCGCCGCCTTGGGTCATCAGCTTCTCGCGTTTTGCTTCAAATGCCTTGATCCTGTCATCTGTCAGTCCCATGTCTCTGTTACTCCCTGTCTCTTTAGTGGTCGAAAACTCGACGTTTCCATCTCTTTGTAAACCCGCCGCGTGATATCACTTCTAGACGCATTTTTCAATACAAAAGAGAGGAAATCCTCCTTGATTTAGGATGACACCTGGGCTATAAAACCCATGCCCGCAACCTCGACTCCAAGGGGGTGCGAAAACGTTCCCCCAACGAACCCTCCAGAGGTGAAAGAATGAAATATATCGATGAGATGGATCTGAAAGGGAAGCGGGTGCTGTTCCGGTTCGACTTCAACGTCCCCCTCGACGGCAACCAGAACATCACCGACGACACTCGAATCCGTTCCGTACTGCCCACCATTAACTACGCCCTCGATGAAAACGCCAAGATCGTCATCGCCTCCCACCTGGGCCGGCCGAAAGGCAAGTTCTCCGAAACGATGAGCCTGGCCCCCGTGGCCAAGCGCCTCTCGCGCCTGCTCGGCAAGAACGTGACCCTGACGAAGGACGTCATCGGGCCTGAGGTCAAGAAAGCCGTCGCTGCCATGAAGCCGGGCGACATTGTCATGCTCGAGAACCTGAGGTTCGATGCCAGAGAGGAGAAAAACGACGAGGAATTCTCCAGGGAACTGGCGAGCCTCGCCGATGTCTACATCGACGACGCCTTCGGCAATGCTCACCGCAGCCACGCTTCGAATGTAGGGATCACGAAGTTCGTCAAGGATTGCGGGGCCGGGTTCCTCATGAAGAAGGAACTGACCTACTTCAGCAAAGCACTCGAGAAACCGGCGAGACCGCTCGTGGCCATCGTCGGGGGCTCCAAAGTGTCGGGCAAGCTCGAAGCCATGGCGAACCTGATCAACCGGGTCAACAAGATGATCATCGGCGGCGGCATGGCCTTCACGTTTCTGAAGGCGCAGGGCGTTGAAGTCGGCAAATCCATCGTCGAGCCGGAACTCATCGAAAAGGCCAGGGAAGTTCTGGAAACGGCGAAAAACCTGGGCGTGAAGGTCTACCTGCCCGTCGACTGTGTCATCGCGGAAAGCAAGGACTCCGAAGCGGAGACAAAGATCGTCCCCATACAGGAAATCAACCCGCAGTGGATGGGACTCGACATCGGGCCGGCCACGATCACCCTCTTCACGGAGGCCCTGAACAACGCGAAGACCATCGTCTGGAACGGCCCCATGGGCGTGTTCGAGATCGACGCCTTCAGCCGCGGGACGTCGGCGCTGGCCCACAGCGTAGCCCATTCCTACGCACTCTCCATTGTCGGGGGCGGGGATACGGACGTGGCCATCGACAAGGCGGGCGAGCGCGACAACATGTCCTACATTTCCACCGGCGGCGGCGCCTTCCTGGAGTTGCTGGAAGGCAAGGAGCTTCCCGCCGTCAAGGCGCTCAAAGCGTGCAACTGATCCTCTGACGAGGCGTTCGCAAGGGAGCAGAAGAGCCCCTTCTGCTCCCTTTTTTTATCGACTCCGCTCATTCTTCCATTTTCAGAGAGCTGTTTTATTTGGTACATGCCGTGAACCACATGAGGAATATCAAGCTCATCATCGAATACGACGGGGAAGCCTACAACGGCTGGCAGCGGCAGGCCGACGTCCTCACCATCCAGCAGGTGATGGAGGACGCCCTTTCGCGGATCGTCAACGACCGGGCGGTCCTGATTGCATCGAGCCGGACCGACACGGGGGTCCATGCCCTGAACCAGGTGGCGAATTTCCGCACGGCCTCGCAGCTTCCGCTTCGCAATCTCCACATGGGCGTCAACAGCCTTCTTCCCCCGGATATCGTGGTAAAGGAAATGAGCGAGGTGCCCTGGGAATTCCACTCGCGCTATCATGCCCGCAGCAAGATCTACCATTACCGGATCTTCAACGGACCGGTCCGGACGGCGCTCGGCAGGGGCATCTGCTGGTTTGTCCGTCACCCGCTAGACCTCGAGGCCATGAGACGGGCGGCACTGCATCTTCTGGGCACCCATGACTTCAATTCCTTCTGTGCGGCCCAGTGCGAGGTGGAGGACCGGGTGAGGACCGTGATGGACGTTTCCCTGGACCGGGAAGCACCGGGGATGATCGTCTTCCGGATCGAGGCGGGCGGATTTCTGCGCCATATGGTCCGAAACATCGTGGGGACCCTCGTGGATGTCGGTAAAGGGAAAATTCCTGAAGAAGACATGGTCCGCATCATCGAGGCGCGGGACCGCAGGGAGGCCGGGCAGGCGGCTCCGGCCCGGGGGCTCTGCCTCATGGAGGTGAAATACGAATGAGAATTCTCGTCATGGGTCACAAGGGCATGCTGGGCAGCGACCTCATGGATGTCCTGGGCAGGGACCACGAGGTCAGCGGAGTCGATATCGGTGAGTTCGACATCACTTCGGGCCCGGATTGCCTGCGGGTCGTCGGGGAGCTCAACCCCGAGGTGATCGTGAATGCCGCGGCCTACACCGACGTCGATGGCTGCGAAACGAATCGAGATGCCTGCTTTGCCGTCAATGCCGAGGGCGTGCGCAACATCGCTTATGCCTGCAAGGATAGCGGTGCAAAGATCGTCCATTACAGCACCGACTACGTCTTCGACGGGACCAAGGGGGAGCCTTACCTCGAGGACGATCCCTGCCAGCCCATCAACACCTACGGCGCCTCGAAGCGTAAAGGCGAGGAGTTGCTGATCGAGACGGCGGAAAACCACGTGCTCATC
This sequence comes from uncultured Syntrophaceae bacterium, assembly GCA_964619035.1. Classification (GTDB taxonomy): domain Bacteria; phylum Desulfobacterota; class Syntrophia; order Syntrophales; family UBA2192; genus UBA2192. The sequence goes on along the minus strand of CAZUBX010000011.1, from coordinate 4,580 downwards.
CGCACGGCCTGGCTCTATGGCCGCCAGGGGAAGAATTTCGTCAAGGCCATCCTGGCAAAGGCCAGGGACGAAGGGATGCTGCGGGTCGTCGACGACCAGGTGGGCTCCCCCACCTTCAGCTTCGATCTTGCCCAGGCGACAAAACTGCTCGTCGAACGCGACTGCCGGGGCATCTACCACGTCACGAACCGGGGCGTCTGCAGCTGGTTTCAGTTCGCGCAGAGGATTCTCGAATACGCGCAGGTCTCCGGCGTGACCGTGGAGCCCATAAAGTCCCATGAGCTCAGCCGGAAGGCCGCACGCCCGGCCTACTCGGTCCTGAGCAACCGCAAATTCATGGAAGCCACACAAAAAACCATGCGGCCCTGGCAGGTGGCCCTGAACGATTACCTCACCGGCCAGAGCCACATCCACCGATAGGGAGCCCCGTCGTAACGTGGAGAACAGGATCACAATACTTCCCGAAGAGGTCGCCTCGAAGATCGCCGCCGGCGAAGTCGTCGAAAGGCCCTCGTCCATCGTGAAGGAGCTCCTGGAAAATGCCCTCGATGCGGGCGCCACGGACATCACGATCGAACTGCGCGGTGGCGGCAAGGAGCTGATCCGGATCGCCGACAACGGGGCGGGCATCGCGCCGGGCGACGTCCCCCTTGCCTTTGAGCGGCATGCAACGAGTAAGATCCTCACCGTCGACGATCTCTACGATGTGAAATCCTTCGGCTTCCGGGGGGAGGCGCTGCCGAGCATCGCAGCCGTCTGCCGCGTCGAGATGTCCACGCGGCGCCGCGGTGAGGTGGCGGGAACGCGCATCGCCGTGGAGAACGGCCGCATCCTCGAAAACGAGGCCGTGGGCTGCCCCGAGGGGACCTCCATTGCCGTGAGCCGCATCTTCGACTCGCTCCCCGTGCGCAAGAACTTCCTGAGACAGGATGCCACGGAGCAGGGGCATTGCCTGGACATCATCGTCCGGGTCCTGCTGCCTCATGGCGCAGTCAGGGCCAAGGTCCTCACCGCAAGCAAAACCCTTCTGGAGATCCCCCGAACGGAAAACCTCTACGAGAGGATCGTTCTTCTGCTGGGGAGCGATCTGCGGAATCACCTCGTTTCAGTGGCGGAGAAAAGTTCCGGGATGAGCCTTTCGGGATTTGTATCCAGGCCCGACTTCACCCGCTCCTCGACGAGAAACATGTTCTTTTACATCAACGGCAGGTATATCCGGGACGTCCTTCTCTCCCAGGGAGTCATGGGCGCTTACCGCAACCTCCTCGAGCCGCGCAAATACCCCGCCTGCGCCCTGTTCATCGAAGTGCCCCCCGAGACGATCGATGTCAACGTACACCCGGCGAAGCTCGAAGTCCGCTTCCGGCGCCCGCAGGATGTCCGGGAGATCATCCAGCGAAGCCTTTCGGGGGCCCTCGCGGGGGTGCGGCCGGCGTCACATTCAATGCCGGACATTTCGGCAACGGGGAGGCCGGCAGCCCCGGGGCGCACCGGCGTTTACGAGGCCCTGAGGCGCTACAGCCTGTCGGCGGGTATTGCCGCCCGTCAGCCCATGACCACGGCTGCGAGAGCTTCCGAGGATGTGCCCGATTTCAGTCCCGGTCAGGACGGCCTCTTCCCGTTCATGGCGGGTGGAAGAGAGCAGGTTTCCTTTGCCTCTCTCGACTACCTGGGCCAGATCGAAGGGACCTATCTTGTCTTTTCGGCGCCGGGCGTGATGATCCTCCTCGATCAGCACGCCGCCCACGAACGGATCCTCTACGAGAGATTGAAGCAATCGACTGGCGGGAACCTGGGAGTTCAGAGCCTCCTCATTCCCGAGGTGTTGGAAATGAACCCCCGGGACTTCAATCTGCTTGTCGCATCGTGCGATTTGCTGCGGGAGACCGGTATCGAGGTTGAGGTCTTCGGAGAAAACACCGTTGTCGTGAAAACCATGCCGGCCCTTCTCGGCCAGGCGGACGTGAAGGCTCTCGTGCGGGAGATCCTGGACGGCATCACCGATTCGGGGCTTCCGCGGGACGAAAAACGCAACCGGATCCTCATCGGCATGGCCTGCCGGGGGGCGATCAAGGCGAACCAGGCGCTTACGGCCGATGAAGTGCGGCACCTGTGTCGCGACCTCGACAGCATCCCCTTCGCCTCCAACTGCCCTCATGGAAGACCTGTTTTCATCGAGCTTCCTGCCGTCGTGATCGAGAGGATGTTCAAGAGAACATAGAAGAAGGGTTCAGGGTACAGGGGACAGGGTACAGGGGTGGAGAAGAAGCCGAAGATCGTGATCATTCTGGGGCCGACGGCCGTCGGGAAGACGGACCTCGCCCTGGATCTGGCCTCGGCATTTGATGGAGAGATCATCAGCGCCGATTCCATGCAGGTCTATCGCCACCTCGACATCGGCACCTCGAAGCCCACGCGGGAAGAGCGGGAGCGGGTACCCCATCATCTCATCGACATCGTCGATCCCAACGGAGAGTTCAGCGCGGCCCTCTTCAGCAGGCAGGCAGGAGACATTATCGGGGATCTTCACGGCAGAAGAACCGTCATCGTCGCGGGCGGCACGGGGCTCTACATCCGGGCCCTCACAGGCGGGATCATCGAGGGTCCGGGCCCCGACGAGGGCCTGAGGAAGATCTTTAGGGAAAGGCTTGAAAGCGAAGACAGGGAGACCCTGTACGCCCGTTTGGAAGCGAGAGATCCGGAGGCGGCCGGGCGGATTCACCCCCGCGACGGGGTGCGGATCATCCGGGCCCTGGAGATCGCCGAACTGGCCGGAGAACCCATCTCCGAGAAGCAGAGACGCCACGGGTTCCGTGAGGCGAGATACGAGTGCCTCAAGGTCGGGCTCTACCGAGACCGGGAGGAGCTTTACCACCGGATCGACAGCCGTGCCTCACAGATGATTGAGGCCGGCCTGGTCGAGGAGACTGAGAAAATAATCTGCATGGGATACGAAGAAAAAGTGAAGCCGCTGCAGTCACTTGGGTATAAATATATCATCCGTTACATGAGGAATGAATTGACGCTCGAAGAGGCCCTGAAACTCATGCAGCGCGATACCCGTCATTACGCCCGCCGGCAGATGACCTGGTTTCGGGGGGAGGGCGACATCGAGTGGTTTCACCCCGACGAAACGGGACCGATCCGATTGCGGATCGACAGGTTCCTGCACGGTCGGTGAAGAGGGCTTCTGCCGCCGAACGAGTGCCTTGATTCCTTGAAAAATCCTTGACTTAAGCCGTCCGACCGGATAAAAAAACCGATCATTACAGTGCTGCGTGCCAAGCGCGGAAACCTGGGCTTTTCGGAAACAACTCGAGACAAAACAACGGGGGAAACGATGGATCTGAATGCACTGTCCAAGGCTTACGAGTCGAAGGATGTGGAGGCGAAGTGGTACGAGTTCTGGCTCAAGCACAATTACTTTCATGCCGAGGACACCAGTGACCGCAAACCCTTCTGCATCGTCATCCCGCCCCCCAATGTCACGGGAATGCTCCACATGGGGCACGCCCTGAACAACACCCTTCAGGACGTCATGACCCGCTTTCGCCGCATGCAGGGCTACAACGCCCTCTGGATGCCCGGGATGGACCACGCGGGGATCGCCACGCAGAACGTCGTCGAGCAGGAACTGGCCCGCGAAGGAAAGACCCGGCACGACCTGGGCCGCGAGAAATTCATCGAACGCGTCTGGACGTGGAAAGAAAAGTACGGAGGCGTCATCCTGAACCAGCTCCAGCGGCTTGGCTGCTCCTGCGACTGGGAGCGGGAGCGATTCACCATGGACGAGGGGCTCTCGAGGGCCGTTCGCGAAGTATTTGTCCGGCTCTGGCACGACGACCTTATTTACAAGGGGGACTACATCGTCAACTGGTGCCCGCGCTGCCACACGGCGATCTCGGATCTTGAGGTGGAGTTCGAGCAGGAGAAAAGCAACCTCTGGCACCTCCGCTACCCCTACGCTGACGGAACGGGCGAGATCAGCGTGGCCACCACGCGCCCCGAGACCATGCTGGGCGACACCGCCGTGGCCGTGAACCCCAGCGACCCGCGCTACAAGGACGTCATCGGCAAGATGGTGATCCTGCCGCTCGTCAACAAGGAGATCCCCATCATCGCCGACGACTACGTGACCATGGACTTCGGCTCCGGCGCCGTGAAGATCACCCCGGCCTGCGACGCGGCGGACTTCGCGATTGCCGGGCGCCACAACCTCGAGATCATCAAGATCATGGACGACAGCGCCGTGATCAACGAAAACGGCGGCATCTACAAGGGGCAGGACCGCTACGAGGCAAGGAAGAACGTCGTCCGCGACCTCGAGAAGGGCGGCTATCTCATTCAAATCGAGGACTACAGCCACAACATCGGCCGCTGCTACCGCTGCAAGACCGACGTCGAGCCCGCCGTCTCGGCGCAGTACTTCGTCAAGGTCGCGCCCCTGGCCAAGACGGCCATCGCCGCCGTAGTCAAGGGCGACACGAAGCTCATCCCCGCCATGTGGGATGCCACCCACTTCGAGTGGGTGAACAATTACCGCCACTGGGGCACCTCGCGGCAGAACTGGTTGGGTCCCC
>CAZUBX010000010.1:0-58966 GCA_964619035.1 uncultured Syntrophaceae bacterium | reverse complement strand
GCTGGACCATGGTCTTCTGCGTGAGCGTCCAGCCATGGACGACCATCATGTAGAAAAAGTACGCCAGGACGATCGCCCCGACGAGCTGCATCAGCGCCTGCTTGTCAGGCTTGAGCCTCTCTTTGAGCAACGTGATGCTGAGGTGAAACCCTCTTCGAACGCAAATCACAGAGGCCAGAAAGATCATCCAGACCATCACGTGACGGCCCAGTTCCTCCGTCCAGTACAGGGACTGGTGGAACAGGTACCGGGCGAAGACCTGCGATCCGATAGCGACCACCATGACGGCGAGCAGCGAGACGACCGTCCAGCGAATCGTGGTCTCGAGCATGTCCATATACCGTGTCATGTTTACCCTCTAAACTCCCCTTGTCGCATGGGTGTCAGGCCCCTGATCAGTATTTTTCACCGACCTGGCGGATGCCCAGGTAGAGATCTCCGAAGCCGTCATACTTCAGGAAGCTTTTGTAGACGTCCTTGGTTGCCTCTCGCCAGGGGGCGTTGTTGATCTTCGTGACCTTCATCTTCGCGAAGAGCTGCTTTTCGATGTCCGCGTTGATACTCTTGAGCAGCGTGTCATTGAAGCGCGACGCCTCTTTGGCCGCCTGGTCGATGGCCTTCTGCTGGCCGGGATCGAGTTTCTTGTATGTGTCGTTGTTCATGACGATCATCATGAAGCCGACCAGGTGGTCGGTGAGGGCCAGATACTCGGTGACCTCGAAAAACTTGTTGGCGTAGATGACACCGAGGGGGTTCTCTTGCCCATCGACCGTCCCGAGCTGCAGGGCCGTATAGACTTCGGTGAAGGCCAGCGGCGTGGGAGTGGCCCCGAGGGCTCTCCAGGTTTCCAGGTGGGCCTGCATCTCCGGGACCCGGATCTTCATGCCCTTGACATCGGCAAGGCTCTTGACGGGTTTCTTGGTGGTCAGCTCCCGGGGCGTGCGCATGACATAGTAGAGGATGCGTATGTTGGTCTTCGCAATCAGCCGGGCCCGGATCTTGTCGCCCACCGGCCCTTCCATGACGGCCCGCACATGCCTGTCGTTTTTGAAGAGGAAGGGAAACTCGAGAATGGACATGGCCGGGTCGAAGTTCTGGAGTATGCCTCCTAGGATCGCCCCGTTCACCGTGCCCACCTGGATCCCCTCGGCCACATCCCGCTCACCCCCCAGGACGCCGCCGACGGCGACATTCACCTTCAGCCCGCCGTTGCTGTACTTCTCGGCCAGCTCGCCGAACTTGACCAGGGTCTGGCTCTGGTGGTCCACCGGCGCGTAGGCGGAGGCGAAGACCAGCTTGACGGGATCGGCCGCCCCTGCGCATGGGACGGCGAACATCGCAACGGCCAACGTAAACATCAATGACAGCAAGGTAAAGCGTTTCATAGCATCCTCCTTTGTTCTTTGAAGGTTTTGAGGACGGCCCGTGGCCGTCTTGCATCCAACGATTCCCGGGGCCTCAACATGAGAGCCTGCCGGAATTCGATCTTGTCATTCCCTCGAAAGAGGGAATCCAGGATAGATTTCTGGATGCCCGTTTTCACGAGCATGACATTCTTGTTTGATATCCCGCAGCTTGCTGCGGGGTATTCAGTTGCGGGTCATCTTGATTGCATATTCGATGGCGTGCACCAGGCTCAACTCAGACGCCGTGCCCTTGCCCGCCTTGCCGAATGCCGTGCCGTGATCCACCGAGCTCCGGATAATCGGCAAGCCAAGGGTGATGTTCACCCCGCTGATGGAATCCCATTTCTGCTTCTCGTCATTCCAGTTGAAACCGACAACCTTGAGGGGGATATGACCCTGGTCGTGATACATGGCGACGACGATGTCATACAGGCCGCCCTTGGCTTTCGAGAACAGGCTGTCCGGCGGGATGGGCCCGTCGGCGTTGATCTTCAGCGCCTTTGCCTCCTGAATCGCAGGGATGATCTCGTCGATTTCTTCTCTCCCGAACATGCCGCTCTCGCCCGCGTGCGGATTGAGGCCGGCCACCCCGATCCGGGGATCGGCAATGCCGATCTTCCGGCAGGCTTCCCAGGCCAGCTTGATGACTTTCAGCACCCTGTCTTTCTTGACCCGGGCACAGGCCTCTTTCAGGGACACGTGCGTCGAGACGTGAACGACGCGCAGGTTTTCATGGGCAAGCATCATGGTGTAATCTTCCGTGTTGGTGTAATGGGCATAAATCTCCGTATGCCCCGAATAATGATGCCCGGCCAGATTGATGGATTCCTTGTTGATCGGCCCGGTCACGGTCGCGTCGATCTCCTTTTTCTGCGCGAGCTCGATCACTTTCGTTATGGCTCCAAAGGCCGCATCGCCCGACATGGCCGATACCTTTCCATACTGCAGCTTTGCCATGTCCACATTCTTCAGATCATACACATCCAGGGTGCCGAACTGAAACAGGGCCTGCTTGACCTCCGAGATGGAATTGATCTTGAGATCCAGGGAGGTCATCCTCAATGCGTCTTTGATGGCGTTCGCGTCGCCGACGATCAACGGTCTGCAGATCTCGTAGATTTCTTTCCGGGCGAGGGTCTTCACGGCAATTTCAGGGCCTATGCCTGACGGATCGCCCATGCTGATGCCGATGATCGGTTTTATCTCTGTCATGCCGATGTCTCCTGATGAATTTTTAAACTGTCGACAGCCTTGCAGAGCGCATCCTCGGCACCGAATGCACCGGCTTTGGTGACGACTTTCAAGCCGGGGCACTGCCCGCCCTTCAGAACGCCCAAAGGGATGCCCGGCGCAACTTCCCGGACAACCGAGATCCCGCTGGCTGACAGCAGGCTGCAGCAACTCACGGCAATGTCCCCCCCGGTCAGAACAAGGCCGCCCAGGGGTACACTCAGCACGATCTGGCGGCAGAGGCTGCCCAGGGCCGCGGCAACCGCTTCGGAGGTCTGCCGGCTGGAAAGGCCCAGCGACAGCCCCTCCTCTTTTGTCCTGGCCACCATCTCATCGCTGTCTGCTGAAACAATCACGACGTCTTTTCCGGTCCTGATGGCGTCCACGGCGGAACGGTAACACCGGTCTGTCTCCGCTTGTGCCGTTGCCGGCTTTAAAAAGGCGCAGGGAGCGGCTTCAATATACGCCAGGTCTGTACGCTGCCTCAGCATTGCTACCTGGCCCCGTGTTACGTTGCTTACGCTGCCTGCGATGACCACTACCGGTTTTTTGTCTGCCGATGCGGCGCCCAGACCCAGTGCCAATGGCACGTATTCCGCCAATCCGGCCGAGCCAACCCACAGAACCGGTTTCTCGAGCCGTACGGCGGCCAGGGCGATCATCTTCAGATGTTCCTCCTGCCAGGCATCGCAGACAAGGATCTTCCGGCCGGTCGCAACTAATTGCCTCATTGCCTCCAGGATACCTTCAGTACCGGCAATGACGCTCTTGATCCCGACATGCCCCACTGTCCTTTTTGTCTGTTTTGCTATCAAAGTCGGAATGTGCGATTCGCTGACGGGGCACAGGGGGTCCCTGGCAATTTCCGTCGCTTCCAGGGGGGCGTTTCCCAGGAAATGACAACCCCCCACGGTCGTCCGCCCGTTCTTGGGAAAGGCAGGAGCCACAATGGCAAGCTCCAGCACGCAGGCATCCATCATGGCGTCGATTTCCGTCCCGAGGTTGCCGCGCAGGGTGGAATCGATCTTCTTATACAGGGTCTGAAACTGATCCCTGTTTTTGAAGAGTAAAGCCGTCTCTGTTACCTTTTGATACGCTTCAGCAGGGGATAATGCCCGGCTCTGCGTGTCGACAACCAGCACATCCTCGTCCAACTCTGAGGGGGACCCAGGAACGCTCATCAAAACAAGGGTCTTCAATCCCTGCTTTGCAAACTGGACCCCCGTGTCGTTGGCGCCGGTCAGATCATCGGCTATGACCACGATTTTGTTATTGGATTTGTAACGATTTGTCATCATAGGTGCATCCCACGTGAAAATGACGTGTAACTCGATAAGGAGGGTTAAAATACAATCATTTGCAGCGGAAGGCAAGGGTCTGTTGATTGGATAATTGGTAATTTGGGGGGCAGCATAAGAGCCAACAGCCTACAGCCGGCAGCCGACAGTGAAGAAATAACCGACTGCTACGCAGCAGTGACCGGTGGGGAGGGAAGGAGTGTTATGTCAATACAGGTTCCGGGTTCTGCCTATTTCTTGCACTCCCCTTTAGAATCTTCATTGCATTTTTTCCCGTCAACCCAGACAGCACCGCCTAGAAAGGCGCCAGTCAGATTTGCACCGTCAAGATTGGCGCCGGTCAAGTTTGCATCGAACAGGGCAGCGCCTGCAAGGTTTGCTTTAGAGAGGTTTGCCTTCTCCAGTTTTGCATTAGTCAGGTTCGCAACACGCAACTCCGTGTTGGACATATTGGCGCCGGTGAGATCCGCGCTGGTCAAGTTTATATAAGCCATATTTGCGCCGGAAAAGTCCGTGTTGGCCAGATTCGAGTTGGAAATACTTGCGCTGGAGATGTTTGCACCGGCCAATTTTGCGTTGGAAAATTTTGCTCCTGATAGAACGACTCCCGTCAAATTACAGCCCGGGCACTGATTCGTTGATTTCAATCTCTGGAGATCAGCGTCGTCGAATCCGATAGCCACTTTTACCGCCAGGAAAAAAAGAAAGAACGGAATCACAATAAAAAATAAGCACACGCTCCGGATGTGTTTGAATTTCATCTCTTCCATGGGTTCCCCCTTTCTTTGATTCGATCAAAATAAAAACCCCGCCTTCATCGAAAGCAGGGTTTCATGGCTCGCTCAAGGCCCCCCATCATGTCTATGCTGATTCGTCAGGCAGGGACCGACAGGACAACGTTTTGTATTTTACCCGGATTCTACTTGATCTTCGCAACGACCGGGTTCTGAGGCGCCTCATTGACTTGCAGCTGAAACACGTCCGGTCGGCTGTAATGTCCGACGACGTCAAAGTCGAACTTCCCGCGGCCGATCTCGCCCAGATCCAGCGTAGCCGTCAGAATGGTTTCGCCCTCAAAATGAGGCCCCGCAAGCACCTTGCCCAGAGGGCTGATGATGGCGCTGCCGCCGCGCATCAACACCGAATCAGGCGAGTCGCCGAGGGACACGCGCACGGTATCAGGAAAATCCTTCTTGCGGATGAACTGGCATGCCGTGAGTACGAAGCAGCGCCCTTCCATGGCGACGTGCTGCATCGACGACAGCCAGGTGTCCCGATCATCGGCGGTTGGAGCGCAGTACAATGCAACGTTCTTTGCATACATTGCCATCCGCAGCATCGGCATGTAGTTCTCCCAGCAGATCACCGAGCCGATTCTCCCATAGGGGCTGTCCACGGCTGTCAACGTCGAACCGTCGCCGAATCCCCAGATCATTCTTTCCAACGCGGTCGGCATGAGCTTGCGGTGCTTGCCGAGCAGGCTGCCGTCCGGGCCAAAGAAAAGTACCGTGCAGTAACAGGTGCCCATGTCCCGCTCGATCACACCCATCACGACGTAGCTCCCATGTGCTGCGGCAGCCTCGCCGAGCCGCTGCGTCTGCGGACCGGGCACCTCGATTGCCGCGTCGAGATAAATGCGAAACTCTTCACGCCCGACTGGATCGCGCGCGCCAACCACAAGGCCATAACTGAGCCCCTTTGGATATCCGACGATGAACGCCTCCGGGAAGAGGATCACTTTTGCGCCGGTGGCAGCGGCTTCCCCGATCAGGCGAACTGCCTTGTCAACACAAGCTTCAGTATCGAATGGCACTGCCGCCGCCTGCACTACGGCAACCTGCACCGATGTCTCTTTCTTGGACGAAGTCAATTGCACAAGCCTCCTTTCCATATCGGTCGGCGCGTCTCCAGGGACGATGGCACTCGTGCCGCCCAACTGCCGTTCATCTTTCGCTTTTACCTATCACGATTTTTGTTTGAAATCTTCCATAGTTTTCAAAATCCGTCAACTGACGCGTTCAGGAAGGAGAATGCAGGGCCGCTGCGCGGCAGTGTCCAGTGGCCAGTGATCAGTGACCAGTGGAAGAGAAAGAAAGGGACAAGGGAGCGGGGTGCAGATTGTCTTCAGGGAATGATCAGTGTCGCCCCTTGCGTCGCCCTGGATTCGGCTGCGATGTGCGCCTGGGCGATGTTGTCGAGTTTGAATCGAGAGCCGATCTGTGCTTTCACCAGGCCGACTGAGATGGCCTCGAAGAGAACCGCGGCGTTGGCACGAAATGTTGCAGGATCGGCATTATGCGGGAATACGGATGGCCGGGTCAGGAACAGGCACCCTTTTTTATTGAGCAACTCCGGTTCGATCGCCGGAGCGGGACCCGAGGCGGCGCCAAAGAGGACAACAATCCCGAACGGCGCTGCGCAGTCGAGCGATTTGAGGAAGGTATCCTTTCCGACGGAATCATAGATGACGTTGGCTTTTTTGCCTCCTGTGGCTTCCAGGAGCACAGACGGCCAATTCTCCCTGGAATAGTTGATGGCTATGCTGCAGCCGGCCTCACGGGCAATTGCGCACTTTTCCTCGGAGCTTGCCGTCCCGATCACAAAGGCGCCCAGCCCTTTTGCCCACCGGCACAGGATCTGCCCGACGCCACCTGCCGCCGCATGAACGAGAACGATCTCGCCGGGCTGGACCGCATGGGTTTTCTTCAACAGGTATTGCGCCGTCAGCCCCTTGAACAGGAGCGCCGCCGCCTGCTCATCGGACACCCCGGGAGGGATGCCGACCAGCCGCTCGGCCGGCACGTTGCGATAATCGGCGTAGGCGCCTAGACCGGCATTCATGTAGGCAACCCGGTCTCCCGGACGGAGACGGTCGACTCCGGGGCCAACGGCCTCCACGACGCCTGCCGCTTCATGGCCGAGACCTGTCGGCAGCGGAAGCGGATAGACGCCCTTGCGCTGGTAGACATCAATGAAGTTGAACCCGATAGCCGTCTGGCGAAGTTGCACCTCTCCGGCCCCGGGAGCTGGCAGTTCGATCGTCTTCACGATCATTTTCTCCGGGCCGCCGAATTCCTCCAGTCTCACCGCTCTTGCTGTCTTCATCGCGCTGTTCTTCCTTTATGGATGGAGTAGTACCCGGGCACACCATGCCCGGTTATTTATCAATATCCGATTCTGCGAACGAGCCGCCTTCGAGAATCGGGCGGACGGTCGCGGCGTAGTATTGCCGTCCGAGAGGATTCAGATGCTCCCACGCCTTGGCAGCCATTGACGGCAGCTCGCCTGTCCAGAAGTTTTCGGGAATGGGCGCGCGAGCTCCGGCAACTTTACCGGGAGTGATATCGGCCGTGATTACGCCTTCGCCATCTTCGCAGGTCATGCGGGCCAGCACCCGGCCGTCCCCGTCCGTGATCTGAGTCTCCCCCAGGTAGCGGGAAACGTAGGGCATGGACTCGTTGCCCGGTGTGAGCCCCTCGAACTCGCCGGCGTGGGACGCGTGTACAACGGGCACGCCGAGCATCCGCGCAAGGTGAGCCGGCGCGTTTCTCAGCAGTGCCCTCAACTGCTCCTGATCCCCGGCGTATCGGGGAGACACAGGGAGGCGCAGATCCCACCAGCATGAACCGCCGACAACCAGATCCACTCTGCCCAATAATCTGCGCGCCGTCCCGGAACGAATCAACTCCCAGCACATGGCGACGCCGACCGGGCCGACGGGAGTATCGAGGATCCCGTCATCGGAGCCACCCACGTAGTAACTGTTCTCCCACATCGTGGGCAAATCTTTGTCGTGACGGAAGTACCGGCCGTTGGGAAAGACAAGCAGGAAGCTGTTGAAGCAGTCCTTTCCGGACTGCGCGATGAATGACCCCCCCACGATGCCATCCTGTTCGCGCGCAAGCCTGCGCATAAGCTCAAGAGCAGGACCTTCCAGCGGTTGCAGCGCCGAAAGCATCGCCGGGGTGAACGCTACGGCAGAGGGGAAGAACTCGGGAAGGATTACCCATCGGGCGCCGCGCCGGAAGGCTTCGCGGACCAGCGCCTCGGCAGATGAGAGGTTACGTGCAATTGCGCCGACCTGGGCTCGCATCTGTATTGCAGCGACTCGCATGCCATATCCTCCTTTGTTCAATACGTGGGTATAAACAATCCAAAGTCAAGAACTTCTGCAGTGCCATGTGAGACCGGGCTTCGGGCAGAAGAGAGCCAACAGCCTGCAGCAGACAGCCGACAGCAGCCGCTATGCGGCCGGGACCCGTGATTAGTGAGCTGCTACGCAGCAGTGATAAGCAGCGTCGCCACGGTAACTGGTAACTGGGTAATTGGGTTATTAGGAAAAAAGGACAATACAGTTTTATGATGGGGTTTGAGCGGTTAGGCTGCAGCCAGATCTGATGCTCAGATTCTCCAGCAACTCGACGATATCGTAATCTGAGGCAAACAGGTCATCTTTGTTTTCCTCGTGATTCGTTGCGGATACGGCTTCGTATTTACTGACACAGACGCCTTGATTCGCATTCATAGTTTGAGCGTCGGTATTGAATCGAGACATCACGCTGAGATTGCGGAAATCTTCAATGGGATCATAATCAGAAACAAGCAGACTGCGTGTAATCTTCCGGCGCTGATCTATCGATACACTGCGATGTCCGCTTACATATATTTCTTTTTCCGACTCGAAAATATCGATATCGCCTCTCTGTTGAAGCGCCTTCAAGATCCTGTGAACACTTTCGGCATCGCCATCTGCCAGGAGATCCTCCAGACGCCTTGCTTCGGCCAGATTGTCAAATATAAGAGATTTATGACAAACATCGGCATATGCTCTCGACGGGATGCGGCAGATCGAATAGACAATCATTGATGTCACAAAAACTGTCAGTGAAATCGCTGTAATAATCATATGTCCTCGCCCAGGAATTCTCCTGGCGTATTTCCCTGATTAGTTTTTTCCTGGATTTGAAGCGGAGAAGCAGAATGGATGTTGAATATATAACAGATTTGAAATCTGTTCCGTTCCAGGACCGGCCATGTGATTTAGATGATCTCTGTGATTAATCCATTGCAAGAAGATTACCAGGAAAGAGGACTGGAGAATAATTGTCTTAAGTACCTATAACCATGTGGTAATTCATAAAGGGAACGGGATGGAAGGGTATTAAAATGCACTCCGATTCGACAATTTTGTCGGATATAACAGGGGCCAGGGACAAGGGTGTCGGGACGGGCCACTGCGCGGCAGTGACAAAGAAGTGTCTGAGTGTTTCAGTGTCTGAGTGAAGAGAAGAAGTGATTCAGGATTTGGGGAGATCGGCCATGGGGGGATGGTAGATTTTGACAAGCTTCTCGATTTTCTATATGACTACCAGTACGGAGATTGGACAGTTGGGGTTCTGATCAATCCATAAAGGAGAGGGTGCCATGCAGACTGCGGATCTGGAGAAGTATTGCGCGAAGGCCATTGCGGAAGGCGTAACCCATGCGAAGGTGATCGATCCGGGCAGCGTCGTCACGGCGGCGTGGGTCAGGATGAAGTGCCTCTTCGGCTGCCCCTACCGGATCAGCCACTGCTGCCCCCCGACGACCCCTACCCCGGAAGAGACCCGTAAAGTCCTCGACTGTTACAAGCGCGCCATCCTGTTTCACATCGAGGCGCCCAGGACGCCCGAGCGAGGCAAGAGAAACCTGGACCTTTTCGACATGCTCGTAAAAATGGAAGGCGAGATTTTCAAAGACGGATATTACAAGTCCCTTGTTTACCTGGCAGGCCCCTGCCCCCTCTGCAAGGAGTGTTCGAAGGTCAAGGACGCGCCCTGCATCCAGCCCGGCAAGGCGAGGCCCTCCATGGAGTCATGCGGGATCGATGTATTTCAAACGGCAAGGAACAATGGATTTTTTATCCAGACCCTGAAAGAGAAAACGGAGACGCAGAACCTGTATTGCCTGATGCTGGTAGACTGAGCAGCTTCGCTGCTCTCTGGTCTATTCCGTCTATCTCGTCTATTTGGTCTATTTCGTCCGAAAAGAGGGAAGTGCGCAAAGGCAGTGGCAGGAGTGGCAAAAGAGAAGGGGGGGATTCAAGAAGAAAAGAGCCGCAAGGCTGGCTGTCCAGGCCTGAGGCAAGAAAAGCATTGAACATTACCGGTTGTAAGCGGTGCCTCTTGGAGACACGAGCAGATCCGGCGTATCGGAGCTCGCCGCCCGTCCTTCCGCACCCTCGGGAGCGACACCGCCGGCCGTGAGCAGCTGGTCGTCTCGGAGCCTCAGCCGGCGCTTTTCGACCTCGTCGACACCCAGGGCACTGATCGCCAGCTGTCCCGAGTCCAGGCGTTCCACCCAGCCCTTGGCCTTCAGATACCACACATGAAACTCCACCATCTCGTGCGGCTTGCCGAGCAGGCGGGCCATTTCGTAATCACCCAGTCCCGGTTTTTTCATGTTGCGCCGGCGCTGAACGTACAACATCGAAAGCAGGCTCTCGCGGATCTCCCGGTCGCCGCCGTAGGCGCTTCCATCGGTGGCCTCAGAGGCGAGCTTCCACTTGCTGTTCCAGTACTCCTGGTACTTGACATCGTAACCGGCGCGGGTCACAGGGTCGGAGAACGTCCGGTGAGCCTCGACAATCAGGCGGAACCGTTCAGGATCCGCTGATTCTTTGTTGTCGGGGTGCAGCTTCTTGGCAAGATGCCGAAAGACACGATCAATGGTGTCGGTGTCGGCGTTCGAACTCACCTGCAGCAGCTCGTAGTAATCGATGAAGTCTGTATTGCTCACGAGAAACCCCTTCCGGATCGCCAACCCCGTTCATCCGAGTATGGCAGAAATGTTGTTCACCCATGCAACGCGAGTATCATTGATAAGGCATTTGCCGCAAGAAAGTTGCAAAAATGATGCCGCATAAGCAGGGCAAGGCCGCTGCGCGGCTCCCTGGTCTATTTCGTCCGTCTCGTCTATTGGGTCTATTTCGTCCGAAGACAGGGAATTGGGGGGACAGGGATTCGGCGTGAAAGGGTGCAGGGGTAGGAGAAAGAGACTCAAGAAGGGTTGAGAACGCTAATTCTTCCGGTTCAGGAACGTTGCGGTTGCGCTGTTTATTTTATCCGTTTCGCGCAGAACGCTGAAGTGTCCGTAATCGCCCTGCAACACCAGCACTTCCGCCTTCAAGGAAGCGGCAAGGGCAAGCGAGGGCTCCGGGTTCACCATGATGTCATTGCGGGAAACAATCACCATCAGCTTCGTCCGGATGGCTCCGGCGGCCTCTTTTTCCGATGTGACAGGGCGCCGGTAGATGTCGTGCCCGATCATCGCCTTGAGTTGCCAGGCCCAATCCGTGAGGTTGTATTGCGTGAGGATATCCTGTGCTCCGTCCAGGGCGCGCGTCACATCGGAGCGGGACAGGTTCTTCAAATAAAATTCGGGGGTCAGCGCGGCCAGGGCCAGCAGGGCGGCAAACGCCTCCGGCCCCAACGCCTCGCCGTCGCCGATAGCGTTCAGGGTGTCAATGCCGCGAAGCCCGGTATCGAAGAGAAACAGATCCGAAGCGGCCGCGCGGGGCGTGCCCATGATGGAAACGGCCTTTTGTGCAAAGTCCGGGTAGGAGAGCACCCACTGAAAGGCCTGCATCCCCCCCATGGAGATCCCGATGACGGCGTGCAGCCGGCCGAGCCCCAGGTACTTCGTCAAAAGCTGATGCTGCGCCTTCACCATGTCCCGCACGCTGAATTCCGGGAAGGTGCGGCCGGGCTGTGTCTTGCTGTTGGAGGGGGAGGACGACACGCCGTTGCCGAAGGCGTCAACGGCAACGACAAAGTAGCGGGACGTATCGGCAAGCTTTGACGGCCCGATGAACCCGAGGTCGACGAGATCTTTCGATGTGCCTGCAAACCACGAGGGGAACAGGATCGCATTGGATCGCTCCGGGTTCAACGTGCCGAAGGTGCGATACCCCAGACGGCACTCCTTGATCACCTGGCCGCTCTCGAGACGAAAATCACCCAGATCCGCCAGGCGAAGCTCGCCCTGCGCGTGCAGGAGTTGCGGGGCCGCAAGAAAAAGGAGCAGCATCCACGCAGATGCAATTGTAGAAAGAGATTTCATGGCGATGATCCCTGTGAACGAGATGAATCGTACAATGATTCGGAGTGTGCGGCAAGAAGAAGTGGGGACGAAGTGCCTGAGTGACTGGAAGGCAGTGGCAGGGGGAAGGGTTCGGGGTGCAGGGACAGGGTGCTGCGTCAGAGCGGGAGCCCGCCAAGGCGACCCGATGATCTTCTTGACAGGAGCGAGCCGCAAATGCTAAAGGGCCTGCTCTTGGATGGCATTGTCGAAACATGAGAAGGGATATGCGCAAACACCTGGTCATCATATCGGCTGTTTTATTTTTCATCGTGTCGCTGGCTCTTGCCCTGCATCACGACGATGCCCCCTTTCAGACGGTCACTTGTTCCATCTGCAAGGTGAAGAACTCGTCATCGGCTACACCCCACAAGATCAAGACGGACTCCACCTCTGCACTGACCCACCTTTCGTCCTTATTATCCAATACGGATCTTGCTCTTTCGGGGCGGGTTCCCGAAGCGTATATTTTTCACCCCTCGTCACTTGATTTTTCGGCTTTCTCAAACAAGGCCCCTCCCGTCCATCTTTAATCCATTTTCCGCTTAAACAAAGACCCTCACAGGCAACCGGACCCGCTTGCTGCCGCCTCAGGATGATTTGCCTGCAGGAGCAGCTCCGAGGTTGCCCTGACGAATACGAACCATCTTGGATATTTTTATGGATGCGCAAAAAAGAAAATCTCGTGTCGCGATTCTCTCGGTGATTTCAAACACGGTTCTCGTTGTGATGAAACTCGTCGTGGGCATCATGATCAACTCGGTTTCCGTCATCTCCGAGGCCATTCACTCGGGCATGGATCTGGTGGCGGCGCTCATCGCCTGGTTTTCCGTCAGGACCTCCAGCAAGCCTGCCGACGAGGATCACCCGTTCGGCCACGGAAAGATCGAAAACGTCTCCGGCACCATCGAGGCGATCCTCATTTTCCTTGCCGCCGGATGGATCATCTATGAAGCCGTCAAGAAGTTCATCCACCCGGAGACCGTCGAGACGGCCTTTTGGGGCGTCGGGGTCATGTTCATCTCGGCCATCACGAACATCATCGTTTCCCAAAAGCTGTTCAACGTGGGCAGGGAAACGGACTCCGTCGCCCTCCTGGCCGATGCATGGCATTTGAGAACGGATGTCTATACCTCGGCCGGCGTCATGGCGGGCCTTGCGCTGATCTGGCTGGGGCAATGGATATTCCCGGATTATGACCTCAACTGGTTGGACCCGGCCTGCGCCATAGCCGTGGCGCTCCTGATCATCAAGGCCGCCTACGATCTGACGGTACAGTCCGCCCGGGATCTTCTGGATGCCAACCTTCCCGAAGAAGAGCAGAGATGGATACGGCAGCTTATCGAATCTCATCGGGGCACGATTCGGGGATATCATGCTCTCCGCACTCGAAAGGCCGGCCACTGTCGCTTTGTCGAGTTTCACGTCCAGGTTGATCGGAATATGACCGTGGAGAGCTCGCACCGGCTGGCGCAGAGATTGTCGGGGGCCCTAAAGGATCGACTGCCTCACTCTACCGCGACGATTCACGTCGAGCCCTGTACAGCCGAGTGTCCGGACAAATGCCTGGCAGGGTGTCTGCTCACGGATTCCGAGCGATGCAGGATCGCCCGATACCCGGAGAAGACTGCGTAGCGCAAGTTACGCGGACACGCGTCCTATCATGAGAACCGGCGGTTTGTCGCCCCGCCGGCCCCGTTGATCCATTGAAGGCGGCCCTGATTCGCAGTTGCACAACGCAACCATCACATCACTCAGACAGGAGAATCCGTTATGTCAGGTCATGGCGCAGCACACGTTGATCCCGCCCACAAGAAGATAGCCTTACTGATTGCCGTGCTTGCCCTGGTGCTCGCGATCAGCGAAACGTTCGCAAAAAGCGCCCAGACATCCGCCCTCAGCTACAACATCGAGGCGTCAAATCTCTGGGCTTTCTTCCAGGCGAAGACGATTCGCATGACGCAGCTGCGCACGGCCGCAGAGGCCGCCGAGGTCGATCTTCAGCATGAAAAATCGGAAGCGAAGAGGGCTGCGCTGCAGAAGCGCATTGACGCCTGGAGACAGACAGCGGCAACCTACGACTCGGAGCCGGAGACGAAGGAAGGCCGCAAGGAGCTGGCCGTGCGCGCCCGGGAAGCCGAGAAGAACCGTGTAAGCGCGCTTGCCGCCTACCACCACTACGAGCTTTCGGCTGCGGCACTTCAGATCGCCATTGTGCTGGCGTCCGCTCATATCATAACCGGCGTTGGCATCCTGATCTGGATATCCGGAGGACTCGGAATCGCGGCGGTGGTGCTGAATCTGATCGGGTTCCTGGCGCCTGTGACGCTCCATCTGCTTTGAGGTTTCGCGCTGTGAGGAGGGGAAATAATGAAACCCGGATTTTTTCTCAGAGTACTGATCTTTATCGCCGTCCTGGCCATTCTTATCGGTCTTCCATTTCTGCTGGAGGGATCGGTATGGCAACCCTCGGGACGGATATGAAAGGGCAGGCCTCTGCGGCTGCCGAATATCAGATGTCCGCTCGTTTCCGGCAGGGAGGGTAATTTCAATCCAGGCATATTGGGGACGCTTTCCCTGGATTGGGACTTTTTCACCGGGCTGCTCAGCATCATCCTGATCGATATCGTTCTGGCAGGGGATAACGCTGTCGTCATTGCCATGGCGGTAAAGTCCCTGCCGAAAGCGCAACGGACGAAAGGGATTTTATTCGGGGCCGCAGCGGCAGTGGTGCTCCGGATCGTGATGACGTTTTTTGCCTGTAAACTCGTCGAGCTTCCGTACATCAAGCTCATCGGCGGCGTCCTCGTGCTCTGGATAGGGGTCAAGCTCTTTGCAGAGGGAGCACCCGGTGAGAATCGCTGCATGGAGGCAAAAACCCTTTGGCAGACAATCTGGATCATTGTGATTGCGGATATCAGCATGTCGCTTGACAATGTCCTTGCCGTAGCGGGCGCATGCAAAGGAGACGGGTTCCTGCTTCTCTTCGGGCTTGGGCTGAGCATCCCCCTGGTCCTGTTTACCAGCAGCTTCTTTTCGACGCTCATGGACAGATATCCTCTTGTCCTCTATATCGGCGCGGCCATACTCGGTGCGGTCGGCGGTGAAATGATCGCCACGGACCCTTTCATCTCTGCACTTTACCCCTCGCTCAACTATCTGGAAGTCGGATTCGAGCTTGTGTGTACCGCAGCGGTTGTCCTGGCAGGGAAAGCCTGGGTAGCCTGGAAGAGAACTCGACATCCGGTTTGTTCCGTCGGGCGGAAGCAACCGGTGGCAGGGTAGGGCTGCGTGGCAAGAAGAAGTGGGGAAAGTGAGAAAGAAGTGCCTGAGTGATTGAGTGAAGAAGTAAAGAAAAAGAGCCGCAAACCGCAGTGCGATGGAACAAGAAATGGGAATTGGCCAATTGGGGCAGACGGGGATTCGGGCCTGTTCCGTCTATGTCCTGCGGGCGGCCAGGAAGGCCCAGAGGACGGCCAGGGTGAGGCCGGAGATCGTCAGGTAGAGGGTCAGCAGATCGGCGTGGGCCAGGATGGAGGTGGCCAGCAGGGGGCCCAGGGAGTTGCCCACGAAACGCGAGGAGTTGAGAAACCCGAGGGTGCTGCCGCGGGCATCGCCCGCGAAGGCGGTGATGACGAGGGGAAAGACCGCCGCGATCATGCCCGTCTGGAGCATCCGGATCGCGGCGAAGCTGTAGATACCCGTGCTGAGATAAAGCAGGGCCTGCAGGGCCGCGGCCGACAGACAGGAAATCGTGATAAGGCGGGCCAGGCTGACCCTGGTCGCAAAGTTAGCCATCAGGTAATTGCCGACGATGGCCGTGGCCGTGTAGGCCATCATGAGATGCCCTGCCGTGGTGATGGCCGCTTCCTCCGTCAGCTGGAAGCCCTCCAGGATATGGGGCAGGATGCTGGGGAGAAAGGTCAGATGGATCGTGCCGACGATGCCCAGGGCCCAGCCCCAGATGACCCCTGTCGTACTGGGTCTTCCCTCCTTTGTGCCCTTGGGCTGGACGGGGGTATCCCACACGTAATAATGGCAAAACACCAGGGCGAGGAAGACCCCCACGAAGGCGATGATGAAGGGCGAGCGGTAGCCGAAGAGCGCCACAGCGTAGGCGCCCAGTGGCGGCCCGATGAGCTGACCCGCCGTGATGGCGTTCTGGAAGAGGCTCATGTGTTTGTGTAGCCGCTTCTCCGGTGAGGATGAGGCGATCAGGACGAGGCCGATGGTGGAGATCCCGCCGAGGAAACCCTGGCAGAGACGCAGGAGCAGAAGCAAGGGAAGGCTGTCGGCAAAGCCCATGAGCAGGAAGATGACGCCGTTGAAGAACGTGCCTGCCTGGAAGAGGAGTTTGGGGCGGATGCGCGTGGTGAGACTCCCCCAGAAGGGGGCGGCCACAGCCGTGACCAGGGGCGAGACCCCCATGATCAGGCCAATCCAGAGCATCGTCTCCTTCGTGCCGTACTCGCTGATTTTCAGGATGTAGAAGGGCATGAAGGGCATGATGCAGTTGAAGGAAAAGGCGACCCCGAACTGGGAGACGGCGATGAAGAGGATGCCCATCTCGGGATCCCGCGCAGGCGGGACGGTCTGCGATGTCGACGGCGCGGCAGGATTCATTTCAGCAGCAACAATTCCATGGAGGGATCATGGCACAGGATGGGGGACCCGGATCAACTGCCCCGGCAGCAAGGCTCACGTCAGGTAATCAGGCCGGGCTGCATGATCTGCTGGAGACGCACCCGGTGACCCTCGAAGGCCTCGTCGCCCTCCCCCGTACTCAGGTCGAGCATATCGCCGAATCGCAGGCTCACCTTTGCGAAGGGCTTCGGCAGCATGAAGCGGTCCCAGCTTTTGAAGTACCAGGCCCTGTCGGACGAGGCATAGATGGGAACGACTACGGCCCCGGCGGCGCGGGCCAGGCTGACCGCCCCCGCCTTGATGATCCCGGCGGGCCCTTTCGGCCCGTCCACGACGTGGGCGGCAAGACCCGTGAGCTGCAGCTGCCCGACCATCTCCTTCAGGGCCCGTCCCCCGTCTCGCGAGGATGATCCCCGCACGGTGTGCCAGCCCGACTTCTGGGCGATGCCGGCGATGATGTCGCCGTCCTTGCTCTGGCTGATCATCAGGGCGGGACGATAAGACGCATAGTTCTTGAAGTGGCTGATGGCCGAAAAGAACTGCTGGTGCCAGCCGCACAGCAGGACCCGGCCGCCGTCCTGCAGGTGATCGAGCCAGGGCCTCTCGTTTTCTACATGCAGCCGGAAGGTCCAGCTGTAGACTCGCACGAAGTGATAAAGGAGGTCCGGAATACGGCTTGTGAGCCAATACCGATATCGTTGCAGCATGGGGAACTCTCCAGATTGCGCACATAAGAAAGGCCGTCAGAACCCCAAAGAGCACGACGGCCGTCCCCTGCGCTTCAAAATGTCTGTGTCAGAGCCATGTGTGCCGCCCGGTCAGGCGGCTTTCGACATAGCGTAGGGGGGTTGCAGCCTGAAGTCAAGACAAATCCCCATAGGCGTATGTCCTATGATCCTGTCAGACACTGTCTGCCGAGGCGTGACCGGGCACTCCTACCTCAGATTCAGACGGGCGCCGATTTATTTAAAACGAAAAATATCGATAATAGGTTTAACGAAAGGGAGCAAAGACCATGATGAACAGAATCCACATCGCAAATCCCGACAGGGGGTACACCGACTCCCGGATGGGCCTGTTCGGAGAGAAAGAGACCGTGGCCTGGGAAGATCCCCTTCTGAAGCCCCGGAAAGATATCGTCTACCGGTAACCCCGGTGACCAAAATACACGCAAGGAGATGCGACCATGAAAGAGAAAGCCAAAAACGTGAAGACCGACAAGAAGTACTGGACCGACCCGATGAGCTTCCCCACGTTCACACCGAAACGCGGCCGGTAGGGAGAAAACACAAGTGTCGAAGCGAGGTGCCGACATGAAAAAGGCAGAGAAACTCGAAAAAGGGATCAAGCCACTTCGGCGTGGAGGCATCTGGTACGACCCCATGTGCTTCCCGGAATTTGGGATCAAGACGGACCAATAAAAACAACCACAAGCCACCAGGGAGGGCAGTGACATGAAAAAGACGACGAAAGAAATCAGGAAAGACAAGCAATTCTGGGCGGACCCCATGTGCTATCCGGTGTTTGCCGCAAAGAGGTGATGCAATGACGAAGCATGCAAAGGTAGTTGTGGACAGGTGGGTTTTTCGCGCGATCTGGGTTGTTCTCTTTGTCACGACGACGGGGTTTGTGGCGAAGATGTTGGGGGTGATGTAAGGGGTTGTTCGTCAGGTCTCGCTGCCGGCAGCGGGGCTCCATTGAGCACCAAAAATACAAAAAAAAGGCCCCTGCTGATCGCTTGGCAGGGGCCTTTGTTATTGAATCTCCTCGCAACGAGGTGGCGGGACTCGTCATACTAATACTCGCCGACATCGATGGGCGTCTCTTTTTCGATCTGCCGCAGGCGGCGGCCGTAGCCCTCCAGGATGTCCTTCCTCTGATCATCCCTGAGCCTCACGGGTGCAAAAATGATGTGGGGCGCCAGCACGTTGAATCCGGTGAATTGCATAATTCCTCGATGGATGGGCCGCAGCACGGCGTGGATGTCGCCGTTGAAGCCGCCCTTGGCATAGGCCTCTGCTGGGCCGCCCGTCGTGAGCGACAGCATGGCCCGCTTGCCCTTGAATAGACCGTTTTCATAGAGACGGCCCCCGCCGTAAGTCCTTCCCATGGCAAAGACCCGGTCCACCCAGCCCTTCAGAATGGCGGGCAGCCCGAACCACCAGAGCGGATGCTGCCAGAGCATGAGGTCGCACCACTCCATCTTGCGGATCTCCGCCTCGATGTCCGGGGCAAAACCGCCCGCCTCGGTTGCGTGCATGTCCTCGATTTGGGGCTTGAAGTAAGCGGGGTCCTTGACGGTGGTGTAGTTCTTCCGGCTCACAACGGGATTGTAACCCATGGCGTATAGATCGGAGACCTGCACCTCGTGACCGGCTTGCCGGAGCACGTCCTGCGCCGTCCGGAACAGCGCGCCGTTGAAGCTTTTGGGTTCCGGGTGGGCGTAAACGATGAATACCTTCATGGGGCACCTCGATTTGGTCTATTTGGTCTATCTGGTCTGTCTGGTCTTTTCAGTCCTTCTTTTCAGGAGGATCGCAGGGGTTCTCGCCGTTGCGGGCGACGAGCCGGGGCCGGAATCTCTTGATGTCGTATCGCTCGGCCAGGTACGGCAGGGCGAACAGGATCGCAACGATCGCAAGCCCCAGGACAAGGGCCGTCGTCGAGCTGACTGCAAGGACGGACCCGAAGGAGTGGTAGATGAAGGTCATGGGAAGCGACCCGAGCAGCGTGGCCAGAGTGAAGCTTCGCAGGGACATCCTGGTCAGCCCGGCACCGTAGCTCACCACGTCAAAGGAGATCAGGGGCAGAAGACGCGCAAAGAAGACGATCTTCGCCAGGAGCCCCTCGGAGCACTCGCAACAGATGACGACCTGCTTGCCCACCAGCGACTCGACAATATCCCTCCCCAAAAACCGGGCGATGAGAAAGGCGATGAGCGCCCCGGCCACGGAACCGACGACGGCGTAGACGGTGCCGAGGAAGGGCCCGAAGATGGCGCCGGCGACCACGAAAAGCGGGGGGCCCGGGATGGGGATGATGACGGCGGTGGCCGCCATGAGGGCCATGTAGATCAGCGGGGCGAAGGGCCCGATCTGCTCCAGGAGCGCCTCGATGCGCGCGGGCTCGAAGAGGGCCGAGAGATTCCAGCGGTACCAGGCAAAAACCAAAAACAAGATCAGGGCAAGGGCCAGGGTGGCCTTCAGGATTTTCGAAAATCTCATACCGACAGGGTAACAGACGGCAACGGACAAAGACAAGGGCGATCTTGACACTGAGCGGCAGGAAAAAGGATCAAGGATCAAGGACAAAGGGGGGAATGAGAACGGATGAGTGAACCTTTAGCCTTTAGCCTTTTTCCTTTGACCTTTAACCTGCAGGGCCGCTCAGCGGCCCGCTCTGCGCCCGCGGCTCAATTGACCCTGCAGATCCCGGAGCCCCACCCAATCGGAAACCGCCGCAAGCTTTGCCTGTTCGGGCCAGGATGCGGGGTCTGCAAGCCGGAAGTGCGGCCCGCCCGCCTCGAGTATGCGATGCAGATCCTCGAGGCGGCTCTTCGCCAGCCGCGAGAAGGACCCGATGCCGTTTGCGGCCAGCAGCCCGGCGATCTTGGGGCCGACCCCTTCGATCTCCGTCAGATCGTCCTTCGATTCGCCTTCAGCGGCGCCTGTCCTGTGCCAGACAAGAAGCCCGACGATACTTCCGATCGCCAGACCCGCGATGACTCCGCCCAAAAAGTTTTTGCAAGACATCTTCGGCCTCCATCGTTCAAGTTTGCAGGTCATGGTTCATGGTGGACGAATCGCGCGTGGAGTTCCTCCCGGACCAGGGCCTCGGCGGGATAGGGGGCGGTGTCGGTCTCGAAGCGGCGCTGGTGGGCGTAGGCCATGACCTCCAGGGGGCTGCGGGCGTAACCGTTTCGCAGCAGCCCCCTGGCATAGGCCAGGAGAAACTTGTCAAACCCGAGGCAATCCCACTGCACCGAGTGGATCAGCTCGTGAAAGTGCAGGGACTCGCTCCGGTCGTATCGACGATCGACAAAGTAGGTGTCGCCGTAGGTGATGCCGGCGTAATGCTTCGACTCGACGCCGGCAAAGAGCCTGAGACCTATCGAGGCCAGCGGCGGCACGGGCACCCGCTCGACGGCCACGCACCGGACGCGCCCGAGGAGCGCCGCGTCGAAGTAATCGGGCAAGCGCCTGAAGCCGCGGGCTTCGATGATCTCACCGACAGGTCTCGCCTCGTGTGCATGGGCGGACAGTGTCCGGTCGATCCAGGAGCGGATGAGGGGCATCCGAGTTAAAACATGGAGGGGCATTGGGGGCTCATCAATCTGGTCTATTTGGTCTATCTGGTCTGTCTGGTCTGTTTGGTCTATTCCGTATATTACGTCCCTACACCCTAGTCCCTGGTCCCTTCATCCTCTTCACTCAGACACTTAAACACTAAGACACTGAGACACTTCTTTTCTCTGTCAATCCACCCGCCGGAAATCAATAAATCCCTGATCGACGTCGGTGCGGATGAGTTTTACGCGCAGGCGATCGCCCACGTCGAGGCCGCCGAAGCCCTCTACGAGCCTTCCCTCGACGGGCTGGCCGTTGATGCGCACCCAGGTGCCCTTGGGGGCGGCGCCGGTGACGATGGCGTCGAAGGACTCGCCGATGCGCGCCTCCAGCATCAGCGCGAAGGCCGACTTGCGGACGAGGCGCTCGACCTTGTTGGCGTCGTCTTCCTTGAGGGTGCAGTGGCGGGCGATGTCAACGAGTTCCTCGTCGCCGTATGGCATGGGTCGCCCCTCGATGGCGGCCTTCACGAGCCGCTGCGTGACAAGGTCGGGAAAACGGCGGTTGGGGGCTGTGGAATGGGCGTAGTCCTTCACGGCAAGTCCGAAGTGTCCCGGAGCCTCCCTGCCGGGGAAGTCGGCCATGTACTCCCCCGCGCCGATGAGCTTGATGACGGTCTGGGAGAGATCGTGGAAACGCTCCGGGTCGCGGGCCTTCTGGGCCGTCAGGAACCCTTCCAGGGCCTTCGCGTCGGGCTCGCCGGGGAGCGCCCAGCCCTTCTCCGAGGCCACGCCGACGATGCGGTCCCATCGCTTGGGGGCATGGACCACGCGGCGAATCGAGGGAAACTTTCTGGATTCGAGATAGCGGGCGACCACCGAGTTGGCCGCTATCATGAAATCCTCGATCAGTTCCTTGGCCCGGTTCTTTCGCTCGATCGTGTAGGACTTCACCTGGTCGCCTTCGAAGACGGGATTTGCCTCCACCGTTTCGAGGTTGAGGGCCCCGTGGGCCTGGCGCCGGCTCCGGAGCATCCGGGCAACGCGGTCCTGGGTGCGAAGGTTTTCCTCGAGGCCCTTCACGTCCCCCACGGGACCGGGCAGGGGCCCCTGCCCTTCCAGCCATGGCGCAAGGGCGCTGTAGGCAAGCTTTGCGCGGTTGCGAACCAGGGCCCGGTAGACGTCGGAGCCGTCAAGCGCGCCGTCGCCGCCTACGGCCATCTCGACGACGACGGCCGCGCGGTCCTCGCTGTCGTTAAGGGAGGTGAGACCCGTTGAGAGCGTCTCGGGAATCATGGAAAAGATCCGGGCGGGGGTGTAGATGGACGTCGTGTTGTGGCAGGCGTGATCGTCGATGGCATGGCCTTTGCGGACCACAATGTCCACATCGGCAATGGCAACGAGGATCGTCACCGCCTCCTTTGCTCCCTCCCGGACGACGGTAAGCTGGTCGAGGTCGCGCGACTCGTCGTTGTCGATGGAGCACCAGGGGAGATCCCGGAGGTCGCGGACGCCGCCTGAAGAAGGAACAGGATCCGCCTTCAGTTCCGCCAGCTCGCTATTCACCCGGGCGGAGAAATCGGGCAGGAAGCCCCGCTCGATCATCGCCCGGCGCGCGATGCGTCGCAGGATCTCGAGGTGTTGGCTGGGACGGTTCTGGTTCATTTCGTTCATTTCGTTTATTTCGTTTATTTCGTTCGGTTCGTCATGCCGAAGGGCGGCAGCCGAAAAGTGTCTTAGTGTCTAAGTGCCCTAGTGCTTGAGTGAAGAGAAAGAAGGAATCGGGAATACTTCATCTTCGTTCTTGCTTTTTTCTTCACTCAGACACTCAAACCCTTCTTCTCACTCAGGCCCTTCCTCCTCAGGCACTTCTTCATTCAGGTGAGTCCCCTTCCTTCTTCGGGGTCAGGACTGAGCCCTTTGGCGGGTATTCCAGCGTTCCGTCGAGCTGTGAAACCCTTGCAGATCTGTGATCCGGGAAGGGCAGCTCGCCCTGGTCCCTCCAGTGACCGACCGTCTCGGTGGCCGCGCGGATCTTTTCCGCGTCGAGACCCCCGTCTTTTGCCATGTAAAGAGTCTGCGAGGGAAAGGCGAATCCGCTTCCGCTCGTCTCGACGAGGTCCATGATCCGCAGCAGGAGATCCTCCTGGACGGCAAGAAACACCTCATTGACCGTCTCGAGCACGTAGGCGAAGACCTCCACGTCGAGCGACGATTGACCGAAGCCGATAAAGCGGGCGCGAGCCGTCGCGGAATCCACCCGGGGGTGCTGGTAGAGAAGCTCACGGATCTGAGCCAGGACATATCGGAGCTGGTCCGCCGTAGTCTCATAGCGCAGATTCAAGGTGTGGCGGAAGAGAAACCGGTCGCGCATGTCGAAGTTTTCGATGCTGATCGCCGAAAGCTGGCCGTTAGGGATGGAGACGACGGTCCTGTTCAACGTCCGGATCAGGGTGGACCGAAGGCCAATGTGTTCGACGTTCCCCCGGTGCTCGCCGGCCTTGCAGAAATCGCCCAGCCGGATGGGTTTGTCCCAGACGAGGAAGAGCCCGCCGAAGAAGTTCTCGATCGTCTTCTGCGCGGCAAAGGCCACGGCGATGCCGCCGATGCCGAGGCCGGCCACCACGGCCGTAAGGTTGATGCCCGCAAAGTAATAGAAGATAATAACGAGCCCGATCAAGATGGCGAAGGCTTTCATCAGCGTCGCCGATAGACGGATGACGGCATTGGCGGCCTCGGGCCTGCGCGCCTCGATGATCTCTGCACCGACATCGATCAAATAGAGGAAAAGCCACGTGATGCCGACGACGGCTGTCGTCGAGGCCAGAAACGTCCAGAACAGCCGGACGAGGAGCGAGACCGAGCTGAGGGAAATGATGTAAATTGCGCCTGCCGCAAAAAGAAGCATCAGGGGGTTTCTGATTCCTCTCAGCTTGAGCATCACCGCGTCGCCGAAGCGTTTGGTCATCGGCTCGCGCACCATGGCGACGAGCAGCCTCGTGAAGAGCCAGCCGAGAACAAGCACCATGGGAATCACCAAAAGGGGTGTCATCCAACGGTACAGCGGGTGACCGGCCAGGCGGGTTTCCGTCAGCGCTGCCGGAAGGTGCCGCTCGAGCCAGGGGATGTCGATTTCCTCATAGATCTGAGGCACAAGCTTGAGGGTCTCCGACGAGAAGAGCCAGACCGGGGGGTTGTTTTCCTTCTGAACGCGCTCGAGCAGGATTTTGTATTCGCCTCTCTTCGTCTTGACCGTGCCCACGAGCTCGCGGTTGTCGGGCAGGTTGTCCTGGAGGTTCCCCTCGGGCTTGACGCTGAGCGCGGTTGTAACGGTCGACATCCCCTCGTTGAGGATATAGCTCAGCTCGAGGGCGAGCTGCTCGGCGCGCTTTCCCGTCTGCCGTGTATCGAGAAAGTCGACGGCCCGCTCGTAGTCTTCGCGCTGCATTGCCTTCAGGAAGCCGACGACTGTGCCCTGCGGCGTGCTTCGACCCAGGGGGTCGTCGTAGGTGGTCTCGGTCTGTGCGGGACCTTTCGCCCCGGCCGGCTTTGCCTTCTCGGCGGCCGAGGCGCCGGTGACGAGACATGCGGCAAACAGAGCCGCTACGGCGATACGGATCGAAAACATGGGTTTATCCTTTCCCGGCCGTCCGACACATCGCGCATCGGCAAAGCCTCTGGCAGCACATTGAAACCTTTCAGTCCTGAAAAGATTAATAGCACGAAATTTGGCGCAAGATAAGATATAACCTTGCCGATCGCTAAAGGTACGACATAAATCAAGGCCTGTTTTACAGTTTCAACCTGATAAAGTCCTGCTTATCTGTTCGTATTGCATTGACCGGCATTCCGGTTTACTTTGCGTTCCACCTGATGAGATTACTCCGCTCTCCTTGCCCTGGGTTCCATTCATCAGCACCCCGATTCCCTATATCCGCCGTCTCAAAAAGCGGGATGCCCGTGACGGGGGGAGTATTCGCATTTTTTCAAAAGGCATTTCATAGGCCACAGAGGTGGAAATGATGGACAACAAGAAACGTCAGATACTCAGAACGGTTATCTTGAAGAGGCTCGCCGAGGTGAGCCGCCAGGCGGGACACGCCCCCGAAGAAACGGATGTGGAGGAAAGGCTTGCCGACCCGGTGGACCAGGCGGCCCAGGAGCGCGAGCGGGATCTCTCGCGCCTCTTCCGGGCGAGGGAAAACGTGGAGATCCAGAAGCTGGCCCTGGCCCTGGACCGGATGGAGCAGGGAAGCTACGGCATCTGCCTTGCCTGCGACGGCGAGATCTCGGGAAAGCGCCTGATGGCCGAGCCTACGGCGCTTCTGTGCGTTGACTGCCAGGAGAAGCGGGAGCGAAACAGGGCGGCAGCGGCGAGATAATACGGGGAAGCGATGCCTAGCGAATCTTCTCGTTGACGTGCTCGAGCTCCGCGATGACCTGGGCCCCCAGCAGGACGATGAGCGCCACGGCCTCGACACCGAGCAGGAACACCACCACCGAGGCAAAGGAGCCGTAGATCAGGTTCACGAAGGTGTAGGTCCTGTAGTACCAGACGATCACGCGGCGGGTGATTTCCCACAGGATCGTGGCGGCCAGCCCCCCGATGAGCGCGTGCCGGAAGGTGGTGGGCCCCACGGGCAGGACCATGTAGAAGGCCGTGATCAGGAGCACCTCCGCGATGAGCCCCAGCACGTAGACCGCCACGCCGAAGATAAATCCCAGTCCGAACTTGTGCCCGAACACAACCAGCCTCGTGCTTTCCAGCGGCTCCAGCACTCCCACGATGAATGACAGGGACAGCACGCCCAGCGTGATGAGCAGGATGAACAGGTAGGGAATGATGCTCGAGATCAGGAAGTGGCGGCGCCGGGCCCTCACGCGGTGGAAGATGACCGAGATGGCGTTTTCGAGAACCGTGAAGGCGATGGAGCTGAAAAACAGCAGGATCAGGATGCCCACCGTGCCGATCACGCCGCGGTACTGGATAAACACCCGGACCTGCTCGGTCAGGGCCGCCGCATAGCCGGGCACAGCAAGCTCCAGGAAGGTCGACATGGTCCCGATGAGCTGCTCAGGGTCCATGAAGTGCGAAAGCACGATCAGGATGAGGATCAGCATGGGGATGATGGACAGCAGGGTATAGAAGGCAATGGCCCCGGCCAGGAGCAGGCCCTGGTTCTGCCTGAAGCGGCCCAGAACCCGCAGGAGAAAGCCGGCGAGTCTGCCGAACGCCCCAAGTGCCTTGTAAACCCTTACCATCGCCCGACCTGAAACGACAAGATGAGCCCTCTCGCCGGCCCTGCACCCAGCAGGGCGTGCGGCTGAAGGCAAGCCGAATCATAGGCGATCGCGGCGGGCGTGTCAATGAAGACGAGAGACCGGGGAGAAGTGTCCGAGTGCTTGAGTGTCTAAGTGTCTGAGTGAAGAAAAAGATGTGATGAGGCGGCAGGACGGCCTCGGGAATCGGCATCATGAAATTTGATCTTCGCGTCCCGAAATTTTCCCTCTTCACTCAAACACTCAGGCACTCATACACTTTCGCACTGCCCCCTGTCAGTGCAGCGCGGTGGCTAGAGCTTGTCCCAGTCTTCCCACTTGTAGCCGTCAAGGATCTCGACCATGGCGTCGACCTTCTTCTTGTCGGCGTCCTTGTATTCCTTCCAGAGGTTCACGCAGGCATCGGTGATGGGGCCGGCCATCGTGGCCATGGCGGCTATGCCCGGCAGGGCGCGGTTCGATGTCTCGCCGGACTCGATGAAGGCCCGGAACTTTTCGTTCACCGTCACGAGCCGCTTGACATCGTCGGTCAGCATTTCCCGGACCTGGGCTTCCTTCATGCTGCGGCTGGTCAGCGAGGTCTGGAGGTGCTGGATCATGGGGTTGCCGATGGACTTGGCATCGGTGTAGTAGAGCATGGCCTGGGTGAGCTTCTTCTGCTGCTTCTTGAAGCTCACCTTGGCGATCTTGGCGTAGCCGACGGATTTCTCCCGCTCCTCGCTGATCTTCTGGAGCTCCCGGGTGACATCGCAGAAGGCCTTATCGATGCACCCGGCACCGAAGAACAGAATGAGGATGGCAGCAATCAGAACAGCCGTGTTTTCCCTGCCCAATGAAATCATCGAAGCACCCCCTTGACGCGATGGCGATTTGGGAACAAAAACCCCGCTCTCCTTCGAGAAATAAGTCAAATCCTTCAAAATTTCAAGGTGTTTCTGATGCCCGGGAAGAACATCACGAAAAGACGGTTGGTACGGGGGTTCCGGGGAGACGGAAGAGAACGGTCGCTTGATCAGGCAGGGTCATCGGCCGGAGCAGAGACGATGGCACGGGCACCTTCGAGCTCGAGCCAGCGCATGAACAGAAAGCCTCTCAACCGGATGCGAATCCGGTCCTCATCGGGTTTAACCCGCAGCCTGGCGGGATAGAACACCTGCACATCGGCGGTCTGCCACAGCAGGTATTGATCGTTGTCGCCCGACGGTGCGCCGGTGAGCAACCGGGGTACATAACTTCCCGCCACGTCCCGGGCGGAAGGGCACTTTCAACCGCCGCCCATCATGGGCTGGAAGTCCAGGACGATGGTGACGGCACCATTGCAGCGCTCCTGGATAA
Organism: uncultured Syntrophaceae bacterium; assembly: GCA_964619035.1. GTDB lineage: Bacteria > Desulfobacterota > Syntrophia > Syntrophales > UBA2192 > UBA2192. The sequence goes on along the minus strand of CAZUBX010000010.1, from coordinate 31,370 downwards.
ACCCTTTTGCCTCGGGGTCTATTTCGAACATCGCGCTCCTAACCTCGCTGTCCCGCATCGGGCTCTTCATCGCGCCTCGCCAAATTCCGCTTCAAGGCCGCCAGGTCGTCGACCATGAGATCCTGCAGGGCGGATTGCTCCTGCTTTCCAAAGGGACTGTCCGGCTGGAAGAGCACATCCCGGATCAGTTCGCCCGTGACGGTGACGAGACCGTCGATGCCCTTTTCGCGGAAGGCAGGGGTGAGGACCTTGTCGAAAGTGGCTTGGGCCGCCGCATCATACTGGAAGATGCCCTGCCAGGCCTTCATGAATTCCCCTTCCGTCATCCCCATCTTCGCAAGCAGCTCCTCCTTGCAGGTCCCGTAGAGCAGAAGCAGGGCCGACAGATACACATAAAGGGCCTTCAGGTAACGCCTGCGATCCGCCTTGGGTTGAACCTGCCAGCCGGCAAGGCTCCCCGTCGGCCGCCGATCTTCCAGATGCGCAAGCGAGGCGATGACCTCATCGGCCGATATGGCCGTGGAGAACCAGACCCGCCTCTGGACCGGGGTTTTCGCCTGGCTTGCCGCCCGGGTGCAGAAGGTCTTGGTGTAACGGCCCACGTGGCGGTAGTGGGGCCCCTTGGCGTAAGCCAGGGCGTCGTGCAGGAATGTCAGTACGGGCATGGTCAACTCCAGGGGACAGGGTATCGGGTACAGGGTCCAGGCGAACAGAAAAACGCATTATCCGCCTTATAACCCACCCGTCTGGAAACAGCAATCTCATAACCGACGCGCCCCCGAGAGCGGCGGATGGATTCTCCACGCCCCGGTCCTTCGGCCTTTGAAGCAGGATGGAGAGGGGGGCTGTGGTGAAGGTGATTTTTTCACCCTCACCACAGCCCACCGGAAGAGAGGTAGATGACAGAGAGAGTTCCTTGTTACAGCAGCCCCTGCTCTTTCGCCTGGGCCGTGAGCTTTTCTCGGAAATCGGGGTGGGCAATCGCGATGAGGGCCTTCGCCCGCTCGCGGATGCTCTTGCCGCGCAGCTCCGCCGCCCCGTACTCGGTGACGATGTAGTGCACGTCGTTTCGAGAGGTGGTCACGGCCGCGCCCGCATCGAGTACGCAGGCGATCCGCGACACGGTTCCCTTGGCCGCTGTGGAGGGAAGCGCGATGATGGACTTCCCGCCCTTGGAGCGGCTCGCCCCGCGGACGAAATCGACCTGGCCGCCCACGCCGCTGAACTGGTTGCGGCCGATCATCTCGGCGTTGACCTGGCCCATGAAGTCCACCTGCAGGGCCGCGTTGATGGAGACCATCTTCTCGTGCTGGCCGATGATAGCGGGGTCGTTGGTGTAATCGACGGGCTGCATCACCACGTCGGGGTTGCCGTCGACAAAGTCATAGAGCTTGCGGGTCCCCATGAGGAAGGTGGCCACGAACTTGCCCGTGTTGATCGTCTTCTTCTTGTTTGTGACGACGCCGGCCTCGGCCAGGGCCACCACGCCGTCGGAGAACATCTCCGTGTGGACGCCCAGATCCTTCTTGCCCTTGAGAAAGAGCAGCACGGCGTCGGGAATGGCCCCGATTCCCATCTGGAGCGTCGAGCCGTCTTCGATGAGTTTCGCCACATTCTCGCCGATGGCCTTTTCGAGATCGCCGATGACGGGCGGCTTGAGCTCGATGAGCGGCTCGTCCTTCTCGACAATGCAGTCGATCTCGTCAAGGTGGATCTTTGCACCCAGGGTGCGGGGCATGAATTTGTTCATCTGGGCGATGGTCACGCGGTCTGAGCGCGACGCGGCCAGCGTGTAGTCCACGGAGACGCCGAGACTGCAGAAGCCTTCGGCATCGGGCGGAGTGACCTGCATCAGCGTCACGTCGACGGGCAGGATCCGCCAGCTGAACAGGCGCGGGATCTCCGAGAAAAAGCAGGGGGTGTGCAATGCGCGCCCCTCGGAGACGGCCTTGCGCGTCGAGGCCCCGACGAACAGCGAGTTGTGTCGGAAGCTCCCCTCCATCCCGGATTGGGCGTACTTGGCGGGCCCCATGGCCACCATGTGGACAATCTCCACGCCCTTGAGCTCCGGTGCACGCGCCACGAGGGCCTCCACCAGCGTGGGCGGCTCGCCGCAGGCATGTCCCACGACAACACGGTCGCCATCCTTAACCTGTTTGAGTGCCTCGGCTGCACTCATGATTTTCTTTGCGTATTTCTGTTTCCAGTCGCTCATAGAATTGCCTCACCTTTCTTAATACTTCCGGGACGATTCGTGCCTCGCCGACCTCCTGGCCATCCACCGTGGCTGCCGCCACCGTGACGTAAGGAGGGTCCTTCGGGTTGAACTTGAAAGCGCAACCCGACATGCAGCCGCTTAAAAAGATCACGAAATCGGCATCGGGGTTGTTGTAGACCACGCGGTGACCCATGCCCTCGAGGGCCTGCTGGAGCTCCAGGGCGATGCGGCCCCGGTCGATCCGCGGGTTGCACCCCCCGCAGAACTGGATGCCCACCGTCGCACCACTCATCGCCGGTCCCTTTTCAGGAAGCGGAGGGCCTCGGCGACCAGCGCGTCGCTGACGCCCGTTTCGACACGGACATCACCGACCCAGGGGCAGGCCTCGCGGATGCGGGCCACGATGATATCGCTGACCGTTTGCTCGGCCCCCATGCACGTGGCACAGGCTCCGAGGAGGCGCAGCCGGACGACGCGGTCCTCGTCAATCCCCGTAAGTTCGACGTCGCCGTTGTGGGCATGAAGCAGGGGTCTCACCTCGGCTTCGAGCACCGCTTGTAGGTCGTTTTCCAACAATTGAGGCATGGATCTATTCATCCCGGTAAGTCGTTGTTTCATCGTTTAGTCGAACCTTCCAAATCCCCCCTTCATCCCCCCTGTGAAGACCCGAACCCTTGATCTTCCTCTCCCCTGGCGGGAGAGGGAAATCAAGGAATGCGGTCCCCACAGGAAAGAAGGGGATTTTTCCGGATACCCGACAGGAACTTTCTACGCGGGGATCCCGGCAATCTTCTTTGCAAGCGCCTTCTTCTGCTCGAGATTGCCCTGGCGCGCAATCATGATCCGCTGCGCCTGGGGGGAGCCGGCGCCGTGCATGGACTCCGTGCGGTATCCCACGGCCGCCGTCCCGAGGGTGATGTTCTCGATGAGGCGCAGGATGCGCATGCGGTACTCCGTGGGGACCGCAGAGACGCCGCGCAGGTACTTCTCGATGTACTTGCCGGCCACGGGGTGCTTCAGATCCTTCTCGGAGGGCATGGTGACCATGAGACCGCCCGCGATGTCCTCGGCGAGCCGCGCGATCTCGTAGGGGAACCTCGTCACGTTCTGCTTGCAGACGTTGGCGAGCAGCAAGTCGATGAGGTAGTTGCCCGATGCAGTCTTGTGGCCCTCGGCCGAGCAGGCGATGCCGCAGGAGTAGAGGGTCTCGTTGAGGTGCATCATCTCGATGAGCTTGTCCTTCACGTGGGAGGCCTTGTTGGCGCCGTTGTAGTCGGCCGCCAGCGCCGCCGCGCCGATCAGCACGTCACCCACGCCGACCTTGCAGCCGCCGTAGCTCTGGCGGTGGTAGCCCGCGAAGCGCTCCACCAGGGCGCCAGTGAACTCGTATTCTCCGGCCATGAAGACGTTTTCCCAGGGCACGAAGAGATCGTCGAAGATCATCATGGCCTCGTGGCCGCCGAACTCCTTGTTGCCCATGTCGAACTGGCCGCCTTCGAGCTTGCGGGTGTCGCAGGACTGGCGGCCGTAGATGTAGAAGATGCCCTTGGCGTCGGCCGGTGCCACGAAGGACAGGGCAAAGTCGGCGTCCTCTTTCGACATCGTGAGGGTGGGCATCACGAGGATCCAGTGGGAGTTGATGGCGCCCGTCTGGTGGGCCTTGCAGCCCCGCACGACGATGCCGTCCTTGCGCCTCTCGACAATGCGGCAGAACAGATCCGGATCGGCCTGCTTGCCGGGGTTGAGACCGCGGTCGCCCTTGACGTCCGTCATGGCGCCGTCAACGGTCCAGTCCTCCTCCTGCATCTTGAGCAGAAAGTTCCGGAAGCGCTTGTGGTACTCGGTGCCGAGCTTCTTGTCCATTTCAAAGGTCGTGCTGTCCACGGCGTTGATGGCGTCCATGCCCACGCAGCGCTGGAAGCAGGCGGCCGTCTTCTGGCCCATGAGGCGCTGCATCTTCACCTTCTTCACCAGGTCCTCGGGGCTCTGGTGCAGGTGGCAGAAGCGGTTGATCTTGTTGCCCGTCACAGAGGACGTGGCCGTCATGAGCTCCGCATACTGCGGGTCCTGCGCGAGCGTGTAGGACATCTTGACGGAGTTCATCGAAGGGCGGATCATCGGGTTGTCGACAACGTTTATGACCTCTTCGCCCATCATGTAGACCTTGAAGTTCATTTTGCGCAAACTCTCTTCGTACTGTTCGGGTGTTTTCAACGGCATAATCCAAAACCTCCTTAAAATTTCCGGGATCCTCTTCACCGACTCGCTGCCCGCCGACGGTGAAAACCCTTGCCTCAGAGCGGTCCGGCGTCAGGAGGTCATGGTCGTGACGGCCATACCGGCGGAGGATCGTGAGAGGCGCACTCCGGGCGTGAGGTGCGGAATCGGCTCCCGGTTCGGTTCCCGTCCGGCCGCCTGGTTTGTGTCAGGCGGCCGGCCAGGTCAGTTTTCGTTCAGAGAACAGGTTGCAATTAAACGGCAGGCCTGCCTTACTCACCGCCGATCCGGCTGTTGAAGACCGGGTCCTTGGTTTTGTCGTAGGTCTGCCACTTGCGGAAGAAATCCTTGCCGTAGATCAGGAGGCAGAGGACGATGCCGACGGCAAAGGCGTAGCCCGCACCGCGGGAGATCAGCACCGCGCCGACGATGCCGGCAACCCCCAGGTCGTTGAAGGTCCTCGCCTTGAGGATGCCCACGCGGACTGCCACGTAGCCCTGGACGAGCATGGTGAGCGAAAGCGCGATGGGCAGGATGGGCTTGACCAGCGTGACGATGGGTGAGAAGAAGTAGCCCGTGAAGGTGCCCCAGCGGAAAGAGCCCACGCCGCCGAAGAGGCTGTCCATGGCCTCGGGGCCGTGCTTGTAGCGCTCGCACTCGACGACCTGCATGGCCGCCCACATGGGACCGCACATGGAGGCATCGGGGGCGATGAGGGACATGGTGATGTTTCTCAGACCCACGATGATGTTGTTGCGGTTGGCGTCGAAGTGGATGTTCTCGTCGCCGTGCCGGAACTCGCGGGCCTCGTCGATGAGCGCGTCGGCCTGGATCAGCTCGCCAAAGAGCACGATGTAGGTGGCGGCCACCAGCGGCGCCGCGTCGAGATACAGGGACAGCGGCGGGAAGCCCACCCGGTCGGAGAAGGGTGTCCACTGGGTGAACAGGGCCGTGAACTGCGGAATGGTGAAGCCCCACTTGATGTCCGGCCAGGGAAGCTCGCCAAAGAGAGGCGCAATCACGATCGCCAGAAGCAGGGCGGGCATGAGGCCCAGGTCGGACAGGTACTTGAAGCCGACATGCTTGGAGCGAAGCGTTTTGAAGTGGTTCGAAAACAGGATGTAGAAAGCAAAGCCGATGGCGATGGTGATCGTCCAGGGGAAGGTGTCGAACCGACCACCCTTCTCGAAGACGAGCCTAACGGCCGCAACGCCGGCGCCCAGAAGGATACCGGCCTTGAGCGCATCGGGCACCAGGTTGACAAAGCGGGTTGCCAGGCCCGTGGCGCCCAGGAGCAGCGAGAAGAGGCCCAGCTCAAATTCGAAGGCGATCAGGGCGTGCAAGCGGGGCACTCCCTCCGGGAACGTTTTCAGCCATAGCAGCAACAGCGGGATGGCCGGCGTGATCCACCCGGGGACGACGGGGTCTCCGAGATGGGCATGCCAGAGATAAAGAAAGCCGTTGAGGATAACGATGGTAATGGCGATTTCAAAGGGCATGCCGAGATATTCGGTAAGTATGGGGATGATACCGAGGCAGACGGCACACATGATCAGGCCCTGGGTATAATCGGCGACCTCGAAACGGTAGTGAATAAAAGGAAGCCGGATCTCAAAAGGCCCGAATGGAATATAGGGCTGCTTCTTTCCGTATTCCCGCTTGATGGCGGGACCTAACCAGCTCATGCGTTAACTCTCCTTTCTGATGGAATGCGAATCAAACCCCATGCCCTCCCTCAACCTGAACGGTCCGGATCCGCCAGTCCCTGCAGGGGCGTTGTGATATGAGCGCCAGCGGGTTTGTCCTGGCCGGCTCCTATTACACGGGCCGTGCCGGGACGAAAAAAGGGGCCGTGCAAAACTGCACAAAGCCCCTCGTAGATTGAGAAAATACTTCATTCTGCTGCAGTGCAGCAAAGTGTCGGCCCGATCGGCAACGTTGCACGGCTGCACAGGAAGGGGCCACGATTAACATTCAAGTACATTGAATTATTTAATAATTTCATAAATGCAACAAGTGCATAACAGCAACTACTGTTCCATCAAGTGGTATTTGGTTGCCTTTCTGAAGATCGTGGTGCGGTCGACACCAAGCACTTCGGCCACTTTTTTCCAGGAGCGAAGCTCCCGGTAGGCCTCCTCGATGAGGTAGCGCTCCGTCTCCTCGACGGCATCCTTCAGACGCGCCCCCTTCGCCGGCAGGTGTCGCTTCATGTAGATCGAGTCGGGCAGGCTCTCCATGCCGATCCCGCTTCCCGCCGACATGACGATCATCCGCTCGATGACGTTTTTCAGCTCCCGGACATTTCCGGGCCAGGCGTATTTGACCAGCTTGTCCAAGACATCCGGCGAGAGCGTCTTTTCATAACCGAAGTGCCGGTTGAACTCGTCGAGGAAGTGCCGGACGAGAAGCGGGATGTCGTCCTTGCGGTCGCGCAGCGGATGCACGTGAATGGGCACCACCATGAGCCTGTAATAGAGGTCCTCGCGGAAGGTGCCCTCGCGGAGCATCTTCGCGAGGTCGCGGTTGGTGGCGGCAATGATCCGGACGTTGACGGGGATGGCCTTCGTGGCGCCTACCCGGGCGATTGCCTTGTCCTGGATGGCCCGCAGGAGCTTCACCTGGAGGGTGAGGGGCAGCTCCGCCACCTCGTCGAGAAAGAGCGTGCCGTTGTGCGCGAGCTCGAAGAGGCCGGGCTTGCCCTCCTTCTTCGCCCCCGTGAAGGCGCCCCCCTCGTAGCCGAAAAGCTCGCTCTCGAGGAGCTGCTCCGGGATGGCGGCGCAGTTGATGCTGATGAAGGGGTTCGCGTCGCCCAGGCCCTGCCGGTGGATGAGCTTGGCGACAAGCTCCTTTCCCGTGCCGGACTCGCCCGTGATCAGCAGCGTGGAGTCCACCTCGGCCATTTTGCCGCAGAGCTCGACGATCTGTGTCATCGGCTTGCTGCGGAACACGAGGCACGAGTCCCGGACCTGCAGGGAGCGAAGGTGCGTCAGCTCCGTCTTGTATTTCAGGGTCTGCTCCTTCTCCTCTTTGAGCTGTTCCTGGAGGCTCACCAGCTCCGTGATGTCGCGGACGTTGGTGACGACGCGAAAGAGCTTTCCGTCCTCGTCGAAGATGGGGTTGCCGGTGACGAGGATCTGCTTCTTGCCCTTGACGGTCTGATTGATGGTGATGCTCCTGAGCTCCTTCATGACCAGCACCGTCACGGACTGGTCGAAGTAGCCCTCCTCGACGAGTTCGTGCATCGTGCGGCCGATGACCTCTTTCGCACGAATCCCCGTGATCCGCTCGTAGGCCTCGTTGATGTCCAGCACGCGGCCCTCGCCGTCGGTGATCCAGATGCCGTCATAGGAGGAGTGTATGATGGACTCGAGCTCGCGGTTGAGGCCCTTGACGACACCCAGTTCGTGCGAGATCTCCTCGACGCGGGAGAAGTCCTGGAAGACGCTCACGGCGCCTACCACCTGGCCGTCGCGGATGACGGGCGCGTAGTTGACCATGAGGGGCGCGCTGCGTCCCTGGAATTTCTGGCCTGTCAGGGGCTTTCCCGACTTCATGATATCCATCAGCCGCGTGTTGGGGATGACCTCCAGAACGTGGCGGCCGATGGATTCGATCGAACGGATTCCGAGCAGATCCTCTGCCAGCCGGTTGGCCATGACGATGACCCCGTCCTCGTCGATGGCGATAATGCCGCTCTCGGCGGAGTTCATGATCGAGGAGACCTGTTCGCGGAATTCCTTGATGCAGGCCTGAAGCGCCTCCGCATAGGCTTCCCGGGAGACGACACCGGTGAGTGCGCCGTTTTCGTCCATGACGAGGGCGGGGATGGCCGACCCGGGAATCCCCGCAACTTCGTCGTCGGGCGACAGGCGGGAAACGCTACCCTCCGTGAGGCCGTCAATCGCCCCGCTGACGGGCCCCCCGTTGACGAGCGCCGACAGCAGCCCACTGCGGGTGACCGCGCCGAAAGGTCCGTTTCGCCGATCGGCGACAGGGGCGATGTCCACGTTGTTTGCGTGCATGACCGAAAGGGCCGTGCCGATCGTGTCATTCGGGGACAGGAACGGGACGGAAACGACGATATGCGATACTTTCATGAGAAAACCTCGTGATGCTGCCGGGCAATAAAATAAAAAAACGCCTCCCCTCGGAAGCGCCTCTCTCATCATACATATTTTGACATGGCCGAAGCAGCCGGAAACCGGAACGTCCGGGGCACGGAATCCGCACCCGCCCCGGTCATAAAGTATCCGGAACCCGGCAATCTCTCTGCCTGACTGAAATACCCGAAAACGCACGCGCTGTCAAGCCGTTACAAAATTGAAACGCCGCTCACTTTCTGTCTTTCCCGGCTTTGCCCTTCTCGAAGGCCCGGGCGAAGGGGTTGTTGAAGGGGGCGGGCTCGGGCTTCCTGTTGTCCTGCTTTTGCTTCTCGGGCCGAGGTTTGTCCGGCCTGCGAGGACCCTGGGGGCCCTTTGCCGCCGGGGGCCCGGCCGCCGCTTCCTTCCTCTCCCCCGTTGCGCCTTCCTTCATGGACAGCGAAATGCGCTTGCGATCCAGGTCCACCTCGAGAACGGTCACCTCGACGCGCTGGGCGACCTTCACGACCTGGTTGGGGTCGGAGACGTAGCGATCGGCAAGCTGGCTGATGTGGACGAGGCCGTCCTGATGGACGCCGATATCGACGAAGGCCCCGAAGGCCGTCACATTGGTCACCACACCGGGCAGCTTCATCCCGGGCCTCAGATCGTCGAGTTTCTCGATGCCATCGGTGAAGGTGACGGACTCGAATTTCTCGCGGGGGTCGCGGCCGGGCTTGGCCAGCTCGTCCATGATGTCCTTCAGCGTGGGGATGCCCACCTTTTCCGTCACGTACTTCGTGATGTCGATGACCTTTCGCTTCGACTCGTCCTTCATCAGCTCGATAACCGAGCAGGAGAGGTCTTTGGCCATCGCCTCGACGACGCGGTAGCTCTCGGGGTGGACGGCGCTTGAGTCAAGCGGGTTTGCCCCGTCGCGGATGCGCAGAAAACCCGCAGCCTGCTCGAAGGCCTTGGGTCCCAGGCGCGGGACCTTCCGGAGGTTTTCTCTTGCGGCAAAGGGGCCGTGCTCGTTGCGGAAGGCCACGATATTTGAGGCAAGCTGGGGGCCCAGGCCGGAGACATAAGTCAAAAGCTGGGAGCTTGCCGTGTTGACCTCGACGCCCACGGCGTTGACGCAACTCGACACGACGTCGTCGAGACTTCGCTTGAGGGCCCCCTGGTCGACGTCGTGCTGGTACTGTCCCACGCCGATCGCCTTGGGGTCGATCTTGACGAGCTCGGCCAGGGGGTCTACGAGCCTGCGGCCGATCGAGACGGAGCCGCGCACCGTCACATCATGATCCGGGAACTCGTCGCGGGCCACCTGCGAGGCGGAGTAGACCGAGGCGCCGCTTTCGTTCACCATGATGACCTGGAGGTTCTGAAGGCCGAGTGCCCGGACGAAGGCCTCCGTCTCGCGGCCCGCCGTGCCGTTGCCCACGGCCACGGCCTCAATGTGGAAACGCTCGGCGAGAAGGCGAAGCGTCTCGGCGGCCTTGACCTTTCCCTCCTCGGAGAAGTGAGGGAAGATCGTGTCGTTGTGCAGGAGCTTTCCCTGCCGGTCTAAACACACCACCTTGCAGCCCGTTCGGAAGCCGGGGTCGATGGCCAAGACGTTCTTTTGCCCCAGCGGGGGCGCCAGCAGCAGCTGCCGCAGGTTGTCCGTAAAGACGCGGATCGCCGCCTCGTCGGCGCGCTTTTTGGTTTCGAGCCGGGTCTCCGTCTCCATGGACCAGCACAGCAGACGCTTGTAGCTGTCGTGGACGGCTTCCCGGACCTGCTCGGCAGCAAGGCCCTTTCCCCGGATAAACTGCGCTTCGAGGAGCTTGAGGGCATTTTCTTCCGGCGGCGCGATGAGCAGGGTGAGGACCTTCTCGTTTTCGCCGCGCCGCATGGCGAGCACCCGGTGCGAGGGCGCCGTGGCGACGGGCTCCTCCCACTCGAAGTAGTCGCGGAACTTCGCCCCCTCGGCCTCCTTGTCGGCAATGACTTTCGATTTGAACACACCCTTTGCGGCGAAGAGATCTCGCATCTTCGCGCGGGCTTCCGGGTTTTCGTTGACCCACTCGGCAATGATGTCCCGGGCGCCGGCCAGGGCATCCTCGGCGGTCTCGACGCCCTTCTCGGCATCGACGAAGCCGGCGGCCGCGGCGGCGGGGTCCGTAGTTTCCTCCTGGGCAAAGAGAAGGACGGCCAGGGGCTCCAGCCCCTTTTCCTTTGCGATGGTGGCCCGCGTGCGCCGCTTGGGCCGGAAGGGCAGATAGATGTCCTCGAGCACGGCCATCGTTTCGGCGGCGTGAATCTTCGCCTCCAGTTCTTCCGTCAGGAGCTGGCGCTCGCTCAGGGACTTGACGATGGCCTCGCGGCGCTTGTCGAGCTCGCCGAGCTGCTCCAGGCGGTCCCGGATCGAGGTGATAGCCACCTCGTCGAGGGTGCCCGTGGCCTCTTTTCGATAGCGGGCGATGAAGGGCACCGTGCCCCCCTCGTCGAGAAGGCCGGCAACGGCCTTGACCTGGCCGGAAGTCAGGCTCAGTTCGGCTGCGATCTTTGCAACGTGGGAATCCTGCATGGTTACCTCGAGAGTAAAGATGATGGCTCCAACATAGGAATGCTCCGGCCGAAAACCGGAGCATTATTTTTGATAAATTGGCGGAAGTGCATGGGAATCGAACCCACCTGGGAGGGTATCAGCCCCCCACACTGGATTTGAAGTCCAGGAGGCCCACCAGTGACCTGCGCACTTCCGCAGAGGGTAAGATATCGAAGGGACTGATGAAAGTCAAGATCATCTCACAACTCGCTCCTGAGAATCATCGACGATATCCTGAAATTGTGCCCATTAGCGTGCCCATATCATTAATTTCAGGCGATAAACAGCTTCCTGAAGTCGTTAGATTGATTTTATCAATGGTTCAAAGATTGCATATACAAATAATCGATAAGGGCTAAAAATATTGATTGTCAATTCCAGATTAAGAATTTTATCTTTCCGCGTAACATTAACTAAATTTATATTTAATTAGAAAAATGCACGATATTAATTTCGTGGAAGAGAAACATTCGAAAAAGAGATATTCTATCCAGAATTTAGCTATGGGTGTCCTTTCGGGCATGGTTTTTTTGGGCGCTTTACTCCTTTTCAGCATAGAGCCGCTAATAGGACGGCTCTTAACACCTTATTTCGGGAGTGCCCCTCATGTATGGTTAGTCTGCCTTATGTTCTTTCAGGCTGTATTATTGATCGGCTATCTCTATTCTCATCTCTTTGCGAAAAAAATCGGCGGTTGGCATTTAGTACTGCTTCTTCTCCCTTTGGTAAATCTGCCTCCTAAAATAGATGCAACGCCTGATCCTGTCACACCTCTTTTAAGTATTATCTGGACACTGATATTTAATATCGCCTTACCCTTTCTGGTTCTTTCCACAACCGCGGTTGTTGCTCAATCTTGGCTCTCATATTCTTCTTTGGGGAAGGAAAATGACCCTTATCCGCTTTATGCAGCATCAAACGCCGGTTCACTAATTGCCCTTTTGGGCTACACCTTCATTGCCGAGCCGCTTATGGGTGTCAAGCTGCAGGGAATCACTTGGAGCCTGACCTATGTCCTCTATGCTGCGCTCGTTGTCGCTTCTTGGTTCCTGTTGCGGCCCGACAAGGGGCTGGCTATGGGAAGGGATCAGTTATCTGGCCCCGTAGCGATTGGCGCCGCCACCTATGGAAAGTGGATTCTTCTGAGCTGTCTCCCCTCTGCCTATCTCCTGGCAGTGACAAACTTTATCTCTCTCGAAGTGGGATCCTTCCCATTAACATGGATTTTACCGCTTGCCCTGTACCTGGGCAGCTTTATCGTCACCTTCCGAACGGGAGGCGGCGTGCCCCGTTCGATCCGCAACCTATGGCCGGAGATCCTGCTCGCGGGCATGATCATGTACCTGCTGGGGCCGGTACATTGGCTTGCAATCCTCGGGCATCTCACAATCTTTTTTCTCGTCTGCCTGGTGTCCCACGGAACACTTTACGAACACCGGCCGAGACCGTCCCACCTGACAAATTTTTACCTTTCATCGGCTCTTGGAGGTTGGATCGGGGGTGCTTTAGTCAGTCTTGTTGCACCTTATCTGTTTACGGGACTATATGAATATCCAATGATACTATGCATTCTGAGTGTAATATTTTTTATTTGTCATCCGGGCACTTTTAAGACTTTCATGCCCGGTACACCAATTAAAATATTCTGTATTCGTTGGACTGTTTCGATGATACTAGTAGCCATGGTATTTATTGGAACCAAGACTGTTCTTAATGACACTCTTCTATTTCATCATCGTAACTTTTATGGAACTTATAGAATCAAAGATGTAAGTTCTATTGATGGTATTTCTTTCGGAATGAGACAACTCATTCACGGCAATACCGTGCATGGAGCTCAATTATTGGAACCTGAATCGGGAATGACGCCCATTTTGTATTATTATGATGATGGAGCTATCTCTCAGGTTTATAGGGCTAAATCTTCTCCTCGGCAAATAGCTATTTTGGGTCTGGGGGCCGGCGTTGCCGCAGCTTATGCTAATATCGATGATACTGTGACGTATTATGAAATAGACCCAGATAATGAAATGATCGCTCGCCGTTGGTTCAGCTTTCTTGAAGAATGCAAAGGAATTGTTCGTGTGATTGTAGGTGATGGGCGTCTGGCAATGAAGAGGGATGAAATTGAAGGAACAAAATATGATATTATACATATGGATGCTTTTACAGGAGATGGAATACCTACTCACTTGCTCACAAAGGAAGCCATTGAAATATACCTAAATCGATTAAACAATGACGGTTTCATTCTATTCCATGTCTCTAATCGATACTATGAACTCCGACCGGTGATAAAGGCCACAACGAAGTTGATGAAACTTCATGCAGTCACCAATATTCCTGTCGAGAGAAAATACCTAAAATCGTACCAGCTTCCCTCCCGGTGTGTTGTCTTGGCGAATAATCTCGAAAGTCTGAAACCTCTTTTAGATAGGGGCTGGCTGATGCTTGACGATGATGATCGGTTCAATACAGTTACTGCCTGGACTGATGACTATATTAATATACTTGCTCCCCTTGTTGAAAATATCCGATCAAAAAATTAGACACGCTTACTCGCTATAATCATCAAATTCATTTTACATATGACACAATACTTTGAAAGAGGTAACCGAAACTGTGCCTGTTTTGTGCTCGCCGTACCCACTTTTTCCTAATATCACCTAACGTTTCCCAACTGGATTGCTCAAAGAAAAGGCCAATGAATTGAAGCTACCCGCCCACAAGGCGGGGCTTCCCGGCAAGGAAAGATCCAAACATGATTGCGCGTCCTGACCCTGCCTACAAGGTGGGGCTTTCGGGACGCGCCCCCGGTCAGGATATAACCTGACATCATTGGCCTTCTATTCAACTGCCTTATTGCCTGTGAAGTCCAGAAGGTCCACCAGTGACCTGCGCACTTCCGTACGGCGGAAACTAGCGATGGCACTGCGGAATGTCAATGGCTAAGAGCTCAAGATGCACTCCGGGATGAGCGAGCTTTCATTCTTCTATTAATAATGTACACCCCCGGCAGGGAAAGGCAACAGGCACCGCATTGCCTTTTCCCGCTGGGGGAATCTGCTAGATCGCCAGGAAATAATTGTTGCAGGCATCCTCAAGAGCCTTGCGGTCAAGCTGCGGCTTTTTCTGCTGGTACTGTGCCGCCCAGAGAATCTGGTGGAGAATGTCCCGCGGGTAACAGGCCCGAAGGGGTTCCCTGCGATCCTGCCTGATGATCCCGATCAGGTCGTCGGCCAGAGCCTGCTCGTAATCCAGATCGTGCTTCACGCAGAGGCGCCTGAAGATTTCGCGGAACTGGTCGGGAGTCATGAAGTCGATCTTTATTTTCGTCTGGATGCGGCGCAGGAACGCCTCGTCGGCCAGCTTGGCCGGATCGAGATTGGTGGCAAATACGACCAGCATGTCGAAGGGGATCTCGATCTTCCTGCCGCCTGCCAGCGTAATAAAGTCGATCCGGCGGTCCAGCGGCACGACCCAGCGATTGAGCAGATCTTCGGGGCTGACGCGCTGGCGGCCGAAGTCATCGATGATCAATATGCCGTTGTTGGCCTTCATCTGGACCGGTCCCGTGTAGAACCGGGTGCTGGAATTGAACTGGAGATCGAGCATTTCGATCGTCAGCTCGCCGCCCACCATCATGCGGGGCCGGCGGCACCTCGCCCAGCGGCCGTCCTGCTCGTGGTCCACGGACTGCTCGAGGCGCTGGTGGAGCACCGGGTCATACACCGTGATGATCTGGCCGTCCACCTCCACCGCGTAAGGGACCCAGACGGGGTCGTGGTCGAAGAGGCGGGTGAGCGTTTCGGCGATGGTGGTCTTGCCCGTGCCGGTGGGCCCGTAGAGAAAAATGCCCCGGCCGGACGTCGCCGCGACGCCGAGCTGGTTCAGGGTCGCACTGTCGAGCACCAGCTCTTCGAAGGCACGGGTGACATCCTCGGGCGTGACCCGGATGCCGCGCACGCTCTGGGCCTCGATGCGCTCGACGTAGTCCTCGAGCGACACGGGTGCGGGACCGCAGTACTGGTTCTGGGCGAGCAGTTCCAGGGCCCGGGACTTCCCGCCGGATGAGGCAGTGACCCGGTGCGTGCCCCCCGCCATGCCGGTGACCTGGCAGAGCTGATCCCTGCGCAGGCGCTGGAAAAGATCCTCCACGATCTTGTAGGAAAGCCCCATATGCCGGGCCAGCTCGTTCAGGGATATCTCACCGACGCGATAGATGATCTTGAGTGCGAGGTCTTCGAGAAGATTCTTGCGGATCCCCGTTTCCTCGATGGATCGGGATATGACGATCTTTGCAGCGGCCATGGTTGGCGGTCTCCTTTCATCAGGCAGATTTTTCACAGCGTTCTTTCACAGGAACAACAGATTCCCCTTCAGGTTGTTTTAAGGCAGAACGGAACAAATCCCTGATCACGGCAGGCGCAAAGAGCAACCCCAGGGGAAGCAGGTTGACATACATGACTCCCCAGTACCGGTTGAAACTCTGTCCGATGAACAAGAACGTGATCATGTAAAACAACACGGTGAAGCCGATCCTCGTTCCCAAGGTACCTGTCCAACCCAGCAACCCGATCATCGCAAGGGGAACGAGAACCGCGGTAAGCCACGCCGGCAAAAGAAATAGATAGGGGTGCATGGAGCAGGTTTCCAGGACGAACTTCCAGCCCCCGAACGTGATCCAGGAATGGATGCTTCCGACGCTGCCGCCGACATAATCCTGAACATGAATGGCATGAATCATCATCATCCCTGCGAACAGGGCGATGACGACCAGCCACTGCGCGCTCTCCCGGTACTTCTTGTCCCGGATCGAGAGAAACAACATGACCACGACATATAGAAGCGCAAGCTCACGAATCATGAGAGCCAGAAGTGCCGCACTGAGAGACGCCCAGCGCCAACCCCTGGCATAGGTCAGGACGGACAGGGTGATCAGCGTTCCCGCCCAGAACTCGTGGGCCAGGTACAGGTCCTGCGAGAAGCTGTAGATGGGCAACCCCAGAAGAAGGAGGGCACCCGCGGCAGCGGCAGGAAACGGCAGGAACGCTCGTGACAGGTCAAGCCACAGTCCTATCGACCCTAGAGATAACAGGATCCCCAGCCCCTGGGCCCAAAATAGATCCGGCAGCCACCCCATGCCCCACGCGAGATAAGGCAACCTCCAGTTGAACACACTCTGTATCGGATAGAGGCGGCGTAGCTCCTGATGCGCCGCCTCGTAATACCCCTGCCCGCCGTGCACCCTTTCCACGATCCGCCGGTAGCAGTTCAAATCCTCGCCGCCGCCTGAGGCCCCCGGATGAGGGTTCGCGAAGTCTCCCAGGAGAATGCCGAAAACAACCAATCCGATAAAACAAATGACGACGACTCGGGCCATCGACGGCGGAATCTCGGAGAACGGGGTTTTTATCGGGAAACTGTCTTTACGTTGCATGGGCTACCACTGAGGACTCCAACAGGACCATGACGTCATGCCGGACGCGATCCGGCATCCATCACCGCCCGGATTCCAGGTCAAACCCTATAATGACGGCCCCGCGGAGACGATGGTGAAAAGAGCAAACATTCCGTCCGCTCCGCATGAAAAAGGCAGGTCCTCAGCGGCACCTGCCCTCGGGCGAGCCAAGCGTTCCCTGTCACTGAATCCTGGGACTGCCCGCAATGGCCGATTCAGCCTTCTTGAGATTCTCAAGGGCCTTGGCGTAGTAGTTCGGCTTCATGCCGATGGCTTTTTCAAAGGCCGCTTTCGCCTCGGCGTATTTCTTGTCCGCCATATAGAGGCACCCCATGTTGTTGTATGCGGCCGCCTCGTCGCCCCCCTGTTTGAAGGCAAGCAGGGCATCCTCGTCGTGCCCCAGCTTGAAGAGCGCGAGCCCCAGGTTGTTGTAGGCCCGTCGGTTGTTGACATCGAGGCGGATCGCCCGGGAGTAGGCCTCGGCGGCCCCCCGATAGTCCCCCTTCAGGTAGCGGGACATGCCCAGGTTGTTGTAGAGAAGGCTGGAGTTGGGATTGAGGGCGACTGCCTTTTCATATTCCCCGATTGCCCGGTCATAATCCTTTCGCTGGTCGAAAACGTAAGCGCGCAGAGCGCGGACCTGCCAGAGCTTCGGATCGGCGGCCAGTGCGCGGTCGAAGTCCGCCATCGCGGCGTCGAAATCGTTTTTCGCCAGCAGGACTCGCCCCATGCCTTCGAGGGCCAGGGCGTTTTTCGGGTCGCGGCTCAGGATGTCCTCGAAGACCTTCAGCGCCTCGTCGTTCATCCCCCGGCTGAGCAGGAGCATCCCCCTCTTGTACCTTGCGCTCTCGAGCTTCGGGTCCTTGACCAGCGCCTTTTCGTACTGGGCGAAGGCCATGGCGGGATTGCCCTGCCGGACGTAGTTGTCGCCGGCCTGCTCGAGCCCCCGGGCATCCATGTCCGGCATCTCCTTCAGGGTCGCCCCGGCCGCGGTTGCCGCCTCTGTGTTTTTCTGCATGTCCAGCATCCGCTTGTACTCGTCCCGGACGGCCGTGTCTTTCGTCCACGTGGAGGCGCAACCGGACAGAACGGCCGCGGCGATCCCTATCGCCAGGATTCCGAGAAGCGGTTTCGTTCGGATCATTGTCATCACTTTTCTTCCTCTTTGAATGTTTTTCGCTCACCGGCCAGATCCTGCCCGATGAGGACCTTCACCTGGACGCCGTCGCGGTCGAAACCGCCGACCTTCTTCATCTGCGTGATGCCGGGAATGGCCCCCTTGACCCTCAGGGCCGTGAACTCCGAATCACCCCTGTAGTAGACGCTTGCCCGGGCATACCGGAAGTGATCGGCATTGGTCAGGCGTACGACGTTGAATCCCTGCTTTTTCAGAAATGCTCCGACGTCCTTCGCCATGTGCCGCATGCCGTTTCCATTGGAGACCTCGACGCCGTCGCGGCCGATGACCGCCAGCCGGTCCTGCCCGTCCACGACGACGGTCCCTTCCCCGTCCAGGGAACGCTTGACGTCGGAAAGCAGAGTCGCCACCTCCGTGCCCTTGCGCGCCCCTCGCAGATCGGGGTCCAGGGCGAGGGCCCTGCTGTAATGCCCGCGTGCCTCCTCGAAGCCGCCGCTCTTGAGCCGCAGGTTTGCCGCCGTGAACTCGATGAGGGCCTTGTGCTTCGGGTTGTCGGGCACCTCGGCGGGGTCGCCTTTCCCGAGGGCGCTATTGGCGAGGGCCAGGTTGTTTTGGATGCGGCTGATCTTTCCCCCGGAGAGCATGCTGGCCTTTTCGAAGGCCCCGGCGGCCTCCTCGTAACGCTCCTGCAGCAGGAAGGAGTAGCCCATGTTGTTGTGCAGATAGTCGAGATCCGGCTGGAGCTGCAGGGCAGCCTGGAAATACTCCTGGGCCCGCTCATGCTCGCCGATCTGGTCCAGCGACACGGCGATCCCGTTGTAGGCCCTCACGAAGCGGGGATCGATCCGGATGGCCTTGTTGAACTCCTCGATCGCATCGCGGTGGCGGCCCCTGCCCTGGTAGAAATCCCCCAGCAGGTAGTGCGCATCGGGGTTGCCCAGAGGCGCCCGGACCGAGCCGATGAAACGGTCCATCCCATCCCCCAGGGTGGCCCGCCCGGGCGCCTTGGATTCCCAGGACTTCACATAGCCGGAAAAATAATTGATGAGACTGCAACTGTTGACGGAAACGAATAAAAGGGCGATGGCTGCAATCATGAGGATGCGCAATGTCTTGTCCATGAAACCCTCCTAGTTTCCGACGTTCGTGATGATCGAATGGTAAATCTGGATGGCCGCCGGCCCGACGATGACGACGAAGATGGACGGAAAGATAAACAGGATCAGCGGGAACATCAGCTTCACGGGAAGCTTGGCTGCCAGCTCTTCCGCCTTCTGATAGCGCCGTGTCCTCATGGCGTCGGAGTGCACCCGCAGGGCCTGGGCCACGCTGGTGCCGAAGCGGTCCGTCTGGATGAGCAGGGTGGCAAAGCTGCGGACCTCCTCCACGTCCGTGCGAGCCCCTAGGTTTCTGAGCGCGTCGGCGCGGGTCTTCCCCGCCCTCAGCTCCAGGTTCAGGAGCCGGAACTCGTCGCTGATCACGCGGCTGCTCAGCCGGATCTCCTCGGCCATGCGGTTGATGGCCGCATCGATCCCCATGCCTGCCTCGACGCAAACGACGAGCAGATCGAGCGCGTCGGGGAACCCCAGAACGATCTTCTCCTGGCGCCTGCGGATCCACAGCTTAAGGCACAGATCCGGGCAGTAGAACCCCGCAAGCGCCGCGATGCCCAGGACCAGCAGGATCTCCACGTCGATGAGCGCTCGCTCCGCGATGATGTAGCCGAAGAAGGCCAGCACTGCGAACGCGGCCGAGCACAGCATCTTCGCCCCCCAGAAAACAGCCGGTGCGCCCTGGTGCCGGACCCCCGCCGTGAGCAGGAGCTTGCGGAAGCGGCTCGAATGGGTTTCGTCGGCCCTGCGCTGGAACCGGCGGCCCGCGCGGGCTGAGATCCCGAACAGCAGGCTCTTCACGGAGTTGCCCCCCTGCGCCGCCCCCGCCACAGCCAGCTCGGGCCTGGCAACGATGCCTCCCGAGCGTACCTTCTCGACGACCTCCAGCCGTTCCCGCTGGAATCTCAGTAAATAATACCCGGCCAGCAGGAGAAGAAGCGTCCCGGTAAATACCATTGCCGAAATCAGGATAGTCATGTCGATCTCCCCTTTCAGACCTTGATGGAAATCATGCGCTTCATCGCGAATATGCCGATGAACATCATGGCCAATGCCCCTGCGACCATCCACCGGCCGACGGGCTCTCGAAACAGGATCTCGAGGTAGGGCCGGTTGAGCACATAGATGGTTGCGGCCATGAAGAACGGCAGCAGCGCCAGGATCACGGCCGAGGCCCTCGCCTCGCCCGTGAGGGCCTTCACCTTGCCTTGGAGCTTGAACCTCTCCCGGATCAGGTAGCTGATTTTCTCGAGAATCTCGGCGAGGTTGCCGCCGCTCTGCCGTTGGATGATTACCGACAGGGCAAAAAACTTCAGGTCGGGGCAGTCCACCCGGTCGGCCATGTTTCGCAGCGCGTCCTCATAGCCGAGACCGAAGTTGATCTCGTCGAGGGTCTTTCGGAATTCGGTTTTGGCGGGATCGGCAAACTCCAGGACCACCATCTGCAGACCCCCGTTGAAGGCGTGGCCGGCCTTGAGGGACCGGGCGATCATGTCGAGGGCATCGGGCAGCTGCTGCTCGAACCGGGCGAGTCTGCGCTTCTTCCTCGCGATGACATAGAGCCAGGGAAGCGGGGCCGCCAGCACCGCCATCACGATCGAGACTGCGAGGCTGCGGGAGAGCAGGAAGAAGAGAAACCCGACGCCTGCCGCCAAAACCGTCGACAGCAGCAGGTAAAAGCCCAGGGGCTGAGTCACATCGCCCTGCGCGAGGAGCCTCTCCAGGCGGCTGAGCGTCGGCATCTTGTGGCCGAGCAGGGCCGCGTTGAGCCAGGGGATCGAACTGAGAACCCTCTTTTTCACGATGTCCACACCACCGCTTGCACCCGCGCGATCCGCCGACAGGCCTTTGATCTCCCTGCGCAGCCGACCGACCTCGGGGTTGAACCGGCCCCGCAGAAGCATGAACAGGGCCTGGGTAACGGCCAAGACGACGATGAAGATGACGACAAACAGGATCAGATCCATCGAACCCTCCCCCTTAGACCTCGTAGAACTTGTTGGAATCGAAAATGTTGTACGGGATCGGCTCGCCGAGGGCCGCAAAGCGCTCCATGAACTTCGGCAAAAACCCCCGCATGACGAATCGCCCCTTCACCCGGCCGTTCTCGTCCAGACCCGTCTGCTCGAAGGCGAAGATCTCCTGCATCGTGACGGTGTTGCCCTCCATGCCCGTGATCTCCTGGAAACTGACGACCTTGCGGCTGCCGTCGATGAGTCGCGAGATGTGGATGACGACGTGGATGGCCGAGCTGATGTAGCGCCGGACGGCCTCGTTGGGGATGTTGAGGCCCGTCATGGCGACGAGTGTCTCGAGCCGCAGCAGGGCATCCCGCGGCGTGTTGGCGTGGATCGTCGTGATCGAGCCGTCATGGCCGGTGTTCATGGCCTGCAGCATGTCGAGCGCCTCGGCGCCGCGCACCTCGCCCACGATGATGCGGTCGGGCCGCATGCGCAAACTGTTCCGGACGAGGTCGCGCTGGGTGATCTCGCCCTTCCCCTCGATGTTCGAGGGCCGCGTCTCGAGCCGCACGACGTGCTCCTGCTTCATCTGGAGCTCCGCCGAGTCCTCGATCGTGACGATCCGCTCGTTGGCCGGGATGAACCGGGAGAGCACGTTGAGCAGGGTTGTCTTGCCGCTGCCCGTCCCGCCGGAGATGAGGATGTTGAGCCGTGAGCGAACGACCCCCTGGAAGAGCTCGCCGATCGCGGGAATGACGGTCTTGAGCGTGAGCAGGTCGTCCATCTCCAGCGGGTCGACGGCGAAGCGCCGGATGGAGAGCGCCGGGCCATCGACGGAGACCGGCGGGACGACGGCGTTGACGCGGGAGCCGTCGGCGAGGCGCGCGTCCACCATGGGCGAGGACTCGTCGATCCGGCGCCCCACGGCCGAGACGATGCGGTCGATGATCTTCTTGAGGTGGTTGTCGTCCTTGAAGCGCGTCCCCGTGAGATGGATCTTCCCGAAGCGCTCCACGTAGACATGGCGGTAGGAGTTGACCAGGATGTCGGAGACCGTGGGATCGTGCATGAACGGCTCGATCGGCCCCAGGCCGAGGACCTCGTTGAAGATCTCCTCCTGGAACTGCTCGCGCTCTTCGAAGTTGAGCGGCGTCGATGACGACTCTTCGGCAAGGATCCGCTCGGTGAGCCGGCGGATCTCCTGCTTGAGAAGCTGCCTGTCCAGCGAATCGATGAGAGAGAGATCCAGCATGTCCACCAGCCGGTCGTGTACCTTGCCCTTGAGCTCGCTGTACTCATCGGTGATCATGAAGACCATCGGTTTTTCTTTGGGGAGAGCCATTCTTCAGTCCTTTCTTTTGTCAGTCCCTTCGGGTTGACTTCCACGAAGAGCATGACGTACGCCTGTTGAACATTGCTTCGACGTTGTCATTCCCTCGGAAGAGGGAATCCAGGATGGATTTCTGGATGCCCGTTTTCACGGGCATGACATTCTTTTCATCAGTAGAGCTTCAGCCCCAGGAAGGCGCGCTTGTCCCTGTCCTTGTCCCTGCCGGTGCCGGTGAGGCGGCCCGCCAGGGCGGCGGCCATCTCCGCGATGGCCTCGGTGACCTCGGCATCGGGCTCCACGAGCGACAGGGGCTTGCCCTGGTTGATGGCGCTCATCGTGGCGTGGAAGTCATTGGGAACGACCCAGTAGACCTTCTTGCCGATACTCTGCTCCGCCTCCCGGAGGGTAATGACGGATTTTTTGTCGAAGCGGTTGACGACCACCTCCACCCAGGGCTCCGGCGGATAGCCGAGATCGCGGAAGGTCTTCATGAGTTTCTTCACGTTGATCAGGCAGGGCATGCTCAGACCGGAGACGAGCAGGACCTTGTCGGCGCTTCGCAGGATCATCTTCGAGATGTCGTCGACGGCCTGGCCGCTGTCGATGATCACGTAATCGAACATCGTCCGCATGAGCCTCAGCAGCGCCTCGACCACCTGGGGCGTCACCGTGTAACTGTCGTCCACCCGGTCCGGCGAGGGCAGCACCCGAAGCCCCGAGCGATGCCGGTAGAGGATCCCCGTGAGGTAGGTGGCATCGAGGCGGGCAATGTTCTTCGAGACGTCCACCCAGTTGAAGACGTGCTCGAGGCTCAGAAAGAGCGGGATCTCGCCGAAAAGGCGGTTCATGTCGATGATGGCCACCGAGAGCGTCCCGTCGAGCCGCACAAGGCTGTCGGCAAGGTTCACGGCGATGGTCGTCGTCCCGACACCGCCCTTGACGCCCAGGACATTGATGATCTGCCCCTTGCGCACGGGCCCCTTCGGCGCGGCCTGGGAGTGCTCCGAGCCGTCGCGGAGCCTCAGCAGGGCCTTCCGCAGCTCGGCCTCGTTGACGGGCTGGGGGATGAACTCCTTCACCCCGATGCGCATGGCCTGGATCAGCACGTCGGGGTTTGTGCTCTTGCACGTGATGAAAAATTCGCGCGCCTTGTTCGTTGCCTTGGCGCGGTTCAGGGTGTCGAAATCCCGGATTGTGTCCTCGCCGATCTCAAGGACAAGAAGATCCGACGGCATCGTGTCGTGGGCACTCTGGATCAAAAATCCATCGATCGAAGCGATAATGACGGAAAGCTGGTCCCTCAGCTTCTCGTTTTTGATTTCCAGTCTGACGGTTTTTTTCCTCAGGAACATTTCCCTTCACCTTGATAACTTTCGTAGAAGTGCCCGCTGCACGCGGGAGGCCCCGTCTTTACTGCACGAGGCGGAGCTTGATGTTTTTCGCAATCGTTTCGAAAATGGCCTGCAGCTCCGTCGGGGTCGGTGCAATATAGGCATACCCGCTTCCGCTGGAAAGGCTCAGGAGGAAAGCCGGGTCGATATAGGGAGGCGACCCCAGGCCGATGGTGTAGATCTCTACACCGCTGTTTTTCAGGACCTGCGCATTAGCCAAGGCCAGCTGCCTGGCCGACTGGCAGAAGTAAGGAAGCAGTTTGTTCATCGGGATGCCGCAGGAGTCCGCCGTGTAACCGGGCACGGGATTCGTTGCAAAGAGATACCACTTCGTCGTGCCGGGCCCCGGACAGGCAGAGCCGCCTGAGGCCTTGCCGTCGCCCGTCGTAGCGGGACCGACCCCCGCGTAGGTATTCGTTTCGCTGTCCGGGAGATTCAGAACGTTGGCGACACTCATCACGCTGTAATCCGCTGGCCGGCAGTTTGCGCTCCCGGATGGGCCGACGCCGTAAACGATCCCGTCGTAATCCTTGCCGTTATATTTGAACGTGTCTCTCAGGGCTGTCGGCATGCCGTCGGAGAAGAACACGACGAACTGTTTGACACGCAGACCGACGGGCACCCCTGTCTGATTTGTAAATCCCTTAGGCCCGTCCGCCTGGTCCAACGCGTCGTCCATGTTGGTAGCGCCAACAGGATTCATTGCGTTCACGGAATTTGTAATGGAGGTGAAGAAATACGTGTTAAGACCAAAATCCACTCGGGCCGATGTGGCGAAGCTGATCAGCCCGATTTTATCTTCATCCTCCGTATCCTTGAAATGGCAGATGAACCCTGCCGTTTGAGGACTACTGCAATTTCCAACTGCCGCCTGCTTCAATGCATTCATTTTCGACATCGGTTGACCCATAGACCCCGACCGGTCAAGGATCAGCATGATCTCTACCTTGTTCTTCTGGGCAACACCGGTTGCGCTGACGGGAATGGTTGTGACCCCGAACAGCTGGGCCAGCACCGGCATGGCATTTACAGTCCCCGTGACGCTGACTTGATGGTTGCCCGTGCTTGCCGTGAAACGCGCCGATCCGGGGGTTCCCGATCCTGAAGTCCCCACGTACCCGGCCTGGAAGTTTTCCTTGGCAAAGTCCTCTGCCAGCGGGATGGCATAGGGGGTGAATATATTAATGGCGCCGGCCAGTGCCCCGGCGTCGACACTCTTGGAGAGCTCCGCTCTCACGAGATACCACCTGCCGCCTTCGATACCCAGTGCCACGAAACCGAGGAGGACCATGAGAACCAGTGCGAAGATGACCAGGAACGCCCCTTTTTCATTGCTCATGATTTTATTCTTCATCACTATCCTCTTTGGAAAACGGATTTGCTCCCGATTATGATGCCGCCGTTATAGGGAAACAGGTTCTGAACAAACCGGGGAAGAGGCGTTATGGGCCTGTAGTGATAAAACACCTCCACGACAGTGACCCCGGAAATTTTCGCAGTAGTGGCCGGAAGGATGACGCTCAAATGATTCACCATTGTCTGCGACAGTCCCGATTGCAGTTGGCCCTGTACCGCTCCTGAAATACTGCTGCTGACCGACAATGAACCGTTCTGGGATCGGCTGATGATATACGGGTTGACAATGGGGGGGGCATGCGTCGGGTCCTCGGCGCCGATCTCGGTGATATAGATCTGCCCCTGATTCACCAGATCGAAGGGCGTGGCGGAGGATTGGAGCATGGCAATGAGATTCGGCACTACGGGAGGACGGGAGGCCAGGCTGGCGCCCTCTCGACTTACGTTCGTCACCACGAGCCGTGCATGAATCAGGCGCCCCAAATCGATGACACCGAAAGCCATAATCACTAACAGCGGCAGCAGGAAGACCAACTCCAGAATCGACGCCCCCTGTTTGTCACGCAGCCGATGCGTGAGCCCTGCGCGGACCTTCTGCCCCTTGCCTTCCCTCTTCGTTCGTCCCGACATGGTAAACATCCTTATCCATCCTCGATGTCGTAATCATCAACTATCATTACTCGTTCCGGTAGGTCCCCTCCGCCCTTATCGTTATGCCCCCTCCGGTGAAGAAGGCGCCGATGAGCGGGGTGAATAATTTGTGGGTGTAGAGGCTCCGCACCCTCATGTAATCCCCCCGTTGACCGGCATTCTGCGTTCCCTGCCACCCTGAGGGATCCGCAAAATTGTTCGCCGGAGTCACTATGAAGACGGACACGTTGACCATGGCGGGATCTACGGCCGGGGCGGCATTGCTCTTGATCGTCTGGATGATGGAGGCTATCGGCGTCAAGGGGTTGCCGCTCGGATCGTTGATGGTCCGACCCACGAGGGCCAGCCGCATCCCCTCCCGGGTAGCGTACTGCATGGTGTGCTGCACAAAGAAGTACCACCCGAACTCGATGATGCCGATGACGAGGAGGAAGAAGATGGGCAGCGTCATCGCGAACTCCACGGCCGAGCTCCCTCTTCTCCATCTTCCGTCACTTCGTCGATTCTTCATGTCCTCACCCGCTTATCAGCTTGGCTTCACTTGCCCGCATTTCCGAGGTTGGATACGCCGGAGGGCGCCTTCTCCTGTTTCTCGAACTCCTTGCGGTACTTGGTCATGGCGGCGGCAGCGGACTGTCCGTCCAGGCCCTCGACGGGCTTGAGATTCTTCTCCGCATCGGGGTTCGCAATCTGGTTGGCTACCTGCAGCTTGTGCGACGTCCCGCGGTCCATCTCGAGCCGGGAGGGGGCGCAGGACGCGAGCAATCCGGCTGCGAAGGCAAGGGCGCACAGTATGGCAATTGTTTTTCTCATGGGGTTTCTCCTTTCCATTCGTCAGGGCTTCATGTATCCGAAATCACCCTCGAGGCCGCTTCCCTTTTTCAGCCCCGGCACGGAGGCGGCGGGCGACGATTTCGCGGTGTCTTTCTTCGCCCTGCCTTCGAGGCTCCCCAAAAGGTAGAACTCGAAGTCGTCGGGCTCGATGTAGGCGTCGGTGGGCAGGGTCTGCTTCGTCATGTCGATCGGCTTCACCAGGTGGGGCGTCACGATGATGATGAGCTCCGTCTCGTTCTTCTGGAACTCGGTGCTGCGGAACAGCGCGCCCAGCACGGGGATGTCGCCCAGGACGGGGAACTTCCGGACGACTTCGCGCACGTCGTCCTTGAGTAGCCCCGCAACGGCAAAGCTCTGGCCGTCGCCCAGTTCTATGACCGTCGAGACGCGCCGCGTGGTGAGGCTCGGGATGATGTATCCCTGGAGAGAGACGGCCCGGGTGAAGTCCAGCTCGGAGACCTCGGGGTTGACCAGCATGCTGATCTTGCCGTTGCCCAGCACGGTGGGCGTGAAGTTCAGGCCCACGCCAAAGGTCTTGTACTCGATTGTGATGGTCGTTCCCCCGCCGCCCGATGACTGCGGCACGGGGATGGGGAACTCGCCGCCGGCCAGGAAGCTGGCGGAGCGGCCGCTGAGGGTGATCAGCGTCGGCTCGGCGAGGACCTTGGTGAGTCCGTTTTCCTTCAGTGCGTCGATGAACCCGGTCCAGGTGGCACCGCCGGAGGCGAAGCGGAAGATCCAGTTCACGTTGCTAGCGACGCTCAGCGGATTGCCGGGCCAGCCCGCCGTGGGAAGCTGCGTGAGACTGTTGAGCAGGGAGATGCCGAAGTTCTGGCCGCCCGAGCTGATGTAGGCGAAATTGACGCCGAGGCGACGCATCAGGCTCTGGGACATCTCGGCCACGCGGACCTCCAGCAGGACCTGGTGAGCACCGCCTACGTCGACGAGGCTCAACACCCTGGGCTTGCTCGTCGTCTTGTCCACGGGAGCATAGGCCTCGGCCAGACGGACGAGTTGGGTCAGGTTTGCCGTGCTGGATACCGTGCCCGAGAGGGTAATGCTGTCGTGGCTGGCCAGGACCTTGACGTCCTTCTCGCCCGGGAAGATCTCGTGGATCTTCTCCTTCAGGGCGGCCACGTCGGGCAGGATCTCGACGTCGAAGACGGCGGAGACGCGGTTGGCGTCGCTCCAGAGGGTGATCGTCGTCACGCCGGAGGTCTTGCCCGTCACATAGACCTGGCGGGCCGACAGGACGATCGTGTCGGCGATGTCGGGGGCCGCAACGGAGACGCGCCTTACGGTATCGGAAGACTCGACGATGGTCGATTTGCCCACGGCGAGGGTCAGCTTCCGGGACGACAGGTTGTTCACGCTCACGCCCGTCGGGGCGGCCGCCTCACAGACGGTCGCAACGGCGAACACGAACAGAAGGGTCATGCACAGGGCGGCTCCCGCCCGCGTGCGGATCAGGTGTCGGGTTCTCATGGTATGTCATTCCCCCTTTTTAAAATTCGTTTCCGTGACCTTGCTCCCGCGGATCGTCTCGACGCTGTAGCCGGGAGGCGGTGCGGGCCTGGGGGCCGCTGTTTTTTTCACCGACGCCTTGGGCGCTTCCGCACGGGAGAGAAGCCCGGAGATCGTCGTGCCGCGTGTATCGCTGTTGGCGGTATCGGCATAGTTGCGCAGGGCAAGCTGCAGCTTGCCTTCCTGTGCGGCCAGGGCCAGCTTTTCCCCCTCCTCGGGGGTCACCTCGAGGGTGATCACGTCGACCTGGGCGGGCTTTTCCTGCTTGCCCGATTTTTCCAGCTCCGTCCCCGTGGCCAGAACGAGGATGTTCTCGAGGACGATCTTCGTCGTCGGCTCATTCTGCCGGTCGTTCCGGGAAAGGGTAGCCAGGACGTCGACGCGGTTGCCGGGGTGGATGAACCCCGAAACGCCCACGACCTTGTCCACCTTCACACCCATGGCACGCTTCTTCGGGGTGACAAGGGCCGCGACTCCGCCCTGAGACACCGTTGTGGGCGCGAGCTGGGACTCGAAGAGCGGCTCGCCCGCCTTCAGCGGGTAGATGTTCGTCCGGCCTACAAGGGCGGCGGGGTCGGTAAAATGACCGGCAGGCACACTCTCTTTCAGGTAGGTCATGGGCTTCACCATCGGGCCCGTAATGGACGTGCCCCAAGGCAGATCCACGGCTGCGACGACGACGGTCTGCGTTTCCCGGGCCTGTGCCTGAGTCGTTGTCATCTGCTTGAGCTGCCCGTGAATCAGGACGGTGACGACGAGCGCGACGACTACGGCAAGGCCGAACAGGAGCAGCGGCTTTTGCTTGTCCGCCAGCTTGTTCCACATCTGTTTCATGATTCAGCTGCCTCCTTCGACTTGGCAGCGCCGATGGCTGCCTTCTTTTGATTTCCTGTACCCTCTATATCTATCGCATCGACAGCGGCCTCAGAACGGACAGGACCGTTCCGAGGGAAATGGCCAGGCCGTAACAAAGACGGGGCAGATTTGCACGGGGAAAGACGCCCGAGTCCGGCATGGTCCTCATCAGGATCAGGCTGCCCGCAACTGACGCGATCCTGTAAAGCGTATCCTGCATGGCGCCATGCCGCCACAGGACGACCAGCGCATAGAGGCCTCCGATCAGCGCACTGCAGAGAAAGGCGACGAAGACATCCGCCGGGCCGAGGAATGCGCCCACGGCGGCCATCAGCTTTACGTCGCCCGCTCCCATCCCGCCGAGCAGGTGAAACAGGAGCAGAAGCCCCGCACCCGCCAGAATCCCCGTAGAACTGAATATCAAGCCGTTCATGCCGGCCGCATGAAAATGGTACAGAAGACCGAATACGGCCAGCGGGTATGTAATCGCATTGGGGATCCTCCGGTGCGCGACGTCCGTGAGGGAAGCGGCGACCAGCGCCGATATGAGAATAACGAACCCTATATTCACGTGTGCGATCTCCGTCTCGTTCGATTGAATGAATTTTTCAGCACCCGTCTTCACCAGCCCTTGCAGGCGCTTTCATACAAAAGACGGACCTGGTTGCCCAGATTCATCACGACAAGGACAATGGCTGCGGCAATCAGCGAACCCAGGATGGCGTACTCGACGCTCGTGGCGCCCCTGTCGCTACTGAGGCGGCTCCTGGACTCATTCCCCATCGCCTCTTTTTCGATCTGTCGGTTCATCGACAGCTCCTTTATGCCGGCTTCGCCTCACCGGTAATCCGGCGGCGGGATGTTTCTTGGATCTTCTTCGTTCCATTCCCGCCGCCGGAACCCTGCGTGCCGCTTACAGTTTTGCGACGATTGAATTGAAGGCTTTTATGATTCCATCGCGGAGAAGCACGACAGTCACAATAATCCCGGCAGCGATCAGCGCTACGAGAAGGCCGTACTCGACTGCGGTTGCGCCCTCTTCATCCTTGAAAAAACGAATCATCTTTTCCATTTTCAATCCTCCTTATAAATTGTGTTTAAAGGTTCAATGATGCTGCTTCCGTTCACTTCTCTTTGCCTCTTTCCGTTATCTCAGCCCCGAGCCGTCCCTCCTTTCTCCGTGTGGCTCATTTTGATTCTTCCTTGTCCTCCGGCGATCCGCCTCAAGGCCAAGCTCCACCGTTTGACCGAAAATATTTCTTTTCCGGCCTTTTTCTTTTTCCGTCGCACACCCGGGTACCGGCTGTGACGACTCATTTGTATGCAACTGAAATTACGGCCCTTCCCTTTGCAACTGAAGAACTCTTTGTTCTCCTTCAGGACCGTTAGGATCTTGCATCCCGATGCATAGGTCCTAGAGCATAAGCCGTTCCAGAAATCGCAGCCAATGCGGCCTAGCGACGTTTTCAGTGCAACCAAATGGAAATGAACCATCGAATTGAAATGAAAATATTTTTCAAAAGTATTTTCCAAATCCTCCGAACCGTTGGCCACGCTCATGCCACCGCATATCAGGCCCTTCAAAATTTGTTGCCGGCATTGGGGCGACCTTCCATTCTTTGAAGGAACAACATAATATGGGTCATCGACTGAATAATAATTATTCGACATAGTTATCCAATGCCGCTGCGTCGACTACCATGAGGGGAATGTTTTCTTCGGGTTCGTGCTGGAGATCGCGCAATACGATACCTCCACGAACCGCCAGGAGGGAGAGGAGGGGGGGGACTCACTCCATTGACGGACATGTAACGTACAACAACGAATACAACCGTTGCAACTATCGCAACATAATCATCGTATGTTCTTCAACAATATCCACTTATTCGCGTTATTTTACTGTTGCTCCTGATACGTCAGCAACATGCGTACCATGTCGTTTGCTGCAACTGCTGAATCGGTTGAAGTCCGCTTATGGAAATGTATTTCTAGCTGGCCTGTTGTTTACTGCTTGTAACTGGCATGAGTATAAAACGTAAAATAGTCCGACAGTGTGCCTGTGGTACAGAAACGAAATAGTCCAAATTCATCAGTAACTACAAAAGGGTAAGTTGATTATTCGGGGGTGTAATCTTTTCCGACATTATAAGGGAATATTTTACGTTGCGCAGCGTACAGAATCCACAGAAGAATAGGGGGCGAGGCGATTCCCGTGGGAGGCGCCGGAACACCGGGGAGAATTCTCTTCTCTATATAAGGATGCGGCAGAAGTGATAGAACGAGGGACGCGGATTACACGGACGTGCCCCACAGCTTTTATCGCGTCGAGAAATAAAGGTAAGGAGCGCGTGGCAGTGACCGGGTGACGGTGAAAAAAGTGAGAAAGAAGTGTCTAAGTGTCTGAGTGAAGAGGATGAAGGGACCAGGGACAGGGGCGTAGGGACGAGGAAGAAGGGATTCCGCAGTTTCTAAAAAGGGTCATCGCGACCCGAGCCTCTATTAAACCACTTCCATAATCTCCCTCTCCCTATGAAAAACCTTTTCCTTGATCTTCCTCTCCCTTGAGAGGAGAGGATTGAGGTGAGGGTGATTTGGTCTTGCCCCGATTTAGTGGACAGGGGGTTAAGCTGCCAGTTGCCGTTGTTCG
>CAZUBX010000009.1:0-60942 GCA_964619035.1 uncultured Syntrophaceae bacterium | reverse complement strand
TCGGCATCGTGCGGTTTCTCGAGGGCCACCGCTTCGGCTACTACCTGCGGGCCGTGCGCGAGGGCCAGGAGACGGCCGAGTCGCTCGGGGTCAACAGCACGGCCGTCAAGCTCACAGCCATGGCCCTGTCGGCGGCGCTGGCCGGCCTGTGCGGCGCCTTTTTCGTACAGTACAACCTGCGCGTCGACCCGGGAATGGTCATGTCGCTCGACATGTCAATGAAGTTCGTGCTCGTCACGATCCTGGGCGGGGCGGGGACCCTGGTCGGGCCGCTGCTCGGGGCCGCGGTGCTGATCCCGCTCCAGGAGTACACCCGGGCGCTGTGGGGCGGTCTGGGTGGCGGGGTGGATCTCATCGTCTTCGGAGTGCTGATCATCGTCATTGTCGTCAAACAGCCGGCGGGCATCAGCGGGATCGTCCGCGACATCGCCAGGCGCTTCGGCCGCCGGTCGGGTGCCGAAAAAGGAGGGGCTTCCGTTGGCACTGCTTGAAGTCCGCGACGTGACCAAAAAATTCGGGGAGCTCGTCGCCAACGACCGCGTGAGCTTCACGGTCGAGACCGGGACGATCGTCGGCCTGATCGGACCCAACGGCGCCGGTAAGACCACGCTGTTCAACTGCGTCTCCGGCCTGTACCCGGTTACCGCCGGTCGGATATTTTTCGACGGTACCGAGATCACGGGGTTTCCATCCTACCGGATCGCCCGCATGGGCGCGGTGCGCACCTTCCAGGTGGTGCGGCCGCTCAAGGACATGACGGTTTTCGACAATGTGCTCGTGGGCGCGTTTCTGCAAGGCGCCAGTGGCGCGCAGGCCCGTGAAACGGCCGAGACCTGCATCCGGATGTGCAGCCTGGCGGAATACACCGACAAACCCGCAGGCGATTTGCCGATCGGCGGCAAGAAGCGCCTCGAGCTCGCCAGGGCTTTGGCAACGCGGCCCAAGCTGCTGATGCTCGACGAAGTCATGGCGGGGCTCACCTCGACCGAGGTCAAGGCCGCACTGGAGCTGATCCGCAATATTCGCAAGGAGGGCGTCACGCTGCTGATCGTCGAGCACGTCATGGAGGCCATCATGCCGATTGCCGACAAGGTGGTGGTGCTCGACGGCGGCATCAAGATCGCCGAGGGGCCCCCCGATCAGATCATCGACGACGAGCGCGTGATCTCCGCCTACCTGGGTGCGAAGTTCAGTCGCCGCCTGCAGGCCAAGAGGGAGGAACGCAGCAATGCCTGACCCGATCCTGAGCCTCTCCGACGTCCACGCCGGCTACGACGGGGTACCGGTGGTGTTCGGCGTGTCCCTGGAGGTCATGCCGGGTGAGCTGGTGGCCGTCGTCGGGGCCAACGGGGCCGGCAAGACCACCACCATGCGCTCCATTGCGGGCCTCAACAACCCCCTGCAGGGCACCATCCGCTTCGAGGGGCGCGATATCTCGCGGCTGCGCGCCCATCAGACCCTGGCTCTCGGCATCAGCTACGTGCCCGAGGGGCGGCGGCTGTTCGCCAAGCTCTCCGTCGAGGAAAACCTCTCGCTGGGCGCCTACAGCGAAAAATCACCCGCCGAGATCAAGCGGCGCCTCGATGAAATGCTGGAGCTTTTCCCGATCCTGCGGGATCGAGCACGCCAGACCGCGGAGACCTTGAGCGGCGGTGAGCAGCAGATGCTCGCCATCGCCCGGGGGTTGATGTCGCGGCCCAAGCTGCTGATGCTCGACGAGATGTCGCTGGGGCTGATGCCGACGCTGGTGGAGAAGATGATGGAGACCATCGTCGCCATCAACCGCCGCGGGATGACCGTACTGCTGGTGGAGCAGATGGTCCAGGAGGCCCTGGAGATCGCCCATCGCGGATACGTGCTCCAGACCGGGCGCGTTGTGCTGACGGGCAGCGCCAAAGAGCTTCTGGACTCCGAGGAGATCCGCAGGGCCTACCTGGGAATGTAGGGGAAAAAGGAAAGGCCCTGTTTTTTAGTGGTTGCTCGATGCATTTCATACGATTTCTCATCTTGAATTTGTCCCGACGGAAGCCTTTTGGCGGAGAGGAACCATCGGGTCAGAGCCAATGCGGAAACTGTGAGCACTTCAATAACGATCCCGCCGTGTTGGAAGAATATTTCAAGGGTATCGGAAGCCTGAGTTCTGTCCGCGGCTGCAGCCGCGGGGATGCCGGTGCCTGCAACCTCCACAATCGGTATCTGCTGCCCGTGCACAGTTGTTCGGATTTCGTGCGAAATTACGCACGAGGAACAATGAGATAGGGTCACATCGCAACACGTAATGATTTGTTTGATTCGGACCCCGGAGGGCGCACCATAAAAAAGGAGGGGGCAGCCGTTGTACGGCTGGCCCCTTTTCTTATTTCGCAAAAATCATACTTTCGTCGTATTCAAAAACCTTTTCCGTTCATGTACAATTTTTTTGTATTTGCTTCTGCATGGACCCGCATCCGGGATCCTCATTCGATTGTCGGAAAAACAACCGCTCCCGTCCTGAATCGATACAGCATCTGCGGCGAACCAGTAACCTGTATGCAGATCGGATCCACGCAGGCGGTGATTGTCAGGGTCCCGCGCAACCCTTCTGCGACCATCAACAACTCCACCGGCACGTGCAGGCGTGATTGCAAATCCGTGTCTGCCGTGCCTTGAAGAACCGTCGGATCCACCTTCACAAACGGAATACCCTAACGGAAGGCAGTCATGAAAGTGCTTGTTGTGGAATCGAATTCGGGCATCGCGCAGCTGCTGTCGTCTTTTTTGAGGCGCTGCGGCCATGTCGTGGACGAGGCAAGCTATGGCAGAGAAGCAATCCACAAGCTGCAGAGCCGCCGATACGACATCGTTATCACGGATTCGGAAATCATCAGTGTCGACGGCGCCGAACTTTGCAAGTACGTTAAAACGCACGTTCAAGACCTCTATGTCATCGGCATCAGCGGCTACTTATCGGCCCTTAAAGATCTCGCGGACGCAGGGGCCGATGTCTGCTTTTCCAAGCCTTTTGACATCGATCTACTAAGGAAAGCAATTGACTGCCGGATCGCCCTTCGGAGAGCTTCCGCTCGAATGCCGAATCAAAACCCCTCCTGCCAAGAGAAATTATCCGAACCTTTTTCCATGGTCATTTGAGCTCTATTCCCAAGAGCGCGACATATCGAGCGGGGATGCAGCGCACCTGCGATCAGAGGCCTCTTGCCGCGTAGTAGCCGCAAAGCCCGTGGACGCCGCCGCCGGGTGGTGTCGAGGACGAGCAGATATAGATGTTTTTCTTCGAGGTCCGGTAGGGGAAAAACGAGAGGACCGGCCGGCTGTAGAGCTGAAAGAGATCCTGCAGGCCGCCGTTGATGTCCCCCCCGATATAGTTCGGGTTGTAGCGCTCCATGGCCGCAGGGGGCATGCTGCTCTTTGCCAGGATGAGCCCCCGGAACCCGGGCGCGTAGTGCTCGATCCTCTCTTCGATGAGATCCGTCACATCCTCTGCAGACCCTTGCGGCGCATGGCAGTATGCCCAGGCGGTGTGCCCGCCCTGTGGAGCCCGGGTGGGGTCGAAGAGGCTTGGCTGGGCAAGGACGACATAGGGCGAAAGACATTTTCTCCCTTCATGGGCATCCCGGATCGAGGCGTCGATCTCCTCGAAGGATCCCCCCAGGTGCACGGTGCCGGCCTTCCTGCACACTTCGGCTTTCCACGGGATGGGGCCGCTCAGGGCCCAGTCCACCTTGCACACTCCAGGGCCGTAACGGAACCGGGAGAGCCTCTTGCGGTAATTCTCCGGGAGATCAAGCCCCCCGATGTTCAACAACTGCCGAGGTGTGACGTCGAAGAAGGTATGATCGGCCTTCGGCAGATCGTCCAGAGAGCAAACGTTTTTGCCTGTCTGGACCTCCCCCCCGCCGACCCTGAAGCAATCAGCCAGCGCGTTTGCCAGCCCCTGGGATCCGCCCCTGACGATCGGCCACCCCACACCGTGGGCCAGCACGGCCAGGAGGATGCCGAAGGCCGCCGTTGCGGTTCGGTCCAGGGGGATCATGGCGTGGGCGGCAAGCCCCGCGAAAAGAGCGCGCGTCCGGGCACCCTGGAATTTCGCTTCGGCAAGATTTTTTGCCGAGCGGAGGGCCTTCAGGCCGAAACGGGCCATGAGTATCGGGTTTTCGGGAAGCGGGAGGGGCTTGAGGACATCCGAAAGGAGCCTTTCGTGATTCTCCACAAAGGGCTGCAGCAGATCCCTGTAGGCCTTGCCGTCGGGACCCAGGACGTCGGCCGTTGCCGCAAGCGACCGGTGAAGACACAGAGCCTCCCCGTTTTCAA
The DNA here is from genome assembly GCA_964619035.1 of uncultured Syntrophaceae bacterium. Classification (GTDB taxonomy): domain Bacteria; phylum Desulfobacterota; class Syntrophia; order Syntrophales; family UBA2192; genus UBA2192. The sequence goes on along the minus strand of CAZUBX010000009.1, from coordinate 56,634 downwards.
AGGGATGCGCCAGGGGGATTTCAGGCTGGATCCATTCGAGGCCGTAGCGATGAAGTTCGAGCTGCCGGAAGAAGGGGGAAGAAAGGGCCAGGGGATGGACGGCGGAACAGACGTCGTGGATGAAACCGGGAAGCGTGAGCTGTGCCGAGCGGGAGCCGCCGCCGACGGTTTCCCGGGCTTCCACCAGAAGGACGGATCTGAACTTCCTGCCGAGCGTGATGGCCGCAGCCAGCCCGTTGGGCCCCGCGCCCACGACGACGGCATCGTAATGATCTCGTTGAAAGGACAAGGGCCGGCAACCTCCTGTGAAACAGCTCAAATCGATTGAAAGAAAATCCCTCTCGATGCCCCTTTTATAAAGGGGGAAGTAATACTCCCTCCTTGCACAAAGGAGGGTTGGGGAGGATTTTATATGCCCTGCTTTTCCATCGATAACCCCGTGTCGACGCCAGGGGCTCGCAATCGCATTTCAGCGCCGCAACGCCTTTTTCAGCATATGGAACGGCATATAGAAAGAAGAGCGGATCGGCGCGCTGAAGCGGATATTCCCGAACTCGCCCCACTGGAAGCCCGGATCGACGAGCGCGTCCCGCTGTTCGATTGCCCCCTGAAGGCCGAGCCGCCCGGCCAGATTGCCCAGGGTCTGATGCCAGAAACGGTCTTCCTGAGTGCCTGCGCCGAGGCGGAAGCTCAACTCCATGAGCGGGTCGCTCGCCCTGAAAAGGGGGTGCACCTGGATGATCGTGGCTGTGCCCTCCCGGAAGCTGCTGAAGGTGATCCACCCCGAGATGATGTGCCCCTGGATGCTGATGAAGCTGAAGGAGGTGTCGGAGACGTAAAGGACCATCAACCCCGTCGCGACCACGAGCCCCCCGGGGAGCCGCAGGTTGAGAACGGCCACCGTGCCGGGGGCAATCGCTGCGCCGTTGGCAGGGAAAAAGCAGTTCCCTCCCGGCCAGAAATCGGGGAACTCCGACTTCCACAGGGAGACGATCTCGCGAGGCCCGGGTGCCCCGTTCTCGATGCGCAGGCGGTATCTCTTGTCCCAGAGCCTTCCAAAACCTTTCACCGGACCCGTCGGCAGCCTTCCCTGGACATTGATGTTCATCGCCTCATCGGGGATGTAGCCTGTCGAGAGCTGCTCGACGGAGCGTGCCCAGCCGGGCTGCAGAGGTCCCATATAAGGATAGGCGGGTATGTTTGAGCCTCCCGAAAATCCCGAAGCGCCAAGGGCCTGCCCCTCGCTGTCGAAGACGGCAATCGTCTCGTCGAGCCGCGTGAGGCGAAAGACATCCCGCAGGGGCCCCGCAAGCCCGCAAGCCGTCACACCGGTGCCTCTCCGGGCGGCCCGCACGGCGTTTGCAACGAGCACCCCCGCCCCTTCCGTGTCCATGTGCAGAAGACCGGAGAGGTTTAACAATATTTTTTTCGATTTCCCGATGCCCTCTTCAAAGGCCCGCGCGAGGGCCACTTTGCAGGCCCCGTCGAGGACGCCCCGGATAGCCAGGACGAGAACATCCTGATCGGCCGTCCGGGCTTCGATGACGAACTCCTTCCGATCCGCGGGCAGGGCCTCGGGCGAAAACGCCGCGGATGAAACCGAGGAAGCCTCCGCCAGCCGCTCCCGCGCCAGATGCAGCCGGTTTGCGTACCCGGGGAGCAGATGCAGGGCAAGGCTCACGAAGGGGTTGCCCGCCATCCTGTCGAGGAAGGCAAGCTGGCTTGCCCGCCCCACGAGCGCCTGGGCATAGGTTGGGTAGGCATGGGTTACGGCCTGGATTGCGTGCAGGGGCTTCTTCATGGCCCGAATCAGCGCCGCCTCGTGGATGACCTCAGCTGCGGACTCGCCCAGGATGTGCGCGCCGACGATGCGCCCGCGGCTGTCGCACACAAACTTGGCCATCCCCGTCCCCGTCCCGTCGATCAGCGCCCGGCGCATGGTCCCGTAGGGGAACCGATACACGCGGAGCCCTCGCCCGTGCTTTTCCCGTGCCTGCTCTTCCGTGAGACCCACGTAGGCGAGTGTCGGCTCCGTGAAAATGACATAGACGTTGTTGCGGTAGTCGACGCTTCGCTTGACGGGCAGGCAGGCATTGGTTGCCGCCACGATCCCCTGGGCCTCGGCGGTGGTGGCCAGCTGGTAGGGCCCCGCGATGTCGCCGCAGGCATAGATGTGGGGGGCTGAGGTCCGTAGTTTAGGGTCGGTGACGATGCCCCGGGCATTGTACTCGACACCCGCCTTCTCGAGGCAGAGCCCCTCCAGGTCGGGCTTTCTCCCTACGGCAACGAGCACCCGCTCCGCGAGGATCTCCTCCTGCGCCCCGCCCTGTCGCTCAATCGTGAGGGCGACCTTTCCCTGCCTGTCGGCGAGTGCCGCCGCCTTCGTCCCGGCCAGCAGGCAAATCCCCTCGGAGCTAAGCGCCTCGAGAAGATGGTTGACCACTTCGCCGTCGGCCATCGGCAGAAGGCGCGGGGCCATCTCGACGACCGTCGTCTCCACGCCCAGCCGCCCGAAGGCAGAGGCATACTCCAGGCCGTCCACGCCGCCGCCCAGGATGATGAGTGATCGGGGCAGGTCATCGAGTCGGTAGAGGGATTCGTTGGTGAGATAGTCGATGCCGGCAAGCCCCGGGATCTCCGGAATAAAGGGGGATGTGCCCGTGGCGATGATGAACTTCCGGGCACTCAGCGTCTCTGCGCCTGCGTGGATGTGGTGTGCGTCGATGAAGGACGCCGGGGCCGATATCATGCGGATGCCGATCCGCTCGAAGGTCTCCGGGAGGTCCTTTTCGTAGGCCTTTTTAACGATGCCCCGGATGTGGGCCATGACCCTGGTGCTGTCCAGGCTGCCTGCGGTCAGGGACAGCAGGCCGAGACGCTCCAGATGCGCCATGTCGCGGCTTACGTGGCCAAGCCGGATCAGGGCCTTGCTCGGGATGCAGGTCAAGTTGGTGCAGTTTCCGCCGACCCTGGATTTCTCGACGACGGCCACGCGTTTTCCCAGGCTGTTGGCCGTCACGGCAGATACCATCCCGGCAATGCCTGCGCCGATAACGATCAGGTCGTAGTCGTAAATCCTTTTCATGGCCCCCTGTGCCTTCCCCACGTACCAGATGGATTATTGACGATCGGGCAGATGAAATCAAACAGAAAGGGGAAAAACCAATCAAAGAGTTCAAGTTATTTGCATCCTGTTCGATGTTATAATGAGGGAGGAACGGCGGGGTTTGTCCCGTTAATGGTCATGAATATCGCTCCCGGCTCCAATGTAGAGCTCGTCCTCGAGATGGATGTGCTGAAAGAGAAAATCGATGTCCGCAGGGCGATCATCCACGACATCGAGGGGGAGCGGTATATCCTCTCCCAGACGACCCCGCCCGTCAGGCCCTCCGACATCGGGAAAGACGCCCGGGTAACCCGCCTGACCCGCAAGGGCGATCAGCTTCATCGCTGGGGCTTTTCCGGCAAGCTCGAGGAGATCATCCGCGAGTACCCGCTGAGCCCGTCCAAGACGGTCCTGGCCCTCTGCATCCGCAAGACCTCCCCCTTCGAGACCTATAACCTCAGGATGCACTACCGGGTGAGGCCCGGCTCGGAGTGGTCGGCGCGCATCGAGGTCGACTCCATGCCGGTCAACCTGATCGACATCTCCATCGGCGGGGCCCTCTTCAGCCACGGCATCGAAAACCCGTTCGAGTACAACCGCGCCCTCCAGGTGAGCTACACGGGAAGCGACGGGACGCGGCACCTCATCCCGGCCGTGGTCAGGCGGGCCTGGACTCCACCGGATGCGCGCTGCAGCGGCCTGGAGTTCGTGGCCATCCGGTTCACGCACCTGGACAAGGAGCTGGAACGGGAGCTGGCGCGGGAGATCATGGAGCTCCAGAGAGGGTCGCTTTACAAAGTGTGACGGAGGGGTTATAAGCAGCGGGGTAAAAGGTTTGGCTCCTGAGAAACAGCCCCCACGATTCCCCTCCCTCGACGGGAGGGGATAAAGGGGAGGGTGAATAATCTTCAGTCCCCCTCACCCCTGCCCCGTTCGACAGGCTCACGACATCGCTCTCCCGCGGCGGGGAGAGGGTTGCACAATGCAGGAGGGCTTTATGAAACGTATCATTTTCACAGCACTTTCCATGGTACTGCTGTTCGCTGCATCCGCGCAGGCTGCGCAGGACTTCGCCTGGGTCAATGACTTCAACATCCAGGCCCAGGCAGACCCCTCGGGCTTCCGGGCAAGGCTTGCGACCCGCTTTAAGATCGGCGATGCGCAGATCTCGGCGGTGATCGGCAACGTGTCGAGCCCGGCCGACGCCTACATCGTGTTCAGGCTCGGGGAGATGTCGCATCGGCCGAGCGACCAGGTGCTGAGGGAATACAAATCCTCCAAGGGCAAGGGCTGGGGAGTGATTGCCAAGAGCCTGGGCATCAAGCCGGGATCGAAGGAGTTCCATGCCCTGAAGCGAAGCCAGGATCTCTACAACGGTCAGGATTCCAAGGGCAAGGGTAAGGGAAAAGGCAAGTATTAAAGAACAAGGTAAGAGATTCCTGCAAAGGGGTTGCGAGATTTTCATTGCCCGCAACCCCTTTTTTGTGTATTTTCACCGCAGAAATAGACACTTATCGAGTGCCGTGATGAAAAGGAAAATTCACATTCACGTTCCCGAAGCTGAGATCGACTCCTTCTGCAGAAGGAATCGCATCAAAAAACTCTCCTTCTTCGGATCCGTCCTCAGGGATGATTTCAGTCCTGCAAGCGACGTAGACGTGCTGGTCGAATTCATGCCGGGAACGGTTGTCGGCTTTATTCGCCTGGCAGGAATGGAAATGGAACTTTCCGATATCCTGAGGCGCAAGGTGGATTTGCGGACACCGGCGGAGTTGAGCAGATACTTCCGACAGGACGTTCTCAATACTGCGGAGGTGCAGTATGCGGAAGGATGAGCATCATAAAGAAAGAAGACCCGTCAGTTTAAAGTCCCGGGATCAAAGCCCGAGAGAGCTCGCCATCCCTCTTCTTGACTTATGCACAGATAGTAGTTTATTAAAATAATCAGATTCTCTTCACATCCTATCACATTCTTATTCCTGTCCTGCTGTTCCGCTGCCTTTAGCCCCAGCGTCGCGGTCCCTCAAGGTTGGAAACCATAATCGGCTTTTTCTACTTCGCGGAGGCGTTATGAAGAAACAAAAAGCGATCAAAAGGCGGACTTGCGGTGCAATGGCAGTGCATCATCGGCTCCTCGAGCTCGACCCGAGCTTCCGGATGAGACAGACGCAGCTCGAAAATGCGACTGCCATGAGGATGTCACTGGGCGTGAAGGCTCTGCGAGCCGCCGCCACACCGCTCACCATTCCGGTGGTCGTCCAGGTGGTCTATAAGACCGCCTCGGAAAACATTTCAGTGGCCCAGATCAAGAGCCAGATCGATGTTCTCAACAAGGACTACCGCGCCAAGAATCTCGACAAATCCAAAGTCCCACCCGTCTGGAAGGGCCTCGTATCCGATGTGAGCGTTCAGTTTGCCCTTGCGACGAAGGACCCGAAAGGCAAGCCGACAACGGGCATCACGCGGACAAAGACGACCAAGACGTCCTTCGACACCGACGATTCGGTGAAGTCCTCGGCCACGGGAGGCGTGAATGCCTGGCCCACGGACAAGTATCTGAATCTCTGGGTCTGCACCCTGGCAAACGGCATACTGGGGTACGCCCAGTTTCCCGGCGGACCGAAAAAAACAGACGGCGTCGTGATCCTGAATACCGCCTTTGGCACCAAGGGCACTGCAAGCGTGCCCTTCAATCTGGGAAGGACAGCGACGCACGAAGTCGGCCATTGGCTCAACCTGCGCCACATCTGGGCGGACACGGAAGACTGCAGCGGAACCGATTTTGTCGCCGATACGCCGAATGCAGCGGGGCCAAACTACGGGAAGCCGAAGTTCCCCCACGTGACCTGCAATAACGGCCCGAGCGGGGACATGTTTGTGAACTACATGGATTACGTTGACGATGACTCGATGTTCATGTTTACCACGCAGCAGGTGGTGCGGATGCAGGCGGCCCTGAACGGTCCGCGCAAGAAGATCGGCAAGCCGTAAGGCGCGTGCGGAGACACAACAGCGATGAAAAAGAACATTGACCGCAATGCCCTGCACCAGCATTGGGTGCATTCGCATGAGGAAGATACCGCGACGGAAACGGTATTCCGGCCCGCCTCCTTTGCGTTTCCCCGCTCCCGCGGCAGATCCGCCATGGCATTGAAACCCGACGGCGTCCTTGTCGAAACCGGACCCGGTCCGACCGATCGCCCTCAAGAGAGCCAGGGAACCTGGAAGCTTGCAGAGGATAACACTCTCTCCATTCATGAAAAAGGAAAGCAGAAGCCAAACCGTACGATGAAAATCGTATCTCTGGATCAGGACAGATTGGTCGTGAGAAAGTGAAACGCTGAGGCAACAAGGGAAGAGGAAGCCAGGGCAGAGCTTGAAGCTCTCCGAAACGTGACCCGGGATATCTCCGAATCGAGCTTTCAAGAACGAGCCATAAAACCAGGGGGTTAGCCGATCATGGCTGACCCCTTTTTGTATATTTTACGGCAGGTTACGAATTCTGGGCATCGCCAGGGAAAGCGGTCGCTGCCCTTCCTGGCTACCCCGATATCTCCCCGTGACGGAGCCTTTTTGCGTGGCTCGGCCATGCAGTGACTCCCCCCTACATGGGTTTTTCACCCATATTTCATCCATATTTTTTCAATACATTAAATAGTTGCACAGTTATGCGATTTCTGTTACGTATTCAACAAATGCAACGCAACCTCCCTATGCTCTGATATTTTTTCACGATCTCCCCCTAGCCTCTCCACTCGCCCCTTCAAGCATCGTGGTCCTTCTAGTTTGGAAACCATAACTGGCTTTCACAACTTTGCGGAGGCGCCATGAATCTCAAATTCCTCCCATCACCGGATTAAATCTGCCGGCACATCACAACAACGGGCTATCCATTCTTATTCGTGTTCCAGTCGGGTTGTCCGATCTCAAGGACAGAAAGCGTTTTCGCGTGCAGATCATGAATTCCGCCAGGATCCCGGTCCGAACCGCATTGATCCTTGTCATCGATCCCGGTGAAAGAGAATGGGATTCGGGGATATTCGCATCTATCGGGCCATGTGAAGTGGTATGCGCATCAGACCCTGCGGAAGGGGTTGGCCACTTTATCCATAATGTCTTTGATGCGTCGATCCTGTACATGAACGATCAAAAGCAGTGTATTGACATCATCCGATTCTTTAAATCTTCCAGGCCGGCATTTCCCATCATCGTCATTTCAGATCATTCTTCAGAAGACTTCGTTATAACCGCACTGAGGGCAGACGCATGGGACTTCTTCAAAGAGCCTGCCGAAAAGGCCGATATCGTCGACAGCGTCCGACAGGCGTTACGGTTCAAATATGATGGAAGTTGGACGAATGAAGACAATCATCCAATATGGAGGGCAATAAAATACATCAATGAACATTTGACGGATCACATTACCCTGGAAGAAACAGCCAGGGAATGCGGAATGAGCTTGTCTTGTTTTGAGAGGACATTCAAGCGAGAGGTCGGAATAACTTTTAATAGATATGTCAACTCGCTGCGTATCTCCAAGGCCAGGCGACTCTTGCATGAGAACAACAAAACCATGAGCGAAATTGCCTTCGCCTGCGGGTACACCAACCAGTATCATTTCACGCGGACGTTTAAAAAACTAATGAATACACCCCCCAGGTCCTTCAGAAAGTCACTTTCCCCGAAGCCCATCTCAAAGACACTTCCCGCCTAGCATAAAAAAAGCAGAATTTGTCAAAAAAATGACCAGATTGGGCAAGAATTTTCTCCCTGAGCGAATTATAAGATAGACAGCGATACCCCGCGTGTCGTCAGACATAATACTGCTTTCCAGAAGGAGTAGATACCTTTTCTTCCTCACCCCCCATAAATTCTCTGTGCGGATATACATATTAGCCGCTGATACAGATATCACCAAGATCGGATAAAATAAATCAGATTTTGATTGATGCAATACATGCAGCCTCTCCGTCATGCGCGCAAACAAAGTCACCCCCTGATAACAGGCATTCCTAGTAATTGAAACGACAAGTACTCCCTGAATTAGCTCTGCATCGAAGTGCTGATGTGAGGTCATGCGATGCAGAATAGCTGACAATGCAAGGTCCGCAGTATGCTTATTTTATGTTCTCTGACCATGCGTCTTTTCCGACCACTTTCTTATAGTTTGTGATCCTTTTCCGTATTCGGGCAAGTGAGAGGAGGTGATACCAGTTTCGCAAGAGTGAGCCAACCCTCACCCGAATGAATTCACCTGATGATGGGTTGGTCGTATCGGGTGAAAAATCAAGAACGATGGAGGTCCAATATGAATGATGTGCAGCTCGAAAAATTGTTTATTCTGCTGCGTAGGCCGATCCCATGGGACCCTATACCCTGGTGGATCAAACTGGATAAAGATAAAATTGCCAAATTTTATGATGTGCAAGCTCGCTTGAATACCAAGATCGCTGAGTTAGAAGTAGAGAAGATAAAAGAAATGTTCAAGATAACTGAAATGCAATGAAGTCATGGATTTCTCCGATTGGCGGCAGGAGGGTTGCGCCTGTCCGACGTGACGCCTGCCGCCATGCCCCACAGTCTTGATTCATTTTGGGGATATCTTGCCCTCATATTGGATGCTATGATGAAAACACAGGATAATTCGCGAGTCGATGCCGTATTGGTTGGTTATGAGAACCAGGAAAACCTTGGACTGCGTTCAATCATGGCCTACTTGAAAGTGCGCGGACTCCATTCCCTGCTTGTCCCCTTCTATCCCGGAGGCGATGAATCGGTGCTTTCGATAGTTCAACAGCACAACCCCCGTCTAGTTGGGTTTTCTCTGATCTTCCAATACACGCTCGACGAGTTCGGCATACTCATGCGTTACCTGCGCGCAAATGGTGTGACAGCGCATTTCACGGCTGGTGGGCATTTCCCAAGTCTTCGCCCCAAGGAAACGCTAGACCTGATCCCCGAATTAGATAGTATAGTCCGGTTTGAGGGAGAGGTCACTCTGCTCGAATTGCTTGAACACTTGGAACGTCCGGGACTGTGGAAACAGATTTCCGGACTAGCATTCAGGAATGGCGTAGAGAATTTAATCTCAGAACCTCGCCCTCTAGTCCCGGATTTGGATAGCCTGCCCTTGCTGTTCCGGGACGAACCTCAGCAGATGGGAAGTGGTGTAAGAATGGCCGCCATGCTTGCCAGCCGCGGCTGTCTGTTCAACTGCTCCTTTTGCAGCATTAGACAGTTCTATGGAGCTTCCAAAGGAACCTTGCGGCGTGTCCGATCGCCTCGAGCAGTCGTAAGTGAAATGCTCGATCTCTATAACAACAAGAACATTCGCTTCTTCAGCTTTCAGGACGATGACTTTGCTGCCAGGTCACTAGCCCAACAAAGATGGTTGGAAGAATTCCTAGAAGATCTGGAAAAGACCGGACTAGCCGGCAAAGTGGCATGGAAGATAGCGTGTCGGGTTGACGATTTGAAGTCGGAGACACTCGAAATGATGTTGGATCACGGACTGATAGCAGTTTATTTGGGAGTGGAGTCTGGCAATGATGTTGGACTGCAAACGTTAAACAAACGTGTAACAGTAACGCAAAATCTTTTCGCGATTGATTTACTGAAACAGCACAATGTCGCGACGGCGATTGGTTTCATGCTATTCGATCCGTCTTCGACAATAGATACTGTAAGGCAGAACATCAGCTTTCTGCGGACCGTTGGGGAAGATGGATATTTCCCTATCAACTTCTGCAAAATGCTCCCGTACGCCGGGACTCCGATTAACGATAGGCTTCGCGATGAAGGCCGTCTGAAGGGTACGGTTACTAACCCGGATTATGGATTTAGCGATCCTGCACTTGATTGGTATGAATTCTTGGTTCAGCATATATTTTCCCGGCGCAATTTCAGCCCCGATGGAATTGTAGCTCTTCTTCAACAAGCTGCTTTCGATTGGCGGCTATCCAATTATTTTTCTCCAAAGCGGACGACAAAGGGGTTCGGTAAAGCACTTAAGCAGATTATCCGTAATACCAATATGCTCGCCATAAACACGCTTGAGTCCCTGCTCGATGAAGTTCTTACATATGATATTGATTATCTCCTTAAAGATCAGGAAAGGCTTGTGAGTCTCTTCGAGCAGGAGTGGCGGGGTGAAATGAGTGCGGAGGTGAGTTTAAAGAAGTTATCCGTACGGGCAGATAGCGGTAACAGGGTCATTCTTGATGATCAGCTTTCAACAGGCATGTACCATGAATCCCTCTAATGCTTCGCCCCAGAATGTTAAGATCCTCTTCCCGTTCCCAGTGAGAGAAAATGGGACTCGGGGATATTCGCGCCCGTTGAGCTGTGTGAGTTTGTATGCTCGGCAGATCCGGTAAGGCGTAGGTCTGTTTATCTGCAATGTGCTCGATATCTAGATAGTTTGCCTGAATGATCAAAACATTGTGTCGATACCCTTTTTTTGAAACTTATCAGGCCGTCACTTCCGATCATCGGGAAAAGCTCCAAGATCTTACGAGACGAGCGAATGGGCTAGCCCAGAATTGAAGAGAAATTGGACGCTATCCATATGCAGAAATTCGCAATTTACGGGGAGGATACATGGTTACATCGCAAGTAACATAATAGCCATCTATTATCAACCTCTTCAAGCCGATGGCTGTTCCTTTTTACTCATTCTGATGTCTACGTAATTCCACGCTCAGCGCTGTAACTAACCAGCTCATTATCAACGCCGCATTGCACGAACGGCATTGATGATATACATAGGCTAGTATCTTCGGGTATGACATTGTCGAATATATTAGTTTTCTGCGTCAGTAATAGATGGATAATGGACGAAACAACTCGATGACGTTATTAACATTGAATATAAAGTGACATATTTGAATGCAGAATGAGCTTGTCTCGTATTCGAAGGGTATTCAGGCGAGAGGTCGGAATGACCTTTAATAAATACGTCAGTTCATTTCGTATCTCCATAGTTAGGCAACTCCTTCATGAGAACAACAAAGTCCATGAGTGAAGTCGCCTTAGCCTGTGGATACAACGACCAATATCATTTCATCCGAACGTTCAATAGATTCTTGAACATGCCACGGAGGTCTTTCAGAAAGTCCCTTTCCCCAAAACCAACCCCGAAGGCCATAACCGCCTAGCATCAAAAAAGCAGAGTTGATCAAATATATGACCAGAAATGTCAAGAAAATACTGCTTTTCTATACTATAGAAAACCAGAAAGTAGTTGTACTTATCAAGTAAATTCATGCCACGTTCCCAAAGATTTGCGCATATTTTAGCCACCTCATTAGATGCTAGATGCTCTCTATAGAGATAGGTCGTAATTGCCTGACCCACTTGCTGACTAGCTCGGAGACAGAATCACATTTCCACTCAATTGATAGTACACAACAAGCAAATAGGAAGGGAAACTGCAGATTCCGCATGATATTTACCGGAATCGGAGATTTTGACCCATACGACAGCAGGTTTTCCAGTCGCTTTCATGTGACCTGACTTGGTCCGGAGTTTCAGAAATGCCTATTTTGAAAGTTGATTTGCAAGAAGGGTTTTCGAGTGAAACCGTTGTAATGCGCTTGCATGGCAGGGAAGTCTACCATGGCACCCCTAAGACCCGGACGCAAATTGGACTGGCTGACTCTCGATCCTTCGATCTTCCCCCGCAACATCTAACTCTCGAGGTAGCAGTACCCCTCTCTGGAGTATCTCAGTCGCTCGATCTGGATTTGCTCCAGGACGTCTATGTTGGAGTCACCTTATCATCGGACGGCAAGATCTCCTTGCGTTTGTCCTTGGAACCTTTCGGGTACCTCTGATAACGCAGTTTGCTTTCAGTCCTACACGGCATGACCTGCTGGCAACAATCACCCGATAATAATTTAATGGAGGTGTTATCATGGCAAAGCAAAATGCATCCCAACAGAAAGTCATCTTTCAGGAGACTATCGCCAAATTAAAAGCAGAACAATACGAAGGGGCTAGCTTTCAGCCGTATCCGATTCCCATACCCTGGTTTGTGCCGAACAGCGGCCTCTATACCTACTTGATTCTAAATCCTATCGGCCCGCAGCCTAGCCATCCACCAATGATCCCCACAGCCGGACAAGGGCTTGAGGATGCTTCCGAAATGATAGAATTATCGCCTACTTTACCCATCAGTCCGTTTTTCCTTAACGAAGAACTCCGGCTTGACGTTGATGGGTACTTCCCTCAAATGAAGGCCAGTGGGTCAGTCTCCGGACGCAAGATTATGCCTGCATACTGGATTGCAAATGTCAAGAAAACCAAGGCCAATACTTATGAAGGGGCCATCTGGTACAAGGAGGGGAATGTCGCAGTTCTTCCTTTCACCACCGTGAAGATCGAGGTGGCTAGAACTTTGTTCTCCCCAAAGACGGCAAAGGTCACCTTCTCAGGTGTCGGTGCCTCCGATAAGGTGTGTACCTTCAATTACAAATCGCGCTACTTCCATCCGGTCAACTTCGAGTTCGATACGGCCGAGGGTGTCAGCCCGGTTCTTACCAACGACACCTGTTCTCATCCCAATCGTCCGGCTTCCCTCCTGTGCGAAAACCTGAGTATTGCGACCGTATATAGGCGCGCCGGATTCGACGTCACCATCTCCGGGGCGGGTGATGTGGTGCCTATAGCCGAGGCTGGCGCCGATGCCAAGTGGAGCGACGCGGAAATGCATGATGCCATGCAGATCCATTGGTCCAAATTCGCCAACGCGCCTCAATGGGCACTGTGGACATTTTTCGCTTCCCTTCACGAAATGGGACCCAGTCTTGGCGGTATCATGTTCGACGACATAGGGCCCAAGCACCGCCAGGGCACCTCGCTTTTTGTGGATTCCTTTATCAAGAACTCGCCCGCTGGCGATCCAGCCCCCCCAGCCTGGGTAAATCGCATGATTTTCTGGACGGCATGCCATGAAATGGGCCACTCCTTCAACCTCGCCCACTCCTGGCAGAAGAGCTACGGCGTGCAGTGGATCCCGCTGACCAACGAACCTTTGGCGCGCAGTTTCATGAACTATCCCTACAACGTTCCCGGTGGGACTTCGGCGTTCTTCTCCGACTTTGAGTTCCGCTTCAGCGACGGAGAACTGCTTTTCATGCGCCATGCCCCCTTCCGCTTCGTCCAACAGGGTAACGCTGACTGGTTTGACCATCATGGGTTCCAGCAAGCCAACATCTCACCGGAGCCAAAGTTCTCCTTGTCTATTGAATGTGCTGGAAACAAGAAAGAATTCGAGTTCCTCGAGCCAGTCGTTGTTCACCTAACCCTCAAGAACACCTCTGACCAGCCCCAATTGGTTGACGAGAAGCTCCTCTGCTCCACCGACCGCATGACGATCATCATCAAGAAACGCGGCAAGCCGGCTCGAGAATTCATTTCCTATGCTCAGCGGTGCTGGAAGGAAAACTCGGTTATTCTCAAACCCGGTGCTGAGATGAAGGATTCTGTTTTCCTGGTCGGCCGCAATGGGTGGGATCTTGCTGAACCTGGATACTATACGGTGCAGGCTTCTATTGATGTTTTCGGAGAGGATATAATTTCTAAACCTGTCACTGTCCGGGTCGCGCCTCCTAAAGGCTACGAAGAGGAACATGTTGCCCAGGACTTCTTCACGGAAGACGTTGGCCGCGTTCTGAATTTCGACGGGTCGCGATACATGAAAGAGGCCAACAAAGTACTCCACGATGTTGTCGAGCGTCTTCCCAAATCTCGGGCCACAATCCATGCGAAGGTTGCTCTAGGCAATCCCTTGATCTCCGCTTACAAAGAAGTGGAATTCTTAGAGCATACTCATTCGCTTATACTCGGCAAAGCAAAAAGCGAAGAAGCAAATGAGCTGCTATCAGTACTTTTAGAGGATCCAAGGGCCTCCGCTTCCACTCTTGGTCAGGTCGACTATGATTACTACTGTGACCGCTTCAAACCTCTACTTGAAGAGGCCAGGAAAGGTGCCAGAAAGCGTTAACTCGAACTAATAAGCACAGCGTGCTCGCAATGTTTTGACAGCCAAGCTGAGTGGGCATAATAAGTGATGCCCGCAGCTAAGTGGCCTGCACCCGACCGCACCATTGGCGGCTTCGGATAAACATGTAAATGCGCGTTCTGGAGTTAAGGGTTCGTGATGCGTTGCAATGTGTTCACGTAAGCATTGAGTCAGTACTTGTATAACAGGTCCCTGTTTCAACCCGACATCAGCTTCGAGAAGTTCATTTTTACATACCGTTGCGACGGGAACAATAGCACATCACTCTTGGTAATCGTGATCTCAACAGTCAACGCGAAGTAAAAAGGGGCGGCGAACATCCGCTGCCCCTTTTACCAGCCTCCCCGCGGGCGATTATTATTCTATAGAACTCATAATGGGTCGTTGTCAGTTATGTCGACGATGGGTGAACAATACCGAACTTTTTTTCATTTATGATGAGCACTTAATCATTAATTCACCCACTATTTTCGTTTTACCTTTTCATCCTCGCACGTTTCGGCTACAAGTTTTATTCATCATGCATCGAGGTCCTTATTGTTTGGATATAATAACCGTTTGCTACGATTTTCGGGGACCCCATGAATCTCAAATTCGTCCTTTCGATATTCTATAGCCAGACATCTCGCCTTTCTTTCTACTTACTCAACATATCTTCTTTTTTACGATTGGCTGATCAAACAATTCTCAAGGACTACGTCGTCGTCGCTGAGTAAATTAGAAATTATTCGCATCTAGTCGATTGCATATAGGAAGAACGAGTAATCATGGCAACTCAATATATTACGAGCAAAACATCATATCTATTTGAAAGTGCTGGCGATGATAAGAGGAGTATGGTGCTCATCTTTGGCGACGAGGTCGAGACGACAGGTGCGGAGTCAAACCAGAGGATGCCTGTCAAATACCGTGACAGACAAGGGTACATCAAGAAGGAGCACTTGGGGTCGAGCCCTGCCCTTGAGGTCTACTACATCGATGTCGGGCAAGGTGATTCTACATTCATCGTTACGCCGGAGCGAAGAAATATTCTTATCGACGGAGGCCAAAACATGCGCGCACTCGGATTTCTCGCCTGGAAATACAGGTTGGACAAACCGGGTTCCTCCGTTGATATTGATCTGTTAGTCCTAACTCATGCCGATTCGGACCACATAAATGGTCTTGTGCCAATCATAAATCATCCCGGAATTACAGTACGTCATATTGTTCATAGCGGCATCGCCACCTTCGAAAAGGGAGCATATCAGACCGCACTGGGAGATCTCGATGTCACAGGCAAGTATCTTATAACGAGGCACAGTAATCTGCTTGACCTTGGAGCGGCAAGCTTGTCCAAAGAATTTTTCGAATGGAAAGATGCCGTATCGAAGAGGGGGATCGATTACTCAGCGGTAGATTCGAGAGATAAACATTTAGACATAGGCGAGCCCAAAGTCACCATTGATATCATAGGCCCACGAGTTGATATGATCGGTGGTAAGCCTGCGTACAAGAAATATGAAGATGAATCGAAAACCATCAACGGGCACTCCGTTGTTCTTCGATTAAATTATGACGATGTCTCTTTTCTGTTTACTGGGGACATAAACGAGAAAAGCGCCAAATATCTTATGGAGGAACCGTCTCTCACTGACAAGATGGATGCCCATGTTCTTAAAGCCCCTCATCATGGAAGCCATGACTTTTATTTGCCATTTCTGGAAGCTGTAAAACCTCAAATATCAGTCATTTCGTCCGGTGATAACCCGGACCACGGGCATCCAAGAGCTTTGTTTATTGGGAGTGTCGGACGCTCTTCGCGATCTGAAAAGCCCCTTGTGTACAGTACTGAGATAGCGGCAACGTTTGTTGAGATTGGTCAAGCGGTTACTCTGAAAGAAAACTCCGATCTGAGAACCGAAGATTTCAAAAAAACAGAAGCAAATGTAAAAGCGAGGCTGCTGTTCAAACAACGGTTGAATGGAATGATAAATGTTCGCACCGATGGACACAAGATTTATACGGCCAGGAGAGTGGCGGCTGGTTACTGGTGGGAGACATATGATCCACTGGCACCCGTCTCCCGCCTTCAATGATCACCGCCCAGCCATACGGCAACGCCCAAGAACCGACGCACGACCACGTCAGAATATTGGATAACCGCTCTCTACTGGATTAACCCTTGACGCCGAATATCCAGTTCTAGTTTCAAACGCGCATACACAGCTCGAACGGTCCTCACCTCGCAAGACCTCTGCTTTGAAGCCGATACAATGGAGCAAATCGTATGTGTTACCCTGCCACGATCTTCCATACTGATGGCATAACGGAATATCGTACAGGGAATTTGAACATATGTTACACCGACGCGATCGGATATGGCGGCATTTTCCATGCCAGCTACCCGCAGGAGTCATTATGACGCCAAGAAAGGGGGTCTGTATGAAAAAGTTATTTTTCCTGCTTATTGCAATCTGCTTTTTTGCTCTGACCGGATGTATGCCGAATCTCGCTGTGCAAACAGCAAAGATCGACTTTCCGGGGAAATCCGTCAACGTAACGGTTAAAAACGATGGCAACGGGGATGCAGGAGAGCATTTGACCTATATTGAGATCAATCGAGTGGGCGCTCCCGAGGCGGCCAAACCTGAGACTCAATATTCTGCAAAGGTTTCCGGTATTGCAGCGGGTAGCTCGTGGAGTTCCGGCCCCATTCCATTCAGTAGCTTCTCTTCTCGTGGTCTGGATCTTTACAGTCTCACAGCTGCCAATCTTGTGGTTCGTGTCGATGCGAAAGGCATGGTGAAAGAAAGCAACGAGAGTGACAATCTCTATGATGCAAATCAATCATCCCCTTGAGGTAGTAAGAGTAAAATCTTCCGTCTTGCCTGAAGGCAGGGCATGATGCAGCCCTGCCTTCAGGCAAAAAGCAAAACCTAACCCCATTTTCCATTCATTGGATTGTGAAACCATTGAAGATACTGGAGCATAGTTCAGGCGCATCTGAGCGTGATCAATAGCAAAGACGGGGCAGCATGAGAATCGTCCTTAAAAATTCTTAAACGGACAGCATTCGATTATGCATCAACGTTTTCATTCTTGATATTATGCGGAGTTGGAGTTATTTAGAACGAAAGCGGATTCTTGGTCTGTTTGCTTTTTCCGTGCAGGCATCCCTTTCATCGGATCTTAGCTGGAATGACCAGCAATGCCATCTGCGGTAGCGTCATCGACTTCCAATCCAGTCAATTGAAAAAGGGATCTTCGACTAAGAAAGGAGGAGGGATGTTATGGGAACACTCGTTGTCATGCGGTACCCGACAAGCATGTTTGCGAACCTTGCGGACCATACCTACGTTATGTGCGGTACGGGCAGAAAGGCCTGGGGCTGCTGGGGCGGCAAAACCGGCGGATCCGAGCTACGGCGAAGCCCGGGCAGCACAAAGCGGGCTGACGCCATTGCCCAACCGGACGAGCGCGCCTGGATCAAGTGCTACCTCATAAACGGCGTTTGCCACCAGGCAGCCAATCGCATTCTTCTTCCTGCGGGGATTACAGTCAGTGGAGCTCGAGGATATGGCGTCTCCGAGGCTTTGTACGGCACCTATGGCCGGCCCAGGGGCCCATTCGGCACATGCCTTTCTCCGTTCAACCAATACCCCGGAGTCACCGGCGACCTGCCGGAGTGCATTGAAGCACGGGCAATGCAGCGGAAGGTTGCTCGCAAGGCCCTCACTCGCTCCGCCGAGGCGAGCAAGCGTGAGGAAAAGTATATTAAGGGCGTGCTGGCAATCTATGGCAAAGATGAGCGAACACTGCGTTCCGCCAAGGGGCTGGCCGGCCCCGATCTGGCGGGTTTCCATCTCAAGCTGTTCATGTACCAAGCAGAACACAACCTGGGCTCCAAGCTAGATAAATCCCTTTCCGCCAAGCTTCGGGACATCCGCCTGTCGACCGAATGGTCTCGTATGAAGATCGAGGACATCTTTACCAATAACGAAATGAAACCCAGCGAGTTTGTGAATGCCCTCAATACGGAGACGATCCTGTTTCAGGAAGCAGCGGCCGGCGCCCTCAAAGCGCAACAGTACAAGTCGCTCTTCGGATTGAAACCCGGCGACAATGTGATACTGGCCGACCCGAGGATTGTCAAGAAAGTGTACGGCACTAAATAGTTGAGACCGTTGCCGTGTAAAATTAGGCAAAAAATAAGCGTGATCGCACGATGCAGGAAGAGCTTAACCACGGCCCTCGGCTGACCGTCGAGGAGTACGAAAGAAAAATCATCGAGCTCCATAGCGGGTTGCCCCCCATGCCCACTAAGGATCAGGACAGACAGGTGCGCCAAATGGAGCTGAACCTTGCCATTGACCACCGCCTGGGTCGGGACTTCCCGCCGAAACGCCGCGAGGCCCTTTGGAAGATCCAGCAACGGGTGGAAAAGAAGCGGCTGTGGCTTGCCCTCAAGTATCCGTTTCGAAGGTTTTTCGCAAAGAGTCTGGCCCGGGATGCCCAAGGCCTGGCAGGCTTCCTCGTGGATGAGTACGCCAAAGTACTGACTCAAAGCGAATTGAAAAGTTTCTTCGATCTTCAGGAAGGCCAGCGGCCGGCACTGCCAATCGACTTGAACCAACTGAAAAGTCCTCGAAGCGGCAGTTAGCGCGGCCGATGGCGTGCCTTGAAAGACACACTTGAAAAAAGAAAGGGGGTAGCGGTCATCGCTAGCCCCTTTTTCATTTCAGCACGGGGTGTATCCCTGCTGCCACCATTGGATATAGGGAGGAAAAGGACCACATTTAAAAGATTCGTCATATGTGAGCCCTGAAGGCAGGCTATAGGTCGAAAAAAGCAGATTTGGTCAAAAAAATGACCAGATTGGTCAAGATTATTCTTCTATTGCAGATTATTAATAGTCAACCTTACCTGTGCGTACAACATCTGAAATGCAAAGCAGATTTAGCTCGGCGATATTTCGGAGTCCCTTCCATGTTCGCACAAAAGGCTTCAATTCCCGGTAACGGGCATCCCTTACGAGACATAACGACAAGTAAGGCCTGATTAGGCTCTGCGTGATTTGTGTCGGCTGGATGTCGTGCGCCGCGATCTAACTGTCATGGCCCTGATATTCCTGTGCGCATCGTACTACCGCCATTTATCATACTCGAGACTGCTCCATGCATCGAGTTCCAGAGGATGCCGCGGGCTGATCCCCAAACGTGACGGAGGCGCCATGAACCTCAAATTCATTTCAACCTTATTTCTAAACTAATCAGCCCCCAATTCTGCGGCAGCAAATATAGAGCATTCACTTCACTTACCCGGAAATGCCCAATAACAAACCGACATCATTCCCGCAAGAGGCGGTATTTTCACCGTCAGAAGGAGCCTGAAGGATGGAAACGAGACCGATCCCGGAGATCAAGAGGAGCAGCCGTCGCCCACCCTTTGACTGGTGGGACTTTTTCAAATATGCTAACCGCCGCTTGTTCCGGTTTGATGCGTCAGGCTTCGACTTACTGAACGCATGGTGGCGCATCGTAGCTCTTCTCATGATCGGACCACTATTTACCGGCTGCTATCTTGCCGCTCCGGATCCCCCTCTTCACCGGGGCATGAACACGAAGTATTTCGAAGCACTAATTGAAAATGGCGAGAATACCTTAAGTAAAATGGGTACCAATTTTACTTATATACAGGCGAAGGATTCTGAGCTCAGCGTAAAGAGCTTATCTTCCAAAGACGAAACGGGTGAGACAGTTGCCGACAGAACTGCAGCATTGGCCGAACCGTTATTTTTGCGCTTTGTTTGGTTATCAGATGTTCATATGCGACAGCGCGATATCAAGCTGGGTTCCCGGAAATTTTCCAATATTCTGGACGAAGTTATTCCAGTAGCTATGTTTAATCAAGCGCAGGAAGATTTCCACTGGGCCGTTTATTTATCTCAGATCGAGGCTATTAACGCGTTGAATCGTAAAGACCAAGACGGCGTAGATTTTATGATCCATACCGGGGATAGCGTGGATACCGGCAGCATTGAAGAACTTTATCAATTTATCTATATCAGCAATAAGTTAGATATTCCCTGGCTGAACACAGTTGGCAACCACGACGTAACTATTTCTGGTAACTTTCTGCCACGGCTCGGGTATTTCCGGGACCCTAACGTGATCTTTTATCCTGTGTACGGCGTAGGCGATTTCATCTGGATGCATCGTGGCAAGGAGCAACTGCAGATCTCCGGTTACGGACGCCACTTGCTGCCGGTGCCAAAAAATTCAAGGCATGAACCTTCCCTAAGTGCCATACCGAATAAAAAGCTCAAACCAACCACCCATCACGGTTTTGATCTTGGCTTTGGCGATATCAAGTGCGAAGAACCAGATAAGGATATTTGCTTCTATAAGGGATACGATAAGGCCGGCGATTATGCCACTGATTTAAAAGGAATCCCTATCCCTGTCCGGTTGATTGCGTTAAATTCGGCCAAAAAAGATGGAATGTTTGCGGAGGGTTCGATCGATCACAAACAGTGCAGTTGGCTTAAAGATAAACTGAAGCCTGAAAATGGAAATATAAACCTGGTATTTTTTCACCATCGACCCACAAATTATCCATCATATAACGAAGTGAAAACTCTACTCGCCAATCATGGCGATGGCACCATCGTGGCGTTTACAGGTCACGATCACTCGTATCATATCTCGTGGCACTCAGGGAAGAATGGTCGTGGGTTTTACGAACTGAACACTGGATCAGTTCTCGTATATCCACAGATTGGCCGCGTCATCGAACTGCGCGGAAAGCCGGGCGGACGAGTATGGCTGATTTCGCGTGCATTGTGGAACAACCTCATGCCGGTTGGCAAGGAAGATATGCTGTCTGACACAGTTAGAAAGGATTACGAGGATATGCTGTCTAAAACAGTTAGAAAGGATTACTTAGATAAATGCATTAAATGCACCGGCGAAGAGCGAGACGCCATACAGAATAAAATAGATGAAGCCGTTCGTTGCGGCCACTACGGTGCGTATGATGATTATTTGGCGGACAGAGGGAGAACGCGCTTTTGGGGAAAGCCACAACCCTTTGATAAAGTCTGGCAGGAGGCCAATGTGATCATCGAGATCACACCGCAAAAGCGCGGTGAATGATGGGTCCTGAGGAATATCTAAGTTGGCAATCCCCATGCCTCCCGCATTTTCGGCAGGGGGTAATAGAAGGCGAATGCCGAATCTGCCGGGCAGACTTCCGGCCTAGCGCTTTTAGCAGGATTAAAACAGGAAACATCTGCGAATGCTTCCATCGCACTTTCAAAGCGAGACAAGCAATGTACCACCATCACCATGGCTCCGGTTGTTAGTGCAAAGGGAGACACCTTTGAGTCCTTCTCGAGGAAAAATGTTATGCACATCCCGGCATTGACGCTACAACGTTGGGTCTTTGCAACCGCCTTGGTTGTTTCCGTCGGCTTATTTCCGCAACAGGGCCAGGCCGCTCCTCCCAAATCGGATTCGGCGACACCCATCAAATCAGACCAAGCTACACCTACCAAGCCGGCACAGACCACAGCATCCAAGCAAGGTGCCACAGCTCCCAAGCTGTCGCTGGGAGAAGATTCTACGATACGAATTCCTGTCGGCTCCGCTGATGGAGAAGTGCAGGTGATGATAAAAGCCGAAAATCTGGCTGATGCCGATGTCGCCGAGGCGAATAATTTGGTGTTGAAGGACTTGGGTGGCGCGGGGTCGCTTCCTTCGACAAAAGTTGAGTTCAGGAATCCGGTAGCAATCGATTCCGGCACCACCACTCGTGCCTGGCTGATGATTGCGCGCATCAGCAAACTTCCAGCGAATTCGAGTCAAAAACGCTCCGCACGTTTTTCATTCGGGAAGGTTGAGCAATACATTGACTATACTGTAACCAATTTATCGCCCGCTGCGTTCACCTGGTCGGTGGCGGCACCGGGAGTCCCCTGGCTCGTCTGGTTCGGATATCCAGATACCCGGCGCACAATGACGGTCGTGGTGACAACCGGCGACTATCCTGCCAGTAATCTCAGGCTGGCTCAAGCAAACTTGCGGGGCGGGTCGGGCACTTCCCAGATAGCTCTCGAAGATCTTGAGCTATGCGAGAGTGCGATTGGCCCGTGCGGCCATTTCAACATAAACGCCCGGACAAGCCGGACATTTTATGTGCGGCTAAAAGAAAAAGAAGGGCAATCGTTTTGGCAAAACGGAGATTTCAATGGGTCGCTCAGCTTTGCGGTAAATGAACGGCCGGAGTTACAGACTATCAATGTCACCCTCCAAGCCAGCTCTTCATGCGCTAAATTGACGGGCACTGGGTTACTATTTATTGGAATATTGGTTGCGTGGGTGACCGGTGAGTGGGGACGCGCACGGTTGCTTCGACTGGAAGCGCTGCGTCCTGTAGCCGTACTAAGGAAATCCGTAGAGGCACTGGTTGACGAGATCAAGCACGCACCGGAAATTGCAGATGTGGAACTGAAAGATACAAAAGCTGCACTTATGAATATCGAGACTTCTCTCAAGGAGGAGGAGCTTGACAGCCTCAATCTGTTACCTCCGAAAGTACCGGATCCCAGGAATAGCGTTGCGGATACAACTCCCAAACTGAAGGACCATCTCGATAAAAATAGTCAACTGGTTGACTGCCTGACGGTCGTCATCTGTGATGGTATGCGCACGCTGTGGAGCGCATGGAACGAAACCCTTTCCTTGGATATAAAAGAGAAGATCAAAAAGGCTTTGCGAGAGCTGAACCTTGTTGGCGGTGAGGTAAGACCGAACGGAATCATTAACCGCGCCGCGGTAGAGCCTAAAGTAAAAGCCATTCTAGAGGCATATCGAACCAGCCGCGGGCTAATGGCCGATCCAACGCGTAAAGAAATAAAAGAGCCGACGGTGCTGCAGGTGAATTGGCAGATTGCACGGCTTTTTGAATTACAATGGCTTGTCTGGGGTATTCTCACATTTCTCGTTGGCGTAGCAATGCTCATTGTGACAAAGCCCGGATTTGGTGCCCCACTAGACTTCCTATTCTGCCTCTTATGGGGTTTCGGCCTTCCAACGGGGATAGACCGACTGCAAAAGCTTGGTCCAGGAGACATAGCGACGACCATAGGTATTCATTCGCCTACCAAGAAGACTCCGTAAGTTTTGTAGCGCCTTACTGGGGCAAATAGTGAAAGGAGGAAAGGGACATGAGCGAATTTCGTTCATCCGCAAATCCCAAAATGGGAAGGATATCCGCGAACACCTTCCAACACAAGCAGGTGAAATACTCAGAGATCAAAGGACTTGCAGTTTTCGAGGGGGACATCCTCCTCGGCACGGCCGCTGCTATCGAAGCCGTCACCAACCGTCCGGAGGTGACGAAGCTCGCGCCGCAGGGAATCGCCATAAAGGGGGATCAGTACCGGTGGCCGAAAGGCAAGATCCCGTACCGGATCGATCCCAACCTTCCCAACCCGGAGCGCGTGACGGGGGCAATCGCGTACTGGATGGACAACACCAAAATCAAATTCATCCCAGTTACGAGTGATAACTATAACATATTGAAAGATCGGGTATTCTTCACCTCAGGGAACGGCTGCTCCTCGTATGTTGGCATGCAAGGCGGTGAGCAGGAAATTAGCATTGATGACGGTTGCGATCTGGGGAATGCCATCCATGAGATCGGACACGCTGTTGGCCTGTGGCACGAACAGAGCCGAGAGGACCGCGACAAGTACGTAACGATTAACTACCCGAACATTATGCCGGGGTACGAACACAACTTCGACCAGCATATCGCCGATGGTGATGACATAGGGCCATACGATTACGAGTCCATCATGCATTACCCCGCTTGGGCTTTCAGCAAGAATGATCAGCCCACCATCGTCCCCAAAAAAGACGTGCCCATCGGTCAACGTGCAAGCTTGAGCGCAGGCGATATAGCAGCCGTAGCAGCCATATACCCGAAGATTGATTAGTGGGTCCATCGAATTTAACTTCATGAACTGCACATGCCTAAAGTAACAGGAAGCATTGTCTTTGGCGAAGACATTGTGCCCTTCGTTGGGGCTACCGTATATGCCCGGCTCGAGGATGTCAGCCTCACAGACACTTCCGCGCGCACGGTAGCCGAGTCTGTGATGCTGAATATTGAAGCCGGCGGCCAGGCTCCGAACGAGATAGCGTTTACCATCGATGCGCCATGCCTCAATCCTGGCGCGAGGTATGTCGTTCGGGTCCATGTCGATCTCGATGCCGACGGACAGATCGGAGTTGGCGATTACGTGAGTACGGCCAGTCAAACGGTATCGGCTGGTGGCAGTAATGCTAAGCTCTTAATCCCGGTGAAGAGGGTCTCCTAGCTGAGAGGAGGTGTACCATGCCATTGCAACAAGATCGCGATAGTGAGGGCCTCTGGTTCAATCCAGATTGGAACCCGAAGCAGCCCGGGACTTTTGCCGTTGTCATCGGGGTGAGCAAGTACGACCACCTGAAGGGCAATGATCAAAGTTACGATCTCGGTCAGCTCTATGTGTCGGCGCTCACCGCCTATCGATTCTTCTGCTGGTTGGGGGACGAGTATCAGCACCCTGATTTTCCGCTTGCAAAGGTATGGCTACTCCTTTCTCCAACGGCTGATGAATTAAACATGATGCCTGATCTCCCCGACAAGGGCTACCGTCAGCCTGCATTCGCTGCTTGCGAAACGGCTATCTGTGAATGGTATGGGACCATAAATGATCTGGACTCCACCGCCTGCGAGAAAAGCCGCGCGATCTTCTTCTTCAGCGGCCACGGGCTCGAGGTGACCAATGACAGTCAAATCCTCCTCCCAAAAGATTACCTGAGCCCGCCGGTACGAAATGTGAACAAGGCACTAAGCACGCATAATCTCCATGGGGGTCTATTGGCGACGCCGTTGCAGCAGCAATTCTTCTTTCTTGACGCCTGCAGGAACGACCATCAAAAGCTGCTCGAAGCCTCCTCTATGGAGGGCACGCCCGTCCTAAACGTATGGCGGCCTTCCTTCTCCCGCGGAGACGTTATTTCGCCCATTGTCTATGCGACCGGGCCAGGAGCTGCCGCCTGGTCGCCGACCGATCCAAAGTCAGGTGTTTCCGTCTTCGGAACGGCGCTGCTGGAGTGTCTTGAGTGCGCCGGTGGCGTGAAGCCGGTTCCTTCCGCTAACCGATGCTGGATCGACTTTCGGGTCCTCGAGGATTATATGGAACCCCGTGTGAGCACTTTGCTCCAACAGGCTGGAACTCGGGCAAGGCAACCCATCAGGATATCCGGATTGTATCGAAATACTCAGATTTGCGAGGTGTCTGCACCCGTGCATGCTTTCGGGCTTGCACCTCCTCCTCCCAAGAGCGCTGTAGCACCGTTACTTCCTGTAGCGCTTCCACCCGGTTGGGAGGTTCCCGCCGACTCCGGAGATTTCGCTGCTCTATATGACATTTTCCGAAATGAACATTTCACGAAACCCCTGTGGGGCGCACAAGTCTGCGACTTGACTACAGGCAAATGCACGGTTTTGCAGAGCGCTGCTGCAAAAAACATTCTGTCCATACGAAGCATAGCTCGAACCGACGATAAATTCTCATATCAGGTAGACATAGAGATGCGTCAACGCTCCGCCCAGTGGCTCGAATTCGCCTCTGACCGAAATGATGGCATAGCAGCCTGCGTTTTGATGGGCGATGAAAACTATTTCCCCTGCTATTCGCTCCGGCTTGACTTTAGTGGCGGGAATATCTCCGGCCTTGACGTAGTGCTGTCAGACTCCAGTTCAGAAGTGCTTGGTCGGGCGGCCACAGTATGGAACAAATATCGAGGCATTGACATCGAAAACGGCGCATCACCGGAAGAATATTTGCTGCTAGAGAAAGCTCTCGGCGACAAGACGGTCTCACCCCTGGCTGCAACTATGGCCGCTCTTCTTCTCCTGCGCGCGTGGAGGCCCGACCTCCTCCACAACTGGTCGCGTAATCTCGCAGAATGGTTTCCTGACCGGCCTGACGGCTGTGTCATCTGGGCTGAACAGCTTCTGCGAACGGAACAGGATAAAAAACTGGGTGAAGCAATCGATTGGCTCCTTAAGCTCGAACAGCGCAGCCTACCACATACTTCTGATGCGCTGGGACATGCCGCGCGGCAGGTCGGAGAATTACTTAAGTTCGCTGTACCGAAGTCAAACGGGACCAATGAGCAGCAAAGGCGATACGAAGGCTTGAAGAAGCTCCAGAAAAGACTGAACCGGGCCCTGTCGGTCTTCCGTCCCGGAGGCCTTTGCGCCGTCTTTATTGGAACCAAGGACGCAGTTACCACGCAATTGATTCTCCCTGCCCGATAAACAGGACACATGGTTAATGACATTTGAAACGCAGTGAAACTGCAGTTTTAACCTCAAAGGAAACACAATGTCAGATTCGGTTTCCCTTCGACGATGCCCTGCAGCTTTCCGCGTGTACATCCAAGGCATCAAGGAGGCATCCAATCATGTCAGATATTAGAGAATCAGCAATCGATAGCTTGCGTAAGTACCAAAAAAGATCCCGCCAAAAACTAGGTCTCGCGCCTCGCCACACGGAACAAGAGATCTTTGCGCTTACCCTGCAATGGGCGGACAAGCGAGAAGCACAAGCCATGTATAAGGGCGGTTTCATTTATGAGGGCGCCTTGAAATATCCTGAAGAGATGGAAAGGCTGAGATGGCAGCGAACGCGCGATGTCATCCGGCGTGTTGTTCCAGGCATGGACGAAGATCCGGTGTACCTCGAATTGCTCGCACGGCAGGCCGCCTCGATTGAAATCATCTTGCGTCAGGAGCTTAGCGGGTCACCTAACACGAAGAGCTCAGCTCTGTGTGACCATATCTTACTCGGCACGATCGCCGATCTCGATCCAGAAGCTTTTTCAAGGCCGGCCGGTGATTGCTCCATGGTTGTCTTGTCGTCCGGGCTCATCTCCTTTCTTTATCAAGCCGCGAAATCTGTCGTAATTAGCTGGCAACCGACATCGGCTGAATCTGGTACCTCTTATTCGATTAGGCCAGCACGTGAGGACGTTGAGAGCGTTCTCAGCAAGAATCCCTACCCTAGCGATCTTCTGCAGAAAACACTCGATGCATATCTGTTTGAGGGATATCCGAGGGCAGTAGGTTATGATCCGCCGCCTCCCGAATATCAACCCTTCCTGGCAATGTTGGTGAACCTTTCGGAACGATTTATCATTGCCCACGAGTATGGCCACGCCCTTTTACATCAACTAGCCTCCGCAGGTGTCCTCCCGGCTGAGCGTACATCGTGGCCGAAAGAATTCGAAGCGGATTCCTTTGCCTTCTTTTTTGGCGTCCTGTCCGCACAGGATCTCGACCACTTACCGGCCAATGTCGCCCTTCAGGGTGAATTTTTCGTATTCGCAGTCCTCGAGATCCTGCGCAAGGCTCTATGCATAGTCCGCCATGGAAAGGTACAGAAAGACATGGGAACTGAAAGCCATCCGCCGACGCTGCAGAGAATTGAATCACTGAAGCGAATGTATCAGCGGCATGTCGGCACTGATGTGAAATACAAGCTGCCCGCAGGGGACGAGGCAGGTCATGACAAAACCATTGACCTGGCAATTCAAGGAGCACTGATACCGGCTGACACCCTTGATCTTCTATGGGATCGTATCCACCATCGTTTCCAGGATGCTCACAGTCAAGGAATCAAGCTTCATCCCATATGGAGATAGAACCACTGGAGGCATAGTGAAAGAAAAGACGCATCTTTATAGGCACCGCGCGGTGCAGGAATGGTTCTTGATGCCCCACTTCGCAGGGTAGATCGGATTCACATCCCTCACTCTTACGCTGTGGGGCTTGTGCAGCATGCCAGATTTCTCGCTCACTCTCTCGAAGGTCATACCGGGTTCTGCTTCCACAGGGAAAGATGCAACGGCAGAACGATCCCCCGTCATTGGAGCAATGCAGCGTCACAGAAAGGAGGCTGTCATGTCGAAATTATCGGGACTCATCTGCGGCATGCTGGTTTTGTTGCAGGCCCTCGTTTTGGGGTGTTCAAGTTATCCTCAGGCGCGTTACTACAAAGTTACCCGTGACTTTGATCGAAACGATAAAAACTTGGTAGCTTTCTCTTTGCAGGCTGCATCAGTCACGATCTCCGAGCCTTCGCCCGCAAAGACACAAGGACAAGGAGAAAAGGAGAATCAGACAAAAGCTCAGCTAGACGCCCTCGGTCTTACTAAAGAAATAACCGTTGACTGTTCCCAATCAGGTCTTAAAGATTCACAGGCTTTTGCAACTCAAATGGATGTCAAAGATTCTCTTTACTTATTGAAACCAAAAGATACCTTTTTAACAAAATCGAACATGTCTGTTGTTTACTATGACGGTTACCACAGGGTACAGAAAATTGGCACGGACTTTCAGGACGATCGCATCGCAGCTATCCAAGCGTTAGGCGGCATCGTTGCGTCGGTTTTTGCTGCTGCTGCTGCAGACGCCGTCAAATCCGCCCCCCCAACACCGCTTCAACTACCCCTGGTACTCGACTTTACCGATCCGGCCATGTTCACATCACAGAACCGGAACGGCAGCAAGATAGCCAACATCCCAAATATCGCCACATGTTGCTATAAATATAAAGTATCGCAACCGCTGGGTGCCTTACCGACCGATGATTTCTTCAAATGCCGCTGGGAATTTTGGTCGCCCTCGACCTGGTTTTGTTACACCCGGGAGTATCCAGTCTCTGCATGCGTCGATTTGACACTCGAAATTGGCACGTGCAAAGACAAAGATGATAAAAAAGACGAGAAAATATGGAACGATAATGTGAAGCGAAAGGAATATGTGGTGCGCATACCCGACCCTACATTCGTGGAGACTTTGCCTTACCCTCTGAAAGGCAGCATCACGACTCACACCGTTTGCGGAGCCGACATTTCCACACAACCCTCCAAATCATCCAGTACCTTTGAGCTTCTTGGAGAAATAGCCAAGCAAGTGCAGGCGATACAGCAAAAACAGAAGGACAAGACCCAGACCAGCGGCAAATGAGGCATACTGAGGCAGTCAAGCGGATCTCATTAGTTTAACGAGGGGATAAACTCAAGCGCAGACGACCGGAAATTCGTCATCCTGCCCGGCTTCAAGCTGGAGGGAGACCTAGGGAAGGAGGTCGTCGGGGGTAGGTTTTGCTTTTGCCCAGAAGGGCAGGGCTGGATTTGGCCCTGCCCTTCTGGCGTCACATCGGTTCAATATCCTCTACTAGACTCACGGCCTCACCGGCGGCGGGGGGGCGAAGCCGTGGTCGTCCCAGAGCCGGTTGCGGGTTTGTCCGTAGGTCGTGCCGCAGCGGATGATTCCCTTGCTGCAGAGGGTGGCCCGCCACTCGTACTTGACCAGGATGGTTTCCACGGTCCTTCCTTCCGGCTCGAAGCTGACCTGGCGCGAGGGGGAGTACTCTTCCCTGCCGTAGCCGGTGCCGGCGCTCTGCGATGCCTCGCCCCGTGCGGAGGGTGAGGCTTTTTCTTTGGCGTCGGCCTGCGGAGCCCCGGGGGCGGTTGTGGAGAGATCCGACGGTCTCTTGTAGCGCTGGACTTCCGGGTAGACAGCCAGGGCGATGACACCCATGGCGGACTGGTCCCCGAAGGCCGCGGCATAGGAATCGGGCACGTCGGTGAAGTAGAAGCGGTTGACCCTCTCCTGCCCCGTGCGCCAGCCCGAGTACTCGTTTGTCGCGTAGGGCTCGAGGATGTACATCCTCTCGTTGTTCTTGAGCCACGACTTCTGCCCCGAGATGATGTTCCTTCCGTCAACAGCCACTACCACACCAACCCTGCGGTTGAGATTGTTCCGGACCACGATCCGGTAGTTATCCCCCTTGATGGCCTCGGCATAGACTTTTTTGAGGCCGTGGAAGCTTTTGTGAGGGTAAAAGGGAAGCGAGTGCCCGTTGTCGGTGATGATGCTGACCTCGACCGCATCGCCGACAGCGGCCGAAGAGACGGAAGGGATCCCGACCAGGAAAAACGCGAAAAGCAACAACCATGTCTTCATGACTTCCTCCTGCCGATGCTCATCGGCATGTTTTTTTGCCTCTGATTTGTTAGACAGGCGAAGGCACGAAAAAGTTCCCAGGGAAATTAGGAGAATTTAAATCCCCCTCTTACCCCCTTTGTTAAAGGGGGAGGTTATGGGGGGATGGCCCCATCCCCCCAGCCGGGGGCGCTCTGCCCCGAAATCATTGCGGGACAAGCCTTCCAGGCCTCTCTCAGCAAGAAGCATTAGCCCGCCTCATACTTTTTTCGTATCCCAAAATCATACCCGCGCGCGATTGACTCCGTTGGCGTTTTCCGTTTTTATGGCCACACGGCGCAACTGGACTAACAGAGAGAGCCAAAATCCGGAAAAAGCCAATTATGTCAACGACTAACCGATATGTAAGGCGTTCTAAAATCTCCGAGGCCAAGTTCCGTGAACTGGTCCGGTACTTTGCGCTCGACCTGGACGCCCACAAAATCGCCGTCCTGACCAGGCTGAACCGCAACACCGTCAACCGCTACCTGCTGCGGATCCGGGAGAGGATTGCGGAGCACTGCGAAGAGGCCTCCCCGGTCGAGGGGATCGGCGCGGGGGGCAACGGCGATTCGGGCGCGCGCGGCCGAACGCCCGTCATCGGCATCTTCCAGCGCGGCGCGAGCATCTACACCGGCTTTGTGCTGGAGGGAAACGGAAAGTCGAAGCAGGAGAACGGCCGCGGCCGGATCGAGCCGGACGACATCCTGCGCCCCGACGCGTGGCGGGGCTACGACGGCCTGGCCGATGCGGCCGACAGGTCGGGTCCCGGGACCAAAACCGGGAAGAACGGGCTTGCGAACGGGGTCAAGGATCTCAGCGGCATCCGGACTTTCCGGAGTTATGCCCGGCGGCGGCTCGCGAAGTTTCGAGGCGTGCCCGGGTCGACGTTTTACCTGCATCTCAAGGAGTGCGAGTTCCGGTTCAATTGCCGGAACCGCAGTATCTACCTCGTGGTCTTGAAGCTGCTGAGGGAAAAACCGCTCAGCTGAGCCCGAACAGGGGGGGGGAGCCCGATGAACAAGATCCTGAAACCGATCGTCATCCTGATGCTTATGTGGATGCTGTCTTCATGCGCCACAACGGGCGATCGTGCCGCAAACATGCCCTACATCGACGGCGGCATCAACATCCACATGAAGGGCGACAGGCAGCTGAACCTCTACCAGAGGGCGCCGCACGCCCTGACCGTCTGCGCCTACCAGCTCAAGGACCTCAACGCCTTCAACCAGGTCCTGGAGGAAAAGGACGGCGTGACGAAGCTCATGGAATGCAGCCGCTTCGACCCCAGCGTGAATTTCGTGAAGAGGCTCGTCGTCCAGCCCGGCCGCGATCTCTACGACGCGATGGAGCTCTCCGAAGGGACGCGGCACGTCGCCATCGTGGCCGGTTATTACAACTTCAAGAAGAAGGAGGCCGTGAAGACGGTTCCCTTGCCGCTCAAGGGGATGCCGTTTTTCAAAAAGCACGTCGGCACCGATATCGATGTCTTCTGCGGTCCGCAGGAGCTGCGCATCCTGAAGGGGGGCGAGTGATGAGCGTCCAGAAACCTCTATTCTGGCAGCAGGGGCTTTTCCTGCAGCCGCAGCATTTTCAGCTCCAGGAGCAGTCGTTCCGGGATCTGCTGACGCCCTTCGGCCGGTTTGCGGCACCCCACTTCTGGGGCGTAGGCGATCTGGAAATCCGCAAGTCGGCGCTGCCGAACCGCATCCTGGATCTGCACCGGGGCACGTTCATGTTCCCCGACGGGACCTGGGTCGATCTACCCGGCAACGCCGTGATCCGGGCCCGGTCGTTTGACGAGTCCTGGGCCGGACCGCTCAACGTCTATATCGGCCTCAAGGCCTGGAACGATTCCGGCGAAAACGTGACGGTCGTCGAAACCCTGGAAAACCTCTCCGCGGTGACGACCCGGTTTGCGGCGACGGCCGACCCCGAGGAGGTCAACGACCTGCATGCCGGGGGGCCCGTCGGCCGCGTGAAGAGGCTCCACTACGTCCTGAAGCTTTTCTGGGAGCACGAGATCGGCGAGGCGGGCGATTACGTCCTGATCCCCCTGGCCCGGCTGGCGAAGGTCGGCGCCGAGGTCCGCGTCTCGGAGGACCACATTCCGCCCAGCCTATCGCTTGCGGCCTCGGAGACCCTCACGAAGCTCATCGTCGAGATCCGGGACCAGGTGACCGCCCGCGGCCGCCAGCTCGAGGAGTACAAGAAGAAGCGGGGCGTCCACTCGGCCGAGTTCGGCTCGCGTGACATGGTCTACATCCTGGCGCTTCGCTCGATCAACCGCTACGTGCCGCTGCTGCACCACTGCACGGAGGCCCGGGACGTTCACCCCTGGGCCGTCTACGGTGCGCTGCGCCAGCTCGTCGGCGAGCTCTCGTCTTTCTCCGAGCGCATCAACGCCCTGGGCGAGTGGAGCGACGGCAGGCGGGTGGTTCCCCTCTATGATCACCGGGACCTCTGGGGGTGCTTCGCCACCCTGCAGGATCTCATCTCGCACCTCATGGACGAGATCACGGCGGGCCCGGAATACATCATCCGCCTCGTCCACGACGGCACGAGCTACGGCGCCGACCTGCGGCCCGCCGTATTTGAGGGGCGCAACCGCTTCTACCTGGCCCTCCGGACGGAGGCAAACCCGCAGGACGTGCTGCAGGCCGTCAAGACGGTCGTCAAGCTGGGCTCGCGGGAGGACATGCGCGTCATCGTCGCGCGTGCCCTGCCCGGCATCGTCCTGGAGCAGCAGCTCCAGACGCCCAAGGAGCTGCCGTACCGGTCCAACACCCTTTACTTTGCCGTCAGCCACCACAGCGAGATGTGGGAATCGGTGATGAAGAACCGCAACGTTGCCCTCTACTGGGGCAGCGCGCCGGAAGACCTGGAAGTTGAACTGATGGTTGTGGGGAGATCGTGAACATGCATCTGAGCGACAGCTTTATCGACCTGGTGGCCTACGTGACCTACTTCCTGCGCTCCGCCGAGAACCGCCAGCCCGCCTTCGAGCGCGTCAAGGCGGACATCCAGCGGCTCGTCGCGGCAAGCGAGGAGAACATGAAAAAGGGCCTCGTCCCCCAGGAGGACTACGACCACGCGCGCTTTGCCGTCTTCGCGTGGATCGACGAGATGATCCTGGCCTCGGCGTGGGACCAGAGAGATCTGTGGCAGCGCGAGCAGCTCCAGCGCATCCACTACAACACAACCGATGCCGGCGAGAAGTTCTACGAGCGCCTGGCCGCCCTGGGCGCGCACCAGCGCGAGGTGCGGGAGATCTACTACCTGTGCCTGGCCCTCGGGTTCAAGGGCCGCCATTTCAACGACGAGTACGCCCTCGAGCAGCTCAAGACCTCGAGCCTCAAGCTGCTCATGGGAAGCTCCCTGGGGCTTCCGTCCCTGGAGCGCGTGGAGCTCTTCCCCGAGGCCTATCCCGCAGGCGGGATCGACATGTCGAGCCGCAAGAGCCGGCCGCGCTACTCCTGGTTCACGGCGGCCTGCCTCGTCGCGCCGGCCGTTCTCTTCGGCCTTTTGTTTGCGATCTACACCTTCATCCTCAACCATGTCGGGGAAAACTTCCTGCGGGCGGTGTCGAACTGATGAAAGCGCGCATCCTGAAAATCCTGAAAGTCTTCTTGATGGCCTCCGTCGCCGTCCTCGTCGTCCTGCTGGTCTTCGGCCTCGTCCTGCTGATGGGCTGGCCCTGGTGGATGGCCCTGTTTCTGCTCCTGCTCGTCGCGGGCCTCGTCATCGGGGGGGTCATCCTCTGGAAGCTCTGGGCCAAGCGCCGCGAGCAGCGGTTCGTCCAGGAGGTGCTCGACCAGGACGAGTCGCGCATGAAGGCGATGAGCGCCAAGGAGCGCGACGATCAGCAGGAGCTGCAGGAGCGCTGGAAAGAGGCCGTCGGCACGCTGCGCAAGTCCCACCTGAAAAAACAGGGCAACCCCCTGTACGTCCTGCCCTGGTACCTCGTCGTCGGCGAGAGCGGCTCCGGGAAGACCACCTCCCTGAGCAGCGCCAAGCTCGCCTCGCCCTTTGCCGACACCGCGCGCACCTCGGGCATCTCCGGCACCCGCAACTGCGACTGGTGGTTTCTCGAGAACGCCATCGTCGTCGACACGGCCGGCCGCTACACGATCCCCGTCAACGGCGAGCCGGACAAGGAAGAGTGGCAGAAGCTGCTCTCCCTGCTCGTCAAGTACCGCAGGCGCGAGCCCCTGAACGGGCTCATCGTGACCGTGGCGGCCGACAAGCTCGTCGGCGCCGGGCGCGACGCCCTCGAGGAGGAGGGCCGGACGATCCGGCGGCGCATCGATGAGATGATGCGCGTCCTCGGCGTCAAGTTCCCCGTCTACGTCCTGGTGACGAAGTGCGATTTGATCCAGGGCATGAACAGCTTCTGCGGGCAGCTCCCGGAGGGGAGCCTCAAGCAGCCCATGGGGATGATCAACCAGAAACTCTCCACGGACATCGCCGCCTTCGTGGAGAGCGCCATGAACACGGTCAGCAAGCGGCTGCGCAACATGCGCCTGCTGCTGCTCTACCAGCTGGAGTCCAAGCAGACCGACCCGGCTCTGCTTCTCTACCCCGAAGAGTTCGAGGGCATGAAGCCGGGCCTTGAGACCTTCATGAAGACGCTCTTCAGCCACAACCCCTACCAGGAGACCCCGATTTTGCGCGGCCTCTACTTCAGCAGCGGCCGCCAGGAGGGGAGCCCCTACTCGACCTTCTCGCGCAAGCTGGGCATGGTCGACGAGAAGGAGGTCCTGCCCGGGACAGCCCGGGGGCTCTTCCTGCATGACTTTTTCGCAAAGATCCTTCCCCGGGATCGCAACCTGCTCACGCCGACCAAGCGGGCCCTCGAGTGGAGCGCGCTGACCGGAAACCTGGGGCTTACGGCCTGGATCGTCCTCTGCGTGGCCCTCTGCGGCCTGCTGAGCTTCTCCTTCGTCAAGAACCTCCGGACGATCAGCGAGCTCTCGGCGGATTTCCAGAAGATGCCCGTGCTGCGCGGTGAGCTTGCGGCGGACCTGCCCGCCTCGGATCACTTCCGGCAGGGAATTTTGAAGGTGGAGGAGCAGAACCGCAACTGGTGGATCCCGCGGTTCGGTCTTCGCGAGAGCCTGCACGTGGAGAAAGGCCTCAAGGAGCGCTACTGCCGGCAGTTCCGCGAAGCGTACCTTCAACCCCTCGACCGCAGGCTCACGGACACCCTGCGGACGCTGCCCCCCTCCGTCGCCGATGAGCCCTATGCCTCGTACATGATCCACCTCACCCGGCGGATCAACCTCCTCCGGGCCTCCCTGGAGCGCAACACGATGGAGGCCATGCTCCAGAAGCCCCAGCCGGTCTGGATCTTTACGGGACGCGACGGCCAGGCGGCCGACGCGGAATGGAACCGGATCTACGGGGAGCTCAACCTTTCCTACCTCACCTGGCGGACGGACCCCGACGAGACCCGCAGGGAGATCGCCGTCCTGCAGGCTCAGCTGGGTCAGCTCTACGCGGCGCGCGGCTCGGATCTGCAGTGGCTGATGTCACTCGCGGAGCGCCAGGGAACGCTCGCCCCGGTCACCCTGGACGAATTCTGGGGAGGGGGTCAGGCCATCGCGGGAGAGCGGCAGGTGCCGGCGCGCTTCACGAGCAAGGGCAAACGGGCGATCGATGACTTCTATAAGGAGATCGAGGAAGCCTGGCCCGATGCGCCCCTGCTTGCGAAGAACAAAAGCGAGTTCGACGCCCGGTACCGGGCCCTGAGCTTCGACGCCTGGAAATCCTTCGCCGACGGGTTTGCCGGCGGCACGGCGAGCCTGAACAGCCCCAAGGAGATGCAGGAGGCCGCCGCCCGGATGGCCCAGGACGGCGGGCCCTACTTCGCCCTTCTGAACCGGATCACCACCGAGCTCGAGCCCCTGGCAACGGGCGGGCAGCTGCCGCCCTGGCTTGCCCAGGTCCTGCAGTTCCAGCTCATCCGCGCCCAGGGCTTTGCCCAGGAAAGCGGCACGCTGAGCAAAGCCGCCGAGAGCGGCAAGCAGCTGCTGGCCACCGTGGAGAAAAAGATCGGCCGCGACGTGGGGGCAAAGAAGCTCGAACAGCACATGGCGGCGGCCCAGGCTTTCGGCACCTACAAGAGCTCGCTTGCGGCCATCGCGCCGGCTGCGGCCTCGCGCAACCAGGCCTACCAGCTCACCGCGCAGGTCTTCGGCGAGGACCCCGTCACGAGCAAGTCGCCCTTCTACACGGGGTACGCGGCCCTGGAGAAGCTGAAAAACGGAATCGGCGACGGGAAAGCGCCCGATGAGGCCGTGGGGCGCCTGCTCTCGGGGCCGCTGGATTTCCTCTGGGGTTTCGTCTGCCGGGAAACGGCAGGACAGCTGGAGGGCCAGTGGAACGAACAGGTGCTCGCGCCCGTCTCGGGGATGAGCGCCCGGGAGTCGGCGCCGCTGCTGGTGGGCACCGACGGCCTGGTCTGGAAGTTCGTCAAGGGGCCGGCGGCACCCTTCCTGAGCCGCAGCCCGAGGAGCGGCTACTACGCCAAGGAGGCCCTCGGCGCCACGATCCCGCTCGACAAGGCCCTGTTTGCCTTCCTGAACAAGGGGGCCAAGGCCCAGGTCGAGGCGCAGGTCAAGGCCCAGACCAAGCAGCAGAACTACACCCTGGGGATCCGGGGCCTGCCGACGGAGGCAAACGGGGACGCAAAGCTCCAGCCTCACGGCACGCGCCTCGAGCTTCACTGCGGCGCGAGCATGCAGACGATCGCCAACTACAACTACCCCGTGCACAAGACCTTCAACTGGTCGCCCGATGCCTGCGGGGACGTCATTTTACAGATCGAGGTCTCCGATCTCGTTCTCACCAAGCGCTACATGGGACCGCAGGCCTTTCCCGAGTTCCTGAAGGATTTCCGGGGCGGCCAGCGGACCTTGTCCCTGAACGAATTCCCCGGGGAGAAGGCCGCGCTTTCCCGCCTGGGGATCAAGTGGATCAAGGTCTATTACCAGTTCTTCGGCAGCCAACCGATCATCCAGACCCTCACGTCCACCATGCCGGGGCAGGCGCCGGGGAAAATAGGGAAGAGATGAGCGCTCCAGACACAAGCCAGACCTGGCGTTTCGCCGCCGAGGGAAAGCACCCCGTGGCCAAGGACTTCATCCGCCTCGGGGAGACGGGCCCCTTTGCCGAGGGGTTTGCCGGCTGGGTGGAAGGCGGCTACACGGCGCTGACCTCGAAGGCAGGACCCTCGCCCGAGTTTTGCTCGTGGCGCTTCTGGACGAAAGGCGCAGGCAAGGATTCGCTCATCTGCGGCGTGATCCGCGAAAACAGCGACAGCGTGGGGCGCCCCTACCCCTTCTTCATCATCGGCAGCGGCCCGCTGCGGGACTGGGAGGAGCACTGGGATCTCCTGCCCTTTGCCTGCGAGAACACCTGGTGCCAGCTCGAGTACCTGGCCACGCACCGGTTTGACGACGTGAAGAAACTCGAGGCCGAGCTGGCCAACATCCGGCCGCCCTCGGGCGCATGGAAGACGCACGAGCAAAAACGCAGGAGCCTCAACGAGATCGGATCCCCCCTCGATCCCTACGCCTCCTTTCTGGATCTGGACAAGCTGAAAAAGCAGGCCGCGGGGCTGGCGGATCAGACCGAGCTCTTCGTCAGCCTGGAGCGCGGGGCGCACGTCGACAAGATCCTGCAGATCAGCCTGTGGCACCACCTCTTCCGGGAGTCCCTGAAGGCCGCACCCAATGCCCTCTTCCTGGGCGGCACGCTGGAGAAGGCCTGGCTGGCGGCCTTCAAACGGCCGCTCTCGGCGCCGGACTTCGGCCAGCTGTGGTCCGTCTCGTCGGCGGGCCTCTGGCAAAACACGATCGGGGCGGAGTATTCCATGGACCTCTCGTCGCTGGGCAAGGATCCCGTGACGGCCGAGCGGCCCTGCGGCTCCGATGTCCGCTACGACCCCGCCTTCGAGGAGCTGCAGGCCGAGGTGGACAAGCTCTCGTCGCCGACGGCATCGGGCAGCGTCAACTGGGAGAAGATCGTCCGCTTCGCCTCGGACATCCTGGCGCACAAGTCCAAGGATCTGGTCGTCGCGAGCTACCTGGCCGTGGCGCTGATCTACACCCGCCAGCACGAGGGCTTCTCCATCGGGGTCAGGCTGCTTGCCGATCTCATGGGCAAATACTGGGAGGATCTCTTCCCCTCGAAGGAGCGGCTGCGCGGGCGGCTGCGCTCGATGGAGTGGTGGGCGGAAAAGAGCGAGGCCGCCCTGAGGCAGCTGCCCCAGGCCTCCGTCCCGGCGGCCCAGGCGGTCCTGCTGGGAGAGTATACGGAGCGGCTCGACCGGCTCATGCGGCAGCACCTCGACGGGCCGCCCTCGATTGCCGCAATCCGGGAATGGATCGGCACCCTCGCTACGGAGGCGGAAGAAAAGCCGTTGCCGGAGGCCCCGCAGCAGCCGGCCCCGGCACAAACGACGCCCGCCCCGGAGCCGAAGCCCGCACCCGCGGCCGCCCCGGTGAGCTATGCCGACAGCCCGATGCAGCACGCCATTGCGTCCCCGCAGGGTGCGCAGCGGATGCTGGAGAATCACCTGCAGCGCCTGCGCGAGATCGCCGGATATCTGCGGCAGCAGGATTCGACCAACCCGCTCGTGTACCGGCTCAACCGCAAGTCCCTGTGGTTCACCGTGGAGGATCTGCCGCCGGCCACAAACGGCCGGACCCGGATTACGGCCCCCGACAACCAGCTGATCAAGATGCTCTTCGACCTGCGTAACGCCGGCAATGCCGAGGCCCTCCTGAAGGCGGCCGAGGGAAGGCTTGCCCTGTTCATCTTCTGGCTGGATTTGAACCGGCTCGTCGCCGAGGCCCTGATCCGACTCGGGAACCGGCATCAGAAGGCCCACGGCGTCGTCTGCCAGGAAACGGCGTTTTTGCTCCACCGCCTGCCCGGGCTGGAGGAGCTCTGCTTTGCCGACGGGACGCCCTTTGCCAACCCCGAGACGCGAAGCTGGCTGAAAGGCATTGCCTTCGACTCGAAACCCGCGGCGAGGGCGAAGACCGCAGCGGCGCCCGCTTCGGCACCGGTGGAGGACCGCATCGCCGGGGAGATTGCCGATGCCCAGGCCCTGATCCGCAAGGGCAAGCTCCTGGAGGCCACGGAGAGGCTCCAGCAGAAACTCAACCATGCTACATCGAGCCGCGAAAAAGTCCTCTGGCGTCTGGCCATATCGCGGATGCTGATCGACGCCAAGCAGGGCAGACTCGCCCTGCCGCACCTCGAGCAGATCCTGCGCGATATCGATGCCTACCGCCTGGAGGAGTACGAGCCGGCCCTGACGCTCAGGGGGCTGAAACTGATCCTGTCGGGGCTGGAGTCCCAGACGGATGCGTCGTTTAGAGTGAAAACGGCCGATGTCTTATACCGGATCGCCCGGCTGGACATGGCCGAGGCGGTACGCCTGGAAAAAAGCTGAAAGCAAATGGAAATGAAATAAAACCGAGGAGGAAATCATGGCTAAGGACCCGTCAATCGCGCCGAAGGAAAGAGTGAACATCGTGTATCGCCCCGCGATCGGCGATGCAAAGGAAGAGGTCGAACTGCCCCTGAAGATGCTCGTGATGGGCGACTTCACCGGCCGGACCGACGATCGCCCCCTGGAGCGGCGAGAACCCGTCAACATCGACAAGGACAATTTCAACGAAGTGCTGAAGGCCCAGGAGGTCCGCCTCAACCTCAGCGTGCCCAACCGGCTCTCCGGCAACGCCGACGATGCCATGACCCTGAGCCTCAAGGTCGAGTCGATGAAGGATTTCGGCCCCGAGGCGATCGTGGAACAGGTCCCCGAGCTCAAGCGCCTGCTCGAGCTGCGCGAGGCCCTGCGGGCCCTGAAGGGTCCCCTGTCGAATGTCCCGGAATTCCGCAAGAAGATCCAGGAACTGCTCAAGGATGAAAACGCCAGTGCAAAGCTTCTCGCCGAGATCGGCATCGAAGAATAGGGAGGGAAAAAGATGAGCAAGGAAAAACAACTGGAAAAAACGGCTGCGGCCCAGAGCGCCGGCGAGACCTCTCTCTTGGAGGAGATCGTGCAGGCCACGAGGCTGCAGCCCTCCGACGAGGCCTATTCGATCACCCGCAAGGGGGTCGAGGCCCTGCTTGCGCAGATGCTCGCGCCCGGCCGGAAAGCGGCCAAGGTATCCAGGGCCGTCGTGGACGACATGATCGCCGAGATCGACCGCAAGCTCGGCATGCAGCTCGACGAGGTGCTTCACCACAAGGACTTCCAGAAGCTCGAGTCGGGATGGCGGTCCCTGAAGTTTCTCGTGGACCGCACGGACTTCCGGGAAAACATCAAGATCGAGATGCTCAACGTCTCGAAGGGCGATCTGCTGGAGGACTTCGAGGACGCGCCCGAGATCCCCAAGTCGGGGCTCTACAAGACGATCTACACGAGCGAGTACGGCCAGTTCGGCGGACAGCCCTACGGGGTGCTGGTGGGCAATTACGAGTTCGGCCCCGGCCCGCAGGACATGAAGCTGCTCCAGTACGTCGCCAGCGTGGCGGGGATGGCCCATGCGCCGTTCTTTGCCGCCATGAGCCCGGCCTTCTTCGGCTACAACGACTTCAGCGCGCTGCCGAACCTCAAGGACATCAAGTCGATCCTCGAGGGGCCGCAGTACATCAAGTGGCAGTCCTTCCGGGAGACGGAGGATGCGCGCTACGTGGGGCTCACGCTCCCTCGTTTTCTCCTGCGCCTTCCCTATGACCCGGAAAATGCGCCGGTGAAGAGCTTCAACTACAGGGAAAGCGTCTCCGACAGCCACGGCAGCTACGCCTGGGGCAACACCGCCTTTGCCATGGCAAGCCGGATCACGGAGAGCTTCGCCCAGTACCGGTGGTGCGCCAACATCATCGGCCCCCAGGGGGGCGGCGCCGTCAACGACCTGCCGCTGCACCAGTTCGAGGCCATGGGCTCGATCCAGACCAAGATCCCCACGGAGGTCCTCGTGTCGGAACGCAGGGAGTTCGAGCTGGCCGAGGAGGGCTTCATCGCGCTGACGATGCGCAAGGGCAGCGACAACGCCGCCTTCTTCTCCGCCAACTCGGCCCAGAAGCCGAAGTATTTCGGGATCAGCAAGGAGGGCAAGGAGGCCGAGCGAAACTACAAGCTCGGGCTGCAGCTCCCGTACATGTTCATCATCAGCCGGCTGGCCCACTACCTGAAGGTCATCCAGCGCGAGAACATCGGGACCTGGAAGGAAAGGGCTGACCTGGAAACCGAGCTCAACAACTGGATCCGCCAGTACGTAGCCGACATGGACAGCCCCATGCCCGGCGTGCGGAGCCGCAGGCCCCTGCGCCAGGCCCAGGTCGGCGTCGAGGAGGCCGAGGGCGAGCCCGGCTGGTACCGCGTGTCCCTGAGGGTGAGGCCCCACTTCAAGTACATGGGCGCCTACTTCACCCTGTCGCTGGTGGGAAAGCTGGACAAGGAATAGGGGTT
Organism: uncultured Syntrophaceae bacterium; assembly: GCA_964619035.1. Lineage (GTDB taxonomy): Bacteria > Desulfobacterota > Syntrophia > Syntrophales > UBA2192 > UBA2192. Next base: position 14,922 of record CAZUBX010000009.1, on the reverse strand, counting down.
GTTTCCCGGCGTGTCATTCCCGCGAATGCGGGAATCCATCCCTAAGATGGATTCCCGATCGGGCCTGTACTCGACCTGATCGGGCATCCGGAACGATGCAAGAGATTACCCGACGTGACGTCGGATAAACCATAAAACACAAAATCAGAAAGGGAGGGTTTTATCGATGCCGATGCCAGCACATTTGACCATGCAGGGAGAGAAACAGGGTAAGATCGACGGGTCCTGCGACATGCAGGGGCGCGAGGGGTCGATCCTGGTCTACTCCATGAATCACGAACTCCACATTCCCCGCGATCCGCAGTCGGGTCTGGGAAGCGGCAAAAGGATCCACGGGCCGCTGACGATCGTGAAGGAGTACGACAAGAGCTCGCCGAAGATCTACCAGGCTCTCTGTACGGGCGAGCACCTCAAGAACGTCACCTGCAAGTGGTACCGGATCAACAAGCAGGGCAGCGAAGAGCACTACTTTACGCACACCCTCGAAGATGCTATCGTCGTGTCCGTGAAGCCCTATACACCGATGGCCTTCCTGGCCGAAAACGAGCCCTACCGGCACATGGAGGAAGTGTCCTTCACGTACAAAAAGATCAAGTGGACCTGGGAGCCCGACGGCATCGAGGCCGAGGATTCCTGGGCCGTGCCCCGCTAATGACCGGTTGAAGCGCTGTCGCAGGGCCCTCCCCTTCACCGGGGAGGGCACATCTATATTTAAATTCCTCGCACCAAGGTGCCAGGAATTCAGAAACTCAGGGAACGGGTTTATCTGTTATTACGCTCGCTTACCCCGCAGCAACGTTCGACAAGCTCACGTCAGGCGCTGTGGGGAATGCGCGTGCAATCGTTTTCAACAAGACTTGCCCCCGTGTATGTTTCGATGCTAGAAATCGACGAAACGGGAGAGAAATGCACAAAAAGGCTTTCGTCAGATCGACTGCAGGCGAGAATCACTGACATAGGTCAATGGCACTCACAGTTCACCTATGATTTGGTAGCAGCCCCGGCGATTGAGAGATCATGACTTCACTGCAGTGAAGCTATTGATAAAGGCATCCCACTCACAAGGAGAGTGAATCGTGATGGAAAAGGGATTTATTTGCATCCTTTTGTCGCTGGCCCTAATGCTTCTTCACGCGCCGGGCGTCGCAGCCGATCGTCCTGAATACGTTCCCGTAAAAGAAATTGGACTCGGCAAAGCGCTTGGAACGATAAACGAGTGGTCCGTTTCTGCCTACCAGATCAAAGAAACGGATACGGTCTCTCTTGAGATGACAGATATGCCGGCCAGATTGTGTTTCAATCCGTTGAATGATTCCGGTACGAGGCAGTGTTTTGACGCAAAGGACGGGAAGGAGGCATACACGATTTTCGAGGAATTAAAACTTGTCACGATGCGTGAATCCCGTTCACCGAAATCGGGAGTATTGTTTGTCGCAGAGGCAGGGGGTAAGGTCGAGCCGACACGCCTCATTACGATATGGACATATCATTCGGGCAGCGGCACGTTCCATAATCTCTTGCCGATGATACGGATCAATCTTCAGGGAGAGTATTTATTTATCCCAAAATTGAAAGAGGGCGTAGAGGGTATTCTTGTTACTGCAAGCAGGATCTGGAATGCGGAAGGAGAAAGCCTGTACGGACACCACAAATACACCGTAAAAATATACATGCAGAACGATACAGGAAAATACCTGTTGAAAAGCCAATATGTGACCAGGAAAAAATACCCCGGCTTGGACGATGCAGAAAAAATTGACGTGATTTCCAACGAAATGAAAAACATTAAGAAGCTTTTCGCAACCAAGCAATAAGAAGGTCTAGCCAATGCCTAACGTTTCAGCTAAAAAAGGCCCCGGCAAGTCGGTAATTTATACTGATGAAAACGGCAAACAGACCATCAAGAAAAACGGATCACCCGCTTGGCGAAATAACAACCCGGGCAATATCATTAAGGGCAGTTGGGCAAGAAGGCATGGCGCAATAGGGAATGATGAAAAGTTCGCCATTTTTCCAGATGTAGAGACGGGCAGAAAAGCAAAAAAAGAACTTATCACTGGAAAGTATGGAGATTATGAATCGATCAGAAAGATGATAAGTGTTTATGCGCCCAAATCCGACAATAACGATCCGGAAAAGTACGCAGATCATATTAAGAAATGGACCGGCTTGGATGTAGACAATACGAAAATAAAGGATCTCAAGCCCGAGGAGTTGGATAAACTTCTCGATGCCATGCAGAGACAGGAAGGTTTTCAAGAAGGCACGATTGAGGTCATCGAGTCAACAATTAAAAAGCCATCGCTTCCGTGTGGGGCCGTCCCGCCGGTGAATGTTCCGGATAGTATCAGAAAAAGATGGCAAATAGAGCGAATACACACCGCCGTCGCGAACCGCTGGTCCAGGCAGATGTGATGATCATTGGAGGGGAATGATCATGGCTGACATGGCAACCTATTCACAAGGAGTGTGAATATTATGAAAAAGGTATTCGCCTGCTTTCTGCTTCTGGCGCTGGTGCTGCCTAATCTCTGTCATGCCGGGGACATGGGAAAAAACTGTTCGGATTGCTATGCTGTCCCGTTAGGAAAGAAATGGGGCTACATCGACCACTCGGGGGAAGTTGTCATCCCGGCGACATTTACGGGAGCGAGAGAATATTCGGAAGGGTTGGCCGCTGTACGAGTCGGCAAGAAATGGGGCTACATCGACGAGCAGGGTCAGTTCGTTATTCAGCCTCAATTTGACGAGGCCGGAATATTCGTTGATGGATTGGCCATTATAGAAATTCAAGGGAAATGGGGAGTCATAGATCGTGCAGGGAAATTTATTGTAAAAGCAAAATATAACGACCCTGTTGTGTTTAGAGAAGGATTAGCCCAGATCAATGTCAACGGTAAGAAAGGCTTTATCGACCTGAAAGGTAAGGTCATCATAAAACCAAAGTATGACTTTGTTTTCCCATTTCATGAGGGTTGGGCGGTAGTCAAAGTCGGGAAGAAATGGGGCTATATCGACAAAACGGGCAAGTTGGCCGTCGCTCCGCGATTCGATAAAGTATCCTCCATCGTCGAGGGCATTGGATGGGTTGAAAAGGATGGGAAATACGGTTTTATAAAACAACCCGGCGATTTGCTTGTGGAACCGAAGTATACCCGTGTCAGCCTCTTTCGGGCAGGCCTTGCTGCAGTGAAGATCGACGAGATGTTTGGTTTCATCAATAAGGTGGGGACTGTCGCAATAGCTCCAGTCTATGATTTCGCCTCAGACTTCTCCGAAGGCCTTGCACCTGTGTCTAAGAACGGAAAGTGGGGCTACATCGACCAATCGGGGAAAACCGTCATCGATTTTCAGTACGATAATGCATTTGGTTTTGTCAACGGTATAGCCACGATAGTGGTAAACGGCCTGCAGGGGGCAATCAACAAAGATGGTAATATTGTTGTGAAACCAGAGTTCCTCTTGCTCAGTGATTTTAAGAAACCCCTTGCGCATGTCAAGATCAGTGTCGGCGAGTGGGGCTATGTAAACCGTTCTGGTAAAGTCGTTTTCAGTACGGTGTATTAATGAGTCATTAGTTGGTATTGCATATTCAGCTATTTATTTCTTCTGCGACTAATTGGTTTAATCCGCTAGAAAGAATTAACTAAATTGGCGAGGTCCGGTCATGGCAGACCATTCTGCGAAACGAACCTATGAGGCTTTCCTGGCAGAGCTTAGACAAGCAGAGTCTTCGAATAGATACCATATTAAGAATATGTCGAATCATTTGGGTGCCTACCAGATGAGCGAAATTGCAATGGAAGACGCAGGCTTCTATATAAAGGACAAAACCCCCAAGAAGAATGATTGGATAGGGAGTTGGACACAAAAAGCTCAGGATATGGGAATAAACAGTGAAGCAGATTTTCTCGGGGCAAAAACGGATGTATCGGGCAAGCTCAAGTGCAACGTGAGAAAAAATAAAGAAGGAATACCCGTTGAGATAATATGCGCACAGGATCCTGAAAAGATCGCAAGAGCAGAAAAAGCGCAGGATGACGCTGTCAGGGCATATCACAAAAAACTATGGAATTACATCTGCCATTACCAATTGGATGGGTATGTTGGGTTACCCATCAAAGGTGTGCAGATAACAGAGTCTGCTTTGATCGCCGGATATCATCTTGTTGGTCTGGGTGCTTTGAACAAAAACTCATCTGACAGAAAGGGGCTGTATTTATACTTAACAACAAATGGAGAAATTGACCCTACAGACGGCAATGGCATAACCGGCACACCGGTTTCAAAATACATAGAACAGTTTAATGATTACGAGGTGCCATTCAAAAAAAATGTAAGCATACGGACACCACGGAAATCGAAATCCAGTAAATTTCCGGATAAGAAAACATCATCACTGAACCCGCAGGGCTTGGTGCCACAACGAAATAACGATCCAGCAAGCATTCGGGATAGATGGTGGGTATGGGACAGTAACAATTTCGACGACGGCCTGGCTGATCGTTGGAAAAATATGCTGCCGTAATGACTAGAGGGAAGTGATCATTGGAGGGGATGATCATGGCTGACGTGGCAACTATGGCCGATGCTCTGAAGGAGAGCAAAATAAAATTCAGCATCCTGGGCACAGAGTACCAGGTTGCAGTCGAGCGATTCCATACCGGGGAGAAGATCTCGGCTCCGTTTGACGTGAGTCTCTCACTGATCAGCGAGGACCAGATCAAGGCCGCGGACGTCGTCGAGAAGCCCGGTCTGCTGACCGTGGTGGGCGACACCGGGGACCGCTATTTTCACGGCGTCATCAGTGAGTTCATGCTCTCCGGGAAAAACGGCCGGTTTTATCTCTACCAGGCAAAGCTGGTGCCCTCGATCTGGTTCATGATGCTCAACCAGGACTGCCGCATCTTCCAGGAAATGTCCGTAATCGAAATCGTGAGGGAACTTCTCAAGGAAAATAACATCCCTTCGGATGGGTACGCATTCAGGCTCAAGGAAAGTTATGAACAGAGGAGGCATTGCGTTCAATACCGCGAAACGGACCTGATCTTTATCTCCCGCCTCCTCGAGGAAGAGGGGATATTTTATTTCTTCGAGCATTCCGAGGACAAACACCTCCTGGTATTTGCCGACAGCACGATTGCCTACAAGCCGATTGACGGTGAGCCCAAAGTCAAATTCAATGCCGGCGGGGGGCTCGTTGCGGAGGAGGAATCCATCAGCGAACTCGCCATGACCCGCAGCGTTCGCCCCGGAAAGATTGCGCAAGCGGCATACAATTTCAAAAAGCCCTCACTCGACCTGACTGTCCAAAAGCAGGGCAAGACCCACGACAAGTACGAAATCTACGACTACCCCTGCAACTACGGATATACCGAAAGCGGACAGAGGCTCGCCCAGATTCGGCTGGAGGAGCAGAAGACGTTCGAGGAGAGGGCCCAAGGATACAGCAATAGCCCGAGGCTTATCCCGGGCTTCACGTTTGATCTCAGCGGTCATGACTTTTCGGAGTTGGATAAGAAATACGTCGCTGTAATCGTCGAGCACAATGGCTCGCAATTCCACGTTCTCGGCGAGAAATCGGGCATTGGCGGCGATTTCAGCTATCACAACGAGTTCACGGCGATCCCGGCAGCAGTCACCCTGCGCCCGGGGAGGGCTATCGAGAAGCCCGTTATCCAGGGTCTTCAGTCCGCCACGGTTGTCGGCCCCAAGGGCGAGGAGATCTACACCGACGAGTGGGGCCGCGTGAGGGTCCAGTTCCACTGGGACCGGCTGGGGAAGAACGACGAGAAGAGCTCCTGCTGGCTGCGCACGGCCCAGGCCTGGGGAGGCGGCGGCTGGGGCTCGCAGTTCATTCCCCGCGTGGGCGACGAAGTGCTGGTGGATTTCATGGAGGGCGACCCCGACTGGCCCATTATCGTGGGCAGCGTCTACAACGAGGCCAATCAGCCTCTCTACGACTTGAAGAACAACAAAACCCAGAGCGGCATCAAGACCCGCAGCTATCCCGACGGCCCCGGTTTCAATGAGCTGCGCTTCGAAGACAAGAAGGGCGAGGAGCACGTCTATCTCCAGGGCGAGAAGGACTGGAACATTCTCATCAAGAACGACAAGGGGCAGAACGTCGGCCACGACGAGACGCTCTCGGTTGCCAACAACCGGACCAAGACCGTGGGCGTGAACCAGAGCGAATCGATCGGCGCCAACAAGGAGATCCAGGTCGGGGCCAACCACACCGAGACGATCGGATCGAACATGAGCCTCAGCGTCGGCTCGAATGCAAGCGTCACCGTCGGGGGCACGAAGACCGAGTCGGTGGCCCTGGCATCGGCCGAGAATGTGGGCGGCGCCAAGGCGGTGACCGTCGGAGGGGCCCTCGCGTTCACGGTTGCCGGTGCCATGAACACGGCCGTCGGGCTCGTCCAGGCCGAGGAGGTGGGGCTTATCAAGAAGACGATGGTGGGTAAGAGCTACGACATCACGGCCGGCGACAGCATCAAGATCACCTGCGGCCGCGCGTCGATCCAGCTCGACAAGGACGGCTCGATCGCGATCACCGGCACCTGGCTGTCCATCAACGGCTCGAGCCAGGTGGCCATCGCAGGCGAAGATGTGGAGATTGCGGCTTCTTACCACATCCAGATCAACGGCGACACCGACATCAACTAGCGGGAGAGGCGCGTGGAATTTGTCAACTACACACCGTTTCCCGCAATGGCCTACCAGGCACTGGACCCGCACGAGCAGCGCTTCCACGTGGTTGCCCTGCGCACGACCTCGGAGATCAAGACCTACGGCGCACTTCAATTCATCCCGGAGCAGGCCCCCCTTGCCGTCACCGACGATTATCACGGCGAGCTGAACAAGAGCAGCGTCAGGCAGGAAAGCGACCTCGCCCCGTTCAAACCCAGATGCGATGTGATCATCATCGGGAAGGCCTATGCCCCGGCCGGCAGGCCGGCGCGACGGTTTACGGCAGGAATCAGGATTGCCGGCCCGAAGCAGCCGCGTCCGTTGCCGCCCCAGCCCCAGGGCCTCAATCCCACCATGCCGCCGTCGTCGGCTGCCGTTGCCGCCTGGCAGAGAGAGGTGATAGAGGCCCGGGCAAACCCGCTCCCGGGTCCCGTCGTCCTGGACAGGCAGCTCGCCGTTTGCGGGCCGCGATACTGGGAGAAGGGCTCGTTCGGAGGGTGGGCCCTTACCAGCCCCGAATCGATTGTCTCCCTCCCCCTGCGGTATGAATACGCCTATGGCGGCGAATGCCGGATCGGCCCTGAAGATCCGGCAAGCAAGCACGTCGAACCGAAATACCGGCTCACCGCCGATGAGCGCCGGGAGCATCCCGACGGGCCGGACAGGGCCCCCGTCGCCCACAGGGCCTGCGAATTGAACCCCGTTGGGATGGGGTTTGCCGAGGAATGGTACCTGAAGGCGAAAAAGATCAAGCGGGTCCGGGCCCCGCAGATCGACCTGCCGGAGGACCCGGTGCGGGAGTTCGGCAAGACCTACCCCGCCCAGGGCTTCGGCATCATCACCAAGGCCTGGCTGCCGCGCCGTAAACTCTGCGGCACGATCGACGACGCATTCATCCAAAGCGGCAAACCTCTGCCCGACGACTTCGATTTTGCCTTCTGGAACGGGGCGCACCCCGACCTGCAGGTGCCCTGGCTGGAAGGCAACGAGGAGATCACCCTCACCAATCTCTGCCCGCACGACATGACGGGGGCAACACGGGACAAGAGCGGCAACACCCTCCTTCGCTTTTCCCTCCCCGGCCATCAGCCCTTTGTGCTGGTGCGCTACGAGGAAGGGACCATCGTGCCTGCGCGGCTCGCACTCGACACCCTTGTGATCGAGCCCGATGAGAGGAAGGTGTCCTGCGTCTGGCGCCTTCGCCTGCCCGTAGAGCCGGCCGTGCGGGTGCTGGAGGCCCGGCTGATTTTCAGGGATCCGCAACAAAACGAGCCCGATGAAATCAAAACGGGCAGCATCGTCGAGGGCAGGACACGGCCCGGTGTGAAACGGGGGACGAGCCATGGCTGAAAAACTCGGCGCCCGCAAGAATTCCAGCTGGAAGGCCATCTGCACGGCCCCCGACTTCTGCAAGACGCCCGTCGGTTCGAGCACCCCGCCGATCCCCTACCAGGTGATCGCGGATCTGGGACAAAGCGAAAACTGCGTACCGAATGTCCGGTTCAACGGGGATCCCTGTTTTGTGTTCAACCCGAGCACGGTGCCGACGTGCACAGGGGATGAGCCCGGCACCGCAAAAGGGGTGAAATCCGGCACCGTCCAGGGCAAGGTGAAAGCCACCGGCGCCTGCCTTAATATGCGCGCCAAAGGAAAGCAGGTTGTCCGCGAGCAGGACCCCGGCACCATGAACGACGGCAACTGCCCCTGCATTTTCACCACGCAGCCAGCCCCCGGCAGCGCCGCCGGGACAGGCGGCAAGCCGACGCCCAAAGAGCCTGCGGTAACGCCCGACACCCCCAAGGAGGTCCAGGCGGCGCAGCAGGGAAAGGGGCTCTGGGCGAAGATGTCCGGTCCTGTTCATTTCGTCCTCGGGGCGGCAGGGTTTATCCCCGGCCTGGGGGCCGTCCCCGATCTGCTCGATGCAGGCGTCTACGCCCTGGAAGGGGACATGATCAGCGCGGGGTTATCGGCTACGGCCGCCATCCCCCTTGGGGGCGATGCCGTGAAGGCCGGGACCCTATTAGGCAAGGCAGGGAAAAGAGTCGCCAGGGAAGCGGCCGAAAGCGGGTTGATAAAAGGGCTGGAGAAAGAAGGCGCACAAAGGCTTGAGAGAGAAGCCGCTGAGAGGCTCGAGAGAGAGACAGCTCAGAGGATGGAGAGAGAGGTTTTAGACAGGGGAGCAGAAAAGGCGGCACAGAAGAAGGTGGGGCAGGAAACGGGGGAAGGCGCGGCGCAAGCAGCAGGCAAGGCCGAAGGCGGCGTGAAGGTTGAAGAAAAGAAGTCGAAAAGGTACGATAAGTGTAAAGTCATCGAAGGGGGTGTGCCGGGACAAAAGTACAAAGGCGGGCGTTACGGCACGATTTATCCGGGAGGGGCCGCCCGCGGACAAGAGGCGCACCACATTCCGGCCGCCGCGGCAGGCGGCGGGTCGCGATACGACAGGCCGGCCATCCAGATGGATGTGTCCGATCACCGCATGACCGCAAGCTGGGATCAAAACCCCGGGGCAGCAGCATATCGTTCCCGGCAGTCGGCACTAATGTCGAAGGGGCCGAAGGGGATGCTGGCTGCCATGATGATGGACATCCTGGATATTCGCGTTAAGTGCGGCAACAAATATGATTCGGCGATTGCACAGATGATGGTATGGACCAAATGCAAGGAGATGATCTGATGGGCGATCCGATCTTCGATCTCACGAAATGGCGTGACAGGGTACTCGAAATCAGAGACCAGAAGACCCAGGCCGAAAGTCTCGAGTTCTGCCGTCTCGTGGAGAGCGTCGAGGGGGTGGACAATGCAGAGGTCACACGTACCTTGTTCAAAACGTTCACGGACAAGCCCGATTATGGAGTAAAGGAAACGGTGCTGCGGGTGCTGGCCACCTTCGATCTGAAGTCCTACTATCAGGCATACTTGGAGGAGTTGCCGCGCCTCGCACTGGAGACTCGAAAGCAGGGTTGGTTCGAGCTTCTGGCGACATACCCCGGGAAGGAACCGATGGGGCAGGAGGACTGCGATGTGCTCATTTCCATCGTCAAGGGCATGCCCGGCGAAATTCAGCGGAAATTTCTGCGCGTGATCAGCCGCGAGGGCTTCCTGCTGCACAATGACTGGGCGGATTATGTGGTGACCCGGTTAAAGACTGCAATGCCATACGGTGAGCGCGAGGGAGACAGCGATGCCAAATGACGAATTCGATCTTGATGCCCTGTTAAAGGAAGGAGAAGCGGCACTGGATGAATTTCCTTACGATGCCGCATCATGGCACTATGAAAGCAACGAATATCCGCGGGATCTTTCCCCCGATGCCGCATTTACGCATCTCGGGTTTTATCTCGGTTGGGCGATCGACCGCGATCTGATCTCCGATTCGTTAAAAGAGCGCTGTGCGGATGCGATCGAAAAGTTCCGAAAGCGCAAGATCCTGCCATCGGAGGCCTTTCGTATCTGTTGCGTCGATGAATTCACCCGGGATCATCTGAGCAACAGCGGAAATGCCTTTACGAAAAAGTACTACAATCCCGGGTGGAAATTCTACTTTCACGAAGACTTTCACAGGCTGTCCGGGAATGAAATATCCGGATTCTACATGCCGGACACCTGGGAGAACTACGAGCAAATCAAAGCAGCGATTGACAAGCGGTACCAGGAATGGATGAAAGAGAAGGGCGGGAAATGAAGTAAAAATAGAAGCCAATGACCCGGCTTCAGTATTAAGGTCCCAGCAGGGTCCGGCTTGATGATTGACATTTGACCCCCTCCCGAATGTCCATAATCAGGTCTAAACCCTTAATGCACCGTATTGCACCTGTATGCCGCAAGTGTGGGAGGGGAAGTCATGGATGTCCGTTTCTGTCGTTTGATTCCCGGGAAAGGTCGTGTTTTCACCACAGCAGCCGCAATGTGCTTCCTGCTGCTGTTATCCACTGCCGCCTTCGCGGCGGGGCCGTCGTATGTGACCCTCTGGATGGACCCCGTTGCCGCCAACCCTTCCGGTCAGGTCCTGCTGCGGACCTTCTACCGGTCTAATCAGTCGGACGGCCAGCCCCTCCCGGGCTCTGAAATCCGGTTCGGGTGGCTCATCGTCTCGGCCCAGGGCCTCTGGAAGGAATACGGACACTTCGCGATGAAGGAAACGGAGGGCGACTCCGCCGAGGAAAAGAGCCAGCAGGTCCTGTTTGACCGCACCATGAACGAATTCGAGTCGCCTTTCGACTGGGCGAAGCCCCCGGCCAGTGTTCAACCGATCCTCAAAACCTACCACTTCAGCAAGGCCCACGCCGTCGATCCCAAACTGGGAAGGGGAGCGGTCAAATGGACGCCGAGGGGCGTTACCTCGAAGGGCAAGTTGCAGGAGCGCGACGCCGTTCAGCTGACCCTCGGAAAGATCCCGTCCCTGAAAAACGCCGGAGCGGAGATCGATGCCGCGTTCTTCACCAGGGGGGTGGCACTCTTTCGCAACGAGAGCAAACCGGAGACGGAAAAAAGAGGCGCAGTCAGCGGGGCGAAGGGGGCCGTATTCAGGCTGGCGAGCGCTGCGCCCGGCGGCAAGTATCTCGGGATCCGGGAAACAGGAATCGACGTCTGGGAGGTAGACGGGATCTGCCTGCTGAAAGCGCAGCAAAAAACACAAAAGAAGCCGCAGCGCAACAAGAGCAAGGCCAAGCGATAACGGGGATTTACACTTCAATCCAGGTTATTGAATTATGCACTCAGGATTCAGAATAGCAGCCGCAATATGCTTTCTGCTGATGCTTTCTTCGGATGCTTTCGCGACGGGCCCGTCAGGCCTTACAGTACGAATGAACCCCGTCGCTGCCAACCCGTCCGGGCAAATTCTGCTGCGCACCTTCTACGATTCGAACAAATCGGGAGGTCATTCTCTGGGTAGCTCTGAAATCCGGTTCGGGTGGCTGGTCGTATCGGCCCAGGGACTGTGGAAGGAGCACAAGCACGCCGAGGTTATCGCCGTCGAAGGCGGAGCCGATGAAGATGATCGCCTGTGGAAAATGTTCAAACGCTACATGAACGAATTCGAGTCGCCCTTCGACTGGGACAACCCCCCGGCCAGCGTTCAGCCGATCCTCGAAACCTACAAATTCGACAGGACCCACGCCGTCGATCCCAACCTTGGAAAGGGCACGGTCAAGTGGACGCCCAAAGGTATCTATTCGAAGGGCAAATTGATCGCTCGCGGCGCCAGGCAGTTGACACTCGGCAAGAAGACTTCTGCGCGGGGCACCGGATCGGAAGTTGATGCGGCTTTTCACACCAGAGGGGTGGCACTTTTTCACAATGAGAACTCCTTTGATACGGAAGACATGGGTGATCACGGGACCGTGGGGGCGGAATTCCTCTTCCCGAATCTAACGTATCTCGGGGAGAAAGAAGGAACCCAGGATGTGGGATTCGATACCTGGCGGGCGGACGGGATTTCTCTCTTGAAGCAACCTCGCAGAAAGCCCCGGGAATAGGTCAACGTCCTTCCCTACCCCGCAAAGCGGACGTGGAACGCACCGTCCAGCATCTCCAGGTGGACTTCGGTGGGCATGCTTTCATCGCCCAGACGGGCGAGGATCTCGCGCGAGAGCTGCGGCAGGATCGTGCCGCGCATGATGTGGTCGATGTTGCGGGCTCCCGTTTCCACCTCGGTGCACCTCGCCGCGATCTGCTCGACCACCCCGGGCGAACAGGTCAGCTTCATCTTGTTATTCTCGGCCATGCGGGCAACGAGCCTGTCGAGCTTGAGGGTGACGATTGCCTGCATGAAGGAGGGATCGAGGGTGAAGTATGGAACGATCGTCATGCGGGCCAGCAGGGCCGGCTTGAAATGCTTCGACAGGACCGGGCGGATGGCCTCTACGAGCGCTTCGGCCGAGGGCCTCGTCTCTTCGGCGCAAAGCCGGGTGATCGCGTCGGAGGCCAGGTTGCTCGTCAGGAAGAGGATCGTGTTCTTGAAGTCGATGATGCGGCCTTCACCGTCGGAGAGCGTCCCCTTGTCGAAGACCTGGTAGAACAGGTTGACCACATCCAGGTGGGCCTTCTCGACCTCGTCGATCAGGACGACCGAGTAGGGGCGCTGCCTGACCGCTTCGGTCAGCACGCCGCCCTCGCCGAACCCCACGTAACCCGGGGGAGAGCCGATCAGGCGGCTCACCGTGTGCCCCTCCTGGAACTCGCTCATGTTGATCGTCGTGAGAAAGCGATCGCCGCCGAAGAGCAGATCGGCCACCGCGAGGCCCGTTTCCGTCTTGCCCACGCCGCTCGGGCCGACAAGGAGAAAGATCCCCATCGGCTGGCGAGGATCGGAGAGCCCCGCCTTTGACGCCTTGATGATCTCGCCGATCATGCCGATCGCCTCGTCCTGCCCCTTGATCCGCAGACGGAGATTTTCCTCCAGGTTGACTACGTTGCGGACCTGATCGCGCAGCACCCGGCCCAGGGGAATCCCCGTCCAGTCGGAGACGACCTTGGCGACGACATCCGGGTCCACCTCAACGCGTACGAGCGGCGAGCCCGACTGGATCGCCTCCAGCTCCCGCATCGCCGCGGCAATGTCCGCCTTCAGCGCCTGATGCTTTTCCTCCTCGCGCGCCTCGCTCACGAGCGCATAGAGTTCCTTCCGCAGCTCCACCAGGCGGTGGGCCACTTCCTTCTCTTTGCCCCAGCGCTCCCTGAGCTTTTCCGTTTCCTCGCCCAGTCGCTTGAGCTCCGCCTCGATCTGTCCCGGCCGCGCCTCGTCGATGGCGATGCCGTGCAGGCTGTCGCGTTCCAAGGCCTTCTTCTCGCGCTCCAGGGCCTGCATGGAGCGCTCGCGGTCCTCGACGGCGTCGGGCTTGGCCGTGAGCAGGATCTTCACGCGGGCTGCGCTCGTATCGAGCAGATCGACGGCCTTGTCGGGCAGCTGCCTTCCGGAGATGTAGCGGCTGGAAAGCTCGGCCGCCGCCACGATGGCGTCGTCGCGCACCACCACGCCATGGGCCCCTTCGTACTTGTCCTTCAGGCCGCGCAGGATCAGGACGGCCGTCTCCACGTCGGGCTCGTCGAGCTTCACGAGCTGAAAGCGCCGGGCAAGGGCGGCGTCCTTCTCGAAATATTTCTTGTACTCGGACCAGGTCGTTGCCGCAATGGTGCGCAGCTCGCCCCTGGCAAGCGCGGGCTTCAGCAGATTGGCCGCGTCGCTTCCGCCGGCCTGGCCGCCTGCCCCGATCAGGGTGTGGGCCTCGTCGATGAAAAGGATGATCGGCGTCGGCGAGGCCTTGATCTCGCTGATGACGGATTTCAGCCGATTCTCGAACTCCCCCTTGACCCCGGCGCCGGCCTGCAGCAGGCCCATGTCCAGCCCGAGGATGGAGACCCCTTTCAAGAGATCCGGGACGTCGTCCTCGACGACCCGGACGGCGAGGCCCTCCACAACGGCCGTCTTCCCCACGCCGGCCTCGCCCACGACGATGGGATTGTTCTTGCGCCTGCGGGCCAGGATGTCGATCATCTGGGAGATCTCCCGGTCGCGGCCGAAGACGGGGTCGATCTCGCCTGCCCGGGCCTTGCCGGTGAAATCGGTGCAGTAGCGCCCGATGGCCGTGGTCCCCGCCGGGGCGGCCTGCTCGCCTCGCTGCGGCTTTTCCTCGCGCGAGGCCTTCTCGATGGACGCGTTGGCAACGGTGGCGAGCTGGGCGTACAGGACGTCGCGCTTGACGGGCTTGAGGATGTCGATGTATCGCCCCTCGGCAAGCCGGTAGAGCCTGTTGACCAGCGCGCTCAGCAGGGCGCCCGAGCGGATCTGCTGCTCCTGGAAATCGATGGAGGCCACGAGCCAGGCCTCCTCGAGCCATTCGACGAGCAGCGGGGAAAAAACAGGCTTGCCGGAGTTCCCGGTGCGCAGCGCCTCGATCCCCTCGTCGACGCTCCACTTCAGCGCATGGGCATCCACGCCGATCTGTCTCAGCAGAAGCGGGATATCCGACTGGGGCTCCTCGAGAAGCCTGCTCAGGTAGTGCTCGACGGTGACTTCATAGTGGGTGCGTGAGACACAGGCGCCCGCCGCACCCTCAAGGGCATGGGTGCAGTAGGCATTCATCCGGTTCAGCAGGGATTTGATATCTACGGTAATCATTGCGGTTTCTTTTCTTTCCCCTTATGAATACCCGATTCCATGATCTTCCTCTCTGGGGTTACCCCGTAATTGTGGACAGTCCGAAAAGCTGCTAAACAAGCAGAAGG
>CAZUBX010000008.1:0-63921 GCA_964619035.1 uncultured Syntrophaceae bacterium | reverse complement strand
GAGTCGCGCCCGGCGATCACATCGGCCACGATCCGGCCCTGGCGGTTGGCCGGCCCGGCGAGCGCGATGAGGCTCCACTGTCCCGTAACGAAATCCTTCACTTCGACGGCATCCCCGCCGGCGAAGATATCCGGATCGCTCGTGTGCATCTGGTCGTCCACGCGGATCCCCCCGCGTTCACCGATCTCCAGTCCGGCCTTTTTTGCCAGCGTGGTATCCGGGCGCACTCCGAGGGCGAGGATCACAAGGTCGGCCGGATAGGCCTTCCCGGATTTGGTTTGGACATCGATGGCGCCGTTTGCAGCCTGTTTGAACCCGGCCACCCCGTCGTTGAGCGCCAGGCGGACGCCATGCTTCTTCAGATAGGCCTCGACGACGCGTGCATGCTCCTGATCGATCATGGGCAGGACCTGATCGATCATCTCCACGAGGGTCACTTCAAAGCCGCGATGGACCAGGTTTTCCACCATCTCCAGGCCGATGAACCCCCCGCCGATCACCACGGCGCGGGTCTTGGGTCTTATGGTCTGGAATCCCGAGTATTTATCCATGCCGGAGAGAAAGACGCTGCCTTTTTCGATCCACTCATTGATTTGCCTGACGTCCGGTACGGTCCTCACGTGAAAAATGCCCGGAAGGTCTATTCCCGGCAGCGTCGGGCGGACGGAAACGGCACCGGGCGAAAGCACCAGCTTGTCGTAGGTTTCGCTCTTTACCTCGCCGGTCGCGACATCCCGCAGCTTCACGGTTTTCTCTTTCGGAGAAATCTCAATGGCCTCACAATTGATGCGTACATCGATGGCAAACTGCTCTCGGAACAGCTGCTCGCTTGCCACCAGCAGACTCGATTCTTTCGGGATCACGCCCCCGACGTGGTAGGGCAGCCCGCAGTTCGCGTAGGAAACATAGGGTCCGCGTTCCACCATGACGATCCCGGCTTTTTCATCCAACCTGCGCAGGCGCGCCGCACACGATGCCCCTCCGGCCACTCCGCCGACGATGATGACTTTCATGAGTTTTTCTCCTTTCTTTCGATCCGACGCAATTCCGGCGTTGCGGTCTGCGATTTAGGGGCCTGGTTTCCACCTTCGGTTTCCGGCCTTCGCTTTTCCCGTTCATGAAGGCGAGTCGTCGGGCGGGAGATCGTAAACGCGAACGCCGGGACCCAACTCCAGCGGCTGTATCCATTCGATGTTGGCGATAGAGTAGCGGACATCTTCGAGTCCTGCGGCCCACGCCTCATTCACCGTTGCGCGCGAAAACTCATAATCCTTCACGGTGCCGGCATTCGCGGAATCTGCGCAAAGCCGAAGCGCAGTGAATTCGACGCAACGTCCAAGACCTGTCTATTTTTTCGGCTCCAGAATATCCTCGAGCTTCTTGAACTGGTCCTCAACCATATTCAAATAGGTCTTCTGGATGGCTTTAGATTTATCCGTCCAGTCCTTGACCATCTTTTGCGATCCTTCCTGCAAGACACCACTTTTCCGGAGCATCTCCAACATCGTCTCCTTTTGCTCCTGGATGGCCGTCATCGACTTCATGTAAGATTCCCACTGAGCTTTCCAGAACTGTAAGATCCCCTTTGATGCTTCATTCATGACGAACGACATCCTTCTGGTTGATGCCCTGTGCATTCCCCCCCAACAAGGCGTTATGGCCAAGTTGGGTAGAAGGCAGAGCCAGAGATGGCCCTGCCTTCACCATTCAGGTTTCCATTTGTTGCAACAGGTTGAACCCTCTTCGCTGTTCGTCCTGCTCGACGAAGGCGCTTGTGCGCAATCGCGAGGTTCCCCCGTTTAGGGCCCGCCCGACGTGGGGGGAGGCTTGTGATCGGGAGGCAGGGTCGTTTGCTTTTCTCCCGGTGTCGCGCAGGAAGAAAGCAGCGAAAGAAGGGTCAGCCCTGTCAAAAGTATGGAAAGAATCTTTTTCGTCCACATGTCTTGGCCTCCTTTACGATCGTTGCTCTTCAGAACTGCAGGAATTTACTTCTTCGCAGGCGGTGCAGCCATGCCCTCACCGGTCGCGGGGGATTCCGCCGCCTTCTTCTTCTCAGGCGTCTGGGCCTGGCGCTTCTTCGACTTCTCGGACTTCTTCACGGGCTTCGTGTCAGGCTTTGCCTGCCCCTGAGAGATCCCGGGCGTTTCCATCGTCTTCTTCTTCTCAGGAGTCACTGCCTGGCGCTTCTCCGACTTCTCAGACTTCTTACCATCGATGGGTCCTGCCGGAACATCTTGCTTGCCGCTCGGGGCCGCCTGCTGCGCAAAGCTCACACCCAATACGCCGAACACAAAGAGAACGGCTACCATGATCGTAAAATACTTCTTCATTCGTTGTTACCTCCTTCTTTTGCGAAGTTAATGATTGACGTTATTGACGTGAACCAACTATTGAAGCGATGCAACACCTCCCTTCCATAATTATTTTTTCGATAGAGAATGCCAGTGCCTAGAAGCAATGGTGATCTGGCAAATCTCAGTTCACGGCATTTCTACTGTGAACTTCTCCAGATTCTTTTCAGGGCCTCGGCCCCCTCCCACTTTGCGCCACTTCCTACTTGGACTCTCGTCGACTGGCCCAGAAGATTAATTGCCCCTAGCAGTGCGATACCGCTGTTGGACTTGATATAACCCCCGAAGCTTGCCTCCGCATCCCAGTCGCTGGAAAGTACATAGTTCTCGCCATCCTCCATGTCCTGGGAAATACGGCAGTTCAGGCACCCCTTCTCCTGGCGCATCGTGGGAATGATCGCCTGCAGGGTCTGGTAAAGTTCGTTGACTCTTTCGGGTTTGGCTCTGACTTCGATTGTCAGCGTCATGATCTCCCCCCTTTCTTTTGCCTGACAGGTCTGGTGCGTAACGACTTTCAAAGTGCTCTCAGCGACTCCAATGAGATCATTAAATGGACACTGATTTCTAATTTGCACTCCAAGAAGCATTCCAAGGGTCCAATTTATAAAAGATGATTGTTAACAGTTCAATATTGAACAATTATTTTCGAAACAGGGGATTGACAGATTATGGGGATAATAAAAATAACCCTCGACATATCGCGGAACCGCGACATGTCGAGGGCCTAGTGCTGCCGATGATAATTTATTTCAGGGACCGTTTAATGCCCAGTTTTTTGATCCTGGAACGCAGCGTGCTCGGGTGAAGGTTCAGTATCATGGCGGCGCCCTTCTGCCCCTCGATTCTCCAGCCCGTGTCACCGAGAACACGGAGAATATGTTCCTTCTCCACGGCGGCCAGCTCCTTTGGGGACGTTTCGGCCGTTTCAGCAGGCCGGATGGGCTCGAGGCGGTCCGCCAGCTGGAGCACGGGTCCCGATGTCGTGATCACGGCACGCTCGATGACGTGCTCTAGTTCCCTCACATTTCCGGGCCAGGAGTACTTCTCCAGAACCTTCATGGCAGCCTTTGGGATGTTCTCGATCTGCTTGCCGATCTTGCGGGAATACTTGTCCACGAAGAAGCGGACGAGATCGGGGATATCGTCCGCGCGCTCCCGGAGCGGCGGAATCGAGACGGGGAAGACATTCAGCCGGTAATAGAGATCCTCCCGGAAGCGTCCGGCACGAACTTCCTCCTTCAGGTTGCGGCTCGTCGAGGTGATCACCCTGACATTCACCTTGATCGTTTTCGCGCTCCCCAGCCTTTCGAACTCACCGTCCTGGAGCACCCGCAGGAGCTTCGACTGTAGCTCAACCTGCATCTCACCGATCTCGTCGAGAAAGATCGTCCCCCCGTCGGCCACCTCGAAGCGTCCCGGCTGCCTTGCGTGGGCCCCAGTGAAGGCCCCCTTTTCCCGTCCGAAGAGCTCGCTCTCGATGAGGTTGGCCGGAAGGGCGGCGCAGTTCACTGTGATCATGGGCCTGTCGCTACGGCGGCTCAGGTCGTGGATGGCACTGGCCACCATCCCTTTCCCTGTCCCGGTCTCGCCCAGGATCAGGACGGTTGCTTCCGTGGGGGCCACCTGCCCTACCCGGAAGAGCACATAGTTGAGGTTTTCGCTGCTTCCGATGATTTTCTCGAAACCCTTTTCCCTCCTGAGTTCCTCGCGCAGGACGATGTTTTCCTTTTCCAGTTGACTCTTCAGCCGCTCGATCTCTTCGAACTGCTTCCGGAGCCGGGCCTCCATCTCCTTGCGCTCGGTGACGTCGATGGATACCCCCATCAGACGCTCAGGGTGTTGCGGCGCTTTAGAATACGGTCGCCCGCGGGAGACGATCCAGCGGATGCTTCCGTCAGGCAGCACAATGCGGTACTCGACACGGAGCGGCTCATGCTTCTCCAGGCTCTGCCGGACGCTCTCCCTGACAATCTTTCGATTGTCGGGGTGGATCACCTCCATGAACCGTTCGTTACTCAATGCCTCGTCCGGGGCAAATCGAAACAGCTCCCGCAGCTTGTCCGTTACCCAGACAAAGCCCGTCTCCACGTTCATGATCCATATCCCCGCTTCCGCAGACGACGTCGCAAGGTCCAGCCTCTCCTCGCTTTCGCGCAGGGCCCGCTCGGCGTTCCTTCGCTCCATGGCATTCACGAAGATTTCACCAAGAAGGCGCACCCGCGGGATGAATTCTTCAGGCCAGCCGCGCTCGCTCTTCACCGCATTGATGGAAATCACATAATCGTCGGATTGACCAACGTGTATCGGGATGAGCAGGGTCGATCGAGTTCCCCACTCGAGCCAGGTCTGCCTGTCCACGTGGGCTTCCGGAGGTCCCACATCGGCCGTATCCGAAATGGCCAGTACCTGCTTTTTATCGATGAGCATTTCGTATGCCCATGGATGAATCGCGCGGGACAAGACGGCTCCCACCGGAACAGGCGGAAACTGATCCTCCGCATAGGCCGCATGGGTGACCTGCCATGCCGTCCGTTCCTGCAGCGTCCGAATCAGGAAGCAACGGTCGACCTGGAAAAACTCGAGGATCATCTTCAGGGCGCGCGCGATTTCCCCGTCGACCTGTTCAGGTGAAATCTTGACGAACCGGGCCGAGAAATCTGCGAGCAGGCGCTCGAAGCGCAGTCGCTCTTCCAGCGTTTCCCCGATCCCCTCTTTTTCGGGACCCTCCCGGATCGGCGATCCCGTGTTTCCGGGCCGTTCTTCCGTGTACTCCGGGACGAGCGGTCCGCCTTTCGATTTTTGACTCATAGATTAATCCATCATATTTTTGGGTTGGCCGAAACGTAATATTGCGCTTACTTATGCATATTTACTGGATAATCTTTGTGGAAGCAAGAAGAACGAATTCCTGTGGCGGGAGCCTCGATGGGTTGAGTGGGACGCAAATGCTTCCCCGGGAATAGAAAAGCCGTCTAGCTAAGATGCGGGACGGCTTTTCGTTTTCGTTGGGCCGCATGGTGATTGTTGCGGCCTGGGGCAATCGTCATCGCAGGCTGTCATTTGTGCCCTTCCCTTTTTTCCCTCTTCGTCTCCGCGTGCAGGGACACCAGGCGGGCAATCAGGATGGCTGGATAGAGTTGCCCGATGAGGGCCTCCATCATCACCAGGGTCCGCGCGAAGGGATTTACGGCGGTGATGTCACCAAATCCCGCTGTCGTCAGGGTGGTGACGCTGAAATAATAAAACAGCTGGCCATGAGGTTCTCTGGACTGGGACAGGGCAGATGGCATTTGGAAAGAGCCGGGGGCAAGATATTCGACCAGGCTATAGGCAATGGCAAAAACCACCGCAAGAAGGATGTAACCGGCCACGGCGCCCATGACCCGATGCCCCGTGACGGGTCCTTCCCGGTAGACCTGCCACAGTACGATGACCAGAAAGCCTGTGACGCATGCCAGCATGAGGAGGCTGTCGATGATCTCCAGGCCCGACACGCCGAAAACGAGACGTGCCCAGTGGGTCGCGACGGCCAGGGCAACGAATATCATCACGACAGCCTGAAGAGCCTTGTGGCGAGTCATGGTGAGCAGGCCCACCAGGAGCAAAAGGGAAAAGAAGATGTTGTTGACGAGACCGAGCGCAATACCCGTGCGATTGATCGGCGCGATGATGAAAATCTCGACGATCAGGAGGATCAGAAATACTGTCAGGCTCCGTTCCTCCGACCAGAAGCGTGTGACATGCTTGGACATGGACTTCATCGGGGGATCTCTCAGGGGTTTTCCGTCTTTTCTTCCCTGTCTTCCTTGCGTGCGGTGCCGGTTTCCGGTGACGTGAGCTTGTCTGCCTCCACCACCCATCCTCCGCCCATGGCCTTGTAAAGATTGACGAGCGCCGCGAAGAGGATCCCTTGTGTCTGGACATAGGTCAATTCGGCCGAAAAGAGGCTCCGTTCGGCGTCGAGCACCTCGATGTAGCTCGTGTAGCCGTTGTCAAAGCGAAGCCAGGCGATGCGGGCGTATTCCCTCAGGGATTCGACCTGCCGTTTCTGCGCCTCGAGTTGCTCGCGGGTCCGCCCCTGATCGACGAGCGAGTCATTAACCTCGCGGAAGGCCGTCTGGACGGTGTTCTGGTAGTTGAAGAGCACCTGCTGCTGGATGGCCTCGGAAGCCCAGAACTGCCCCAGGAGGGATCCGCCCGTGAAGATCGGGGCCACGGCAGCCCCGCCCCAGCTCCAGACCTGGGCGGGACCGGTGAAGAGGCTTGAGAGTTCCGTGCTTGCCCAGCCGAAGAGGCCTGTCAGCGAAATGGTGGGAAAGAACTGGGCCTTCGCCACACCGATGCGGGCGTTGGCGGCAACGAGGGCCTGCTCCGCCTGGCGGACATCGGGGCGCTTCTCCAGCAGATCCGAGGGCAGTCCGGACGGAACGGCCGGCAGAGCCAGTTCATCGATGCTTTTTCCCCGGTCGACGGGCCCCGGGTTTCTCCCGAGCAGGACGCTCAGCGCATTCTCCTGGAATCCGATCTGTTTCTCGACCTGCGGGATCGTGGCCAGAGCCTGCTCGTACTCGGATTTGACCTGGTTGAGTTCGAGCTCCGAGATGACACCGCCCTCGTAGCGAAGTTTGAAGAGCTTGTAGGAATCCTCCCGTGCCTTTGCCGTGCGCCTTGCGACTTCGAGCTGCTTGTCGAGATCACGCAGGTTGATGTAGCTGGTTGCCACGGCGCTGACCAGCGACAGGATGACGGCCTGCCGTGCCTCCTCGGTCGAGAGCAGGTCGGCTTTAGAGGCTTCGGTGGCCCGCCTGAGTTTTCCCCAGATATCGATCTCCCAGCTACCGGTGAAGCTGGCCTGGTAGCTGTCGGACGGGTTTTTCAATCCGGATAATGCGGCGGTGGAGAGTGACTGCTCGCTGACGCGATTCTGGCCGGCGAAGGCGTTCGCCCCGATCTGCGGGAAGATGCCCGAACGCCCCACCCAGTACCGACCCACGTACTCGTCGACGCGGGAGGTGGCGACCCGGAGGTCGCCGTTCTGCTTCAGGGCCTCGTCGATCAACCCGTTAAGGACGTCGTCTTCGAACTGATGCCACCAGGCCGTGTTGGCCGTGTCCTGCGCCGCCTTCTCCTCGACTCGCCACGCCGCGGGGGTGTCGATCGTCGGGCGCTTGTAGTCGGGGCCGATGGCGCAGCCGGTAAGGAAGATCGCGACAACCAGGGAGAGGATCGTTTTATTCATGGCCTTCCCCCTCCTTCTTGGTCTGTTCGACGGGTGCATGTTCACCTGCTTTTCCTTTGTGCGAAAGTTTCTCCACGACAAAGAATGTCACGGGGATGATCAAAATCGCGATGAAGCTTGCGGCCAGCATCCCGCCGATGACGGTCATTCCCATGACCCGTCGCGAGATGGCCCCGGCTCCGGTTGCAAGGGCAAGGGGCACGCAGCCCAGGATGAAGGCGAAGGAGGTCATGAGGATCGGCCTCAGCCTGAGTTTCGCGCCGGTCAGGGCCGCCTCGATCAAGGGTTTTCCCTTGTCATATTCCATCTTGGCAAACTCGACGATGAGGATCGCGTTTTTCGCGGCAAGGCCGATGAGCATGACAAGGCCGATCTGTGCATAGACATTGTTCTCGTAACGTAAGAGCCACAAGGCGAAGAAGGCACCCATGATGGCAATCGGAGTTCCGAGCAGCACGCTGAACGGAAGCGTCCAGCTCTCGTACTGGGCGGCAAGGATCAGGAAGACGCACAGAAGCGAGAATCCGAAGATGACGGCCGGCGAGACCCCCTCCTGGGCCTTCTTCTCCTGGAAGCTCATGCCGAGGTAGTCAAAACCCATCTCCGTGGGCATCGTCTCGGCAAAGACCTGTTCGAGGGCCGCCATGGCCTGGGCCGAGCTGTAGCCCGGTGCGGCCGACCCATTGATCTGGGCGCTGCGGTAGAGGTTGTAGCGCATGGTGAACTCGGGGCCTGAGGTGGAGCGGACATTCGTCAGGGCCGAGAGGGGCACCATCACACCGTCACTGTTCCGCACGTGGAACTGCCCGAGATTTTTCGCATTGGTTCTGAACTCACCCTCGGCCTGGACGTAGATCTGCCACTGCCGTCCGAAGCGGTTGAAGTAGTTCACGAAGGTGCCCCCCATGAAGCACTGCAGGGTCTTGAACACATCCGAAAGGTTTACCCCCTGCTTGAGGACCTTGTCGCGGTCCACGTCCACAAAGACCTGGGGCACCGTCGGGCGAAAGGTCGTGCTGATGCCGGCCAGTTCGGGCCGTTTCCGGGCCGCCTCGAGAAATTTATTGGTGTTGTCGGCGAGGAACTTGAGGTCCTTGCCTGCCCGGTCCTCGAGGATGAAGGTGAACCCGCCGGAAGTGCCGATGCCGGGGATTGCGGGCGGCGGGAAAGCGAAGGCGATGGCTTCCGTGAGCGTTCCCAACTCCCGGTTCAAGTGATTCTTGATGGCTGCGTATTGCTCCTCTGGTTTCTTTCTTGCGGCCCACTCCTCCAGGGTGATGAAGAAGAATGCGCTGTAGGTGTTCTGGACTCCGCTCAGCATGCTGAAGCCGATAACGCTCGTGCAGAACTTCACGCCCGGCGTCTTCATGATGATGTCCTCGGCCTTTCTCACGGCGGCATCGGTGCGCTGGAGAGAGGCCGCATCGGGCAGCTGAAGTCCTGCATAGACATACCCCTGGTCCTCCTCGGGGAGAAAGGAAGTCGGGATCTGCGAGCCGAAGAAACCGGCCATGACGGTCACGCCAACGAGCAAGAGCAGGCTCATCTTGCTCTTGCGGATGAGATGAGCGCACCAGTTCACGTACCCGTCCGTCGCACGGCCGAAGAACCGGTTAAACCAATCGAAGAATTTCTGCAGCGCTCCCTTTGACTTCTTCTTGGGTCTGAGAAGCAATGCCGCAAGGGCCGGCGAGAGGGTGAGGGCGTTGAAGGCGGAGATGATGACGGAGACGGCGATCGTCACGGCGAACTGCTGGTAGAGCCGGCCCGTAATCCCCGGGATGAACGCCGTGGGAATAAAGACGGCTGCCAGGATGACGGCGATGGCGATGACGGGGCCCGAGACCTCCTCCATGGCCTTGAGGGTTGCATCTTTGGGTGACATCCCCTGCTCGATATGATGCTCCACCGCCTCGACGACGACGATGGCGTCGTCGACGACAAGTCCGATGGCAAGCACCAGGCCGAAGAGCGACAGCGTGTTGATGGAAAACCCGAAAAGGGGAAAGAGCATGAAAGTTCCCACCAGCGAAACCGGAACGGCCAGAAGCGGGATCAGGGTTGCCCGCCAGCCCTGCAGAAAGATGAAGACGACGATGATGACAAGGATCAGGGCCTCATAGAGGGTCTTGACGATCTCCTTGATGCCCTCCGTGACGGCGAGTGTCGTGTCCAGGGCCACAACGTAATCCAGGTCGGCGGGAAAGCTTTCCTTGAGCCCGGCCATGAGCTTCTTGGCCCCATCGGCGGCTTCGATCGCGTTGGAACCCGGCATCTGGTAAAGGCAGATAACGGCCGCGGGCTTGCCGTTGAGGCGGCCCATCAGGTTGTACGTCTGGGCCCCCAGTTCGATCCTGCCCACTTGCTTCAGTCGGACGACGGAGCCGTCGGGGTTTGCCCGGATCACGATGTCGCCGAACTGCGCCTCGTTCTCGAGGCGACCCTGGGCGCGCACCGCGTAGGTGAACTCCTGCCCCTTCGGAACGGGCTCGGCGCCGACCTGTCCTGCGGGGTTGACCGCGTTCTGCTGCTGGACGGCTGTGACGATCTCGGGGATGGTGATCCCCAGCGAAGCAAGCCGGTCGGGCCTCACCCAGAGGCGCATGGCGTATTGGCCGGCGCCGAAGATGGTGACGCTGGCGATGCCGGGAACGCGGGTCATCTGGTCGTTGATGTTGATATAGCTGTAATTGGCAAGAAATACGTTGTCATAGGTTCCGTTGGGAGAGAAGAGTGCAAAAATGAGCAGCGGCGCAGCCGTCGACTTCTGCACCGTGACACCCTGGTTGATCACGTCGGCGGGCAGCTGCGAGTTGGCCTGGTTTGACCTCATCTGGGCGAGGATCTGGTCGGTGCTGGGGTCCGTCTTGACGTCGAAGTTCACCGTCAGCGTCATCACGCCGTTGTTGGCGTTGAGGGAGTACATGTAGTTCATGTTGTCCACGCCCGACATCTGCTGCTCGATCGGCGTGGCCACGGACTGCTCGATGGTCAGCGCGTCTGCGCCGGGGTACGTGCCGGTGACCTTCATTTCGGGCGGTACGATGTTGGGGAACTGGGCCGTGGGCAGGCCCGACATGGCCACAAGGCCGACGATGACCATGAGGATGGAGATCACCATGGCCACGATGGGGCGGTTGATGAAGAATTTGGACATGTCGGTCTACCTCTTCTCGGCCTTCGCCGGCTCGGCGGATTTCTGGGGGGCGGGGGCCTTCTCCTCCGCTTTCGCTTCAGGCTTTGCCGGTGCCTCAGCAAGCGCCTTCGGGGTCACCGGCATTCCCGGACGGACCTTCTGGACTCCCTCCACCACGACCCGCTCGCCGGGCTTGAGGCCCTCGAGGATGACCCAGAGGTTGTCGACGCGCTCGGCGGTTTTCACGGTCCGCATGTCCACCTTGTTGTCGGCGCCCACCACGGCCACCATGTATTTCCCCTGGATTTCCGCCACGGCCCGCTGGGGCACCAGCAGGGCATCCTTGCGGATCGAGGTCGCAACACGGATCTTACCGTACTGTCCGGGACGCAGGTAATTACCCGGGTTGGGGAAGATGGCCGCCACCTTGATGGTTCCCGTCCTGACGTCCACCTGCCGGTCGGCAAAGGCAAAGGAGCCCTTGTTGGGGTAGACGCTCCCGTCGGCAAGGATGAGCTCGGCTTTCAGCTTTTCGACTTTTTGCTCCGCATCGCGGCCGGCCTGGAGGTATTCCTGTTCGCTGACCTGGATGTAGACCTTGATCGGGTTGAGCGTCGAGACCGTCGTCAGTTCGTCCACGCCCCCCGGACCGACGAGGTTTCCGATCTGCGCCTTGGCAAGGCCTGCAATGCCGTCGACGGGCGAGATGATCCTGGTGAAGTCGAGATCCAGCTGGGCCTTGTCTACGGTAGCCTGCGCGGAGAGTACCGCCGCTCGGGCTGACTGCTCCATTCCGGTCGAGTCGTCAAGGTCCTTCTTGCTGACGGCGTTGAGATCGGCAAGGGGCTTGATCCGGGAGAGGTTTGCCTTGGCCGTCGTCCATCGGGCCTGTTGGGCCTCGAGCTGTCCCTTTGCCTGATCGAGGGCCGCCTGGAAGGTCCGCGGGTCGATCTCGAAGAGGGTCTGTCCCTTTTTCACGAGGTCGCCCTCGCGGTAGTTCTGCCTGGTGAGGTATCCCTGGACCTGGGCCCGTATGGTGGCGTTCACCAGGCCGTCGAGCGTCCCGATCCACTCGTGATAGACAGGCACGTCCTTCTGGATGACCGTTACCACCTCGACGGCGGGCGCCGGCGGGGCCTCCTGGGGGCCCTTTGAGCAACCGGCACCTGTCAGGAAAACGACGAGCAGGAGGAAGGTCGCCACAAGGTGCGGGTTGAACCGGAAGCTCATCCGTGGCGGAAACTCTATGCGACACCGTGCCCCTATGCTCTGCATGACCGATCCCCTCCTGCGTGATGTGGTGGCTTTGAAAATATCGAGATTGGGTTCCGTTCCGTGCCATTCAATTCGGAAAGCAACATAGCATTTCCGCTGATGGATTTCAAAACAAACGTCGTCAGTTCACCATCCCGGCAAGAGCCTGTCGGGTGTGCAGGGCGATCATCAGTTCCTCGTCGGTGGGAATCACCCAGGCGCGTACCCGGCTTGCCTCCCGGCTGATGCGAGGCCCTCGCGCCGCGTTGGCTTTTTCATCGAATTCAAGCCCCAGCCACTGCGCGGTACGGCAGACGCGCTCGCGTATGGGGGCTGCGTTCTCTCCGATCCCCCCGGTGAAGACCAGCGCATCGAGCCCCCCGAGGGCTGCGGCAAGCGACCCCAGCTCGCGAGTGATGCGATAGACGAAAAGCTCCACCGCTTCGGCGGCATGCGGGTCGGTGCTTTCCAGAAGCGTCCGCATGTCGCTCGAGATCCCCGAGACGCCCAGCAGTCCCGATTCCTTGTAGATGAGTTTTTCGAGGTCCCGCGTGTTCATGCCGCACTCGTCCATCAGGTAGAGCATGACCCCCGGGTCGAGGGTTCCGCAGCGCGTGCCCATCATCAGGCCCTCGACGGCGGTGAATCCCAGAGTGCAGGCCGCGCTTTTCAACTCCTTCATGGCGCACAGGCTGGCGCCGTTTCCGAGGTGTGCGACAACCGTCCGGCCCTTTGCCGCTTCCGGGTCGAACCCCGGCAGGACTGTAGAGATATACTCGTAGGAGAGGCCGTGGAACCCGTAGCGCCGGACTCCCTGCTCGGTAATCTTCCTGGGCAGGGCAAAGGCCTGACCCACGGCAGGGATGCTCGTGTGAAAGGAGGTGTCGAAGCAGGCCACCTGGGGGATGCCGGGGTTTCTTTTGGCAACAATGCGGATGGCGGCCAGGTTGTGAGGCTGATGCAGCGGCGCCAGGGGAACGAATTTTTCCAGATCCCCCAGGACGTGCTCGTTGACGACGGTGGGCTGCGTGTACTCGAGACCGCCGTGTACAACCCGGTGACCCACAGCCACGATGCGGTCCGAGCTGTTGAGGACTCCCCTGCCCCAGGCAAAGAGGGCATCGATGGCCCCTTCGTGGTCGAGCGGAGCGCCCGTAGGCCATTTTTTCTCTTCTACGACCTTCCCCGCGCCATCCTTTGCCTTGAAGCGGGTCTCCGTGAGGATGCCCTCGAACTGGCCGTCGTAGAGGACCCCCGGCTTCTCGCCCGTATCGGCGTAAATGGTAAACTTCAGGCTGGACGATCCGGCATTGAGTACGACGATCTGATTCCCCATGCTTGTCACCTCGCTCGATGTGATTGCCGCTTCGCCGCTCTCTGTGCGGGAAGTCTCACGGTGCTTCTGTTTTGTTCAGGTTCATTGTAACGTGAAGGGAGTCGCTTGACGCCTTCGTCACAACGGGAAGGCCGCTCCGTTCAAAGACCCTGAGCATCTTTTTGTTCGCATGAAGCACATCGGCCTCGAAACGTGAGATGCCCTGTTGCCGACCGATCAGCAGCAGGTGCTTGAGCAGGATCGACGCGAGGCCCTGGCCGTGATAGTCCTCCTCGACCACGAAGGCGAGCTCCGCGGCGGACGGCGGGTCCGGTCCTTTCAGGGCGATGTAGCGCCCGACCCCGATGATCCGCTCCCTTGCGCTCTCCTGGACGGACGAGACAAGGGCAACGTTGTGGATAAAGTCTATTTCCGTGGCTTGTATAAGTTCCCGGTCGGTCGGCTCCTTCCTTGGCCCGAAAAAGCGCGTGTAGATCGAGCTGGCTTCCAGTCCTTTGAAGGCCTCCAGGAGCAGCCCCTTGTCCCCGGGCCTTATTGCACGGATCGTTACCGGCCGCTGGTCCCGCAGCTTTTCAACAACGGTGTAGTTCGCGATGTCGTCCCTGTTCATGATGGTGAAGTCCTCCCGTAAAACGAAATCCTGTCCGGACAAGCCGGAACCAGAAAAGCAAGTGAAGAACATTGACACGGATCAAGGCGGATGGACCCCTGATGGCGCTCACTTCGTCTCGTACTTTCCGCTTCGCCGGGCGGCGGCGACCTGCACCATGACCGCCACCGAGGCGAGCCGCGTCCTCAATGAGTCGGCACGGCTTGTGAGGACAATGGGGACCCGGGTCCCGAGTACGATGCCGGCCCCCTCGGCCCCGGCCAGGTAGGTGAGCTGCTTGAAGAGCATGTTGCCCGACTCGAGATCCGGCGCCAGCAGGATGTCCACATCCCCGCTGACCTGAGAGACGATCCCCTTGGTCTTTGCGGCCTGTGCGCTGATGGCGTTGTCAAAGGCCAGGGGCCCGTCAAGGATGCCGCCGGTAATCTGGCCCCGGTCGGCCATCTTGCACAGGGCGGCCGCATCCAGCGTGGAGGGGATCTTGGGGTTGATCACTTCAACGGCCGAGAGGATGCCCACCTTGGGCACTTCGACGCCGAGCGCGCGGGCCAGGTCGATGGCGTTCTGGACGATGTCACGCTTGACCTCGAGCGTCGGGAAGATGTTGACGGCCGCATCGGTCATCAT
This sequence comes from uncultured Syntrophaceae bacterium, assembly GCA_964619035.1. Lineage (GTDB taxonomy): Bacteria > Desulfobacterota > Syntrophia > Syntrophales > UBA2192 > UBA2192. The sequence continues at coordinate 49,368 of CAZUBX010000008.1, read as the reverse complement.
GAACATCTTGGGATAGGTGGCAACGTCCATGACGAAGGCGTGGCTGACCCGGCGCGAGGTGCGAAGCCCTGCCGACGATGAAACGATGGCCCCCATGATCTCGTCGGTGTGCAAGCTCCCCTTCATGAGGGACTCCACCTCGCCCGAACTGGCCAGTTCGACGGCCTTTGCAGCAGAGGCGTGGCTGTGCTCCGCGGACACGATCCGGTAGGGCGAAAGATCGATCTGCGCCTCCTCTGCCGCCTTCCGTATCTTGTCCTCGGGCCCGACAAGCACCGGAATGATGAAGCCGCGGCGGGCCGCCTCGATGGCGCCCATGAGGGAATCCCTGTCGCAGGGGTGCGCAATGGCGCAGGTAACGGGATCGCAACCCTGGCAGCCCTTGATAAGTTGTGCGAAGGCATCGCCCCAGCGAAGCTCGAACTTGGGCGGCTTGATGTTGTCGTAGACAAGCCGCGACGTGGGCGCCTGCACCGTCACCGTGCCCGCAACGAGTTCTTTTCCCGCCTGGCTGACACAACGGGTATCAAAGACGACGAGATTCCCCTCCTTGCGTTTATCCTTAACGGTGACCTTCGCCGTAAGCGTATCCCCCACGGAGAAATCACCGGCAAAACGCAGATCCCTGTGCAGGATCTTCGACCCCGGTCCGGGCAGGCGCGTGCCGAGAATGATCGATATGATGGCCTCGGCACCGGCCGCTTCCGTCTTCCTGGCCTCCTGACGCTTATCCGCGTCGCCGGGCTGCATCAGGTAAAATGCGTCCACATCCCCTGAGACCATGGCAGCCAGATCGATCTGGTTTTGCTTCATGGTAATGGCCAGTTCGGCGGTTGCGCCGATCTGGATTTCGTCGAAGGTCACGTTCGTGAATTCTTTCAAGGGTTCCATTGTTCCTCCTTTTAATTGCAAATCATTCCCCGTTATCCCTGCGTCCTTGTTGTTCCTTGTTCACGGCACCCGTGATGGGCAGGCGCAGCGTGCCCGTCGCGATCAGCACCCGCGAGCCGCGGCTGTGGGTGAAGTACGAAAAAGCCCAGCGGATGAGCACGACCAGTCGGCTCTCGAAGTTGATCAGAAGCAACAGGTGGATGAAGAGCCACATGAGCCACGCCGTGATTCCGCCGAAATGAAACCTGCCGATGTTGGCGACGGCGGCGTGCCGCCCGATGACGGCCATGGTTCCCTTGTCGAAGTAAGAAAAAGGGGCCGGCGGGTTTTCGCCGCGAAGCCGCTTGCCGATGCTTCCGGCCACATAACGGCCCTGCTGTGTGGCCACGGGGGCAAGGCCGGGCAGAGGGTTCCCGTCAATACCAGCGAGGTGGGCCATATCGCCGATGACAGATATCTCCGGGTGACCCGGCACGGTGAGATCGGGGTTCACCATCACCCGCCCCTGCCGGTCGGCCTGTGCCCCGGCTTTTTCCGCAAGCATCCTTCCCAGGGGAGAAGCGGCCACCCCTGCCGCCCACAGCACGGTGTGCGTAGCGATCCGTTCCGTGCAGGCCGGGCCTTCCAGTGCGATCCCCTGCTCGTCGATGGCTGTGACCTTCACGCCCGTCCTTACCTGCACACCGAGATCGTGAAGCGTTGCTTTGGCCTGTTCGGATAATTCAGGTGGAAAAGCGGGCAGCACCCGGTCCGCTGCGTCCACGAGGAGGATTTCAGACTCCTGGGGATTGATCGATCGAAAGTCATCCTTCAGGGTCTCCCTGGCGATCTCGGCGACCATTCCCGTCAGCTCGACCCCGGTGGGACCGCTGCCGACGATCACGAAGGTGAGCCATGCCCGGCGCTTCACCGGGTCCGGTTCCCGCTCGGCGACCTCGTACGCGAAAAAAATCTTCTGCCGTATCCAGGCGCTGTCCTCGATGCTCTTGAGCCCCGGCGCCACCTTCTCCCAGGCGTCATGGCCGTAGTAATGGTTCTTCATCCCCGCCGCCACGACCAGCGTGTCATATTCGATGACCCCATCGGCAAGGATGACGCGCCGGCTTTCCGGGTCGAAGTCGACCACCTCACCGAGAAGGACGGCGGCGTTTTTCTGCTTGCGCAGGATGTGGCGAAGCGGGGCGGTGATCTCGCCGGGTCCGAGAATGCCCGTGGCCACCTGGTAGAGAAGCGGTTGGAAGAGATGGAAATTCCGCCGGTCCACGAGAGTCACCCGCACGGGGGCCTTTTTCAGGGTCCTTGCAGCGTAGAGCCCCCCGAACCCCCCTCCGATGATGACGACATGATGGGGACTCTTTTGCTCTGGCGGTTGTTCCATTCCCGATCGGAGCCCCTGCTTTCCGGTTTATTTCTTTTGCGCCTTCTTTTTGGGCGAGATTGCCGCGCGTACCCCCGCCTTGTTTTCAGAGAGCACGGCGGTGATCTTCCCGACCATGTCGCGCTGCTCCTTCGTGAGGCCTTCCAGGGTCAGCCCCCACTTCTCCAGTAATGCCATCACGAGCTCCCGCTCTTCTTTTTTGGCGAGCAGTATTGGCAATGCCCGGAGGGTGCGCTCCGGCTCCATGAGTACCATGACCCCGGCCTCTGAGCGCAGACGTCGCGCCTCATCCTCGGTAATCTTCGAGAGAACCTTGTCCGATCGGATGAACTCCATGGTCATTTGCAGTCGGTCCAAAGGAATGGCCCCCGCAAATTGGCCCGTCAGCGCGCCAATCCGTGCGAGCGCCTCCGGGTAGCCGCCCTTTTCGATCTGAGCCAGCGCCTCCTTCACGAAGGGCAGCTCCCGGGAATCCGGTTTTGTCAAGGGCTGCGGACCGGTCTTGACATCCCCCGACGCCCCCAGGGCGATCATCGATCCGTAGATCTGGAAGAATTTCGCCTCGCTTTCGGCATCGCGCATGTCGCGGTATAAGTTCCAGGAGGCCGTGATCATCTCGGATCCCATCTCCTCAAGCCTGCGGAAGGGATTGTCCTGCGAAGCCGGTTTTCTATCGGCCTCCACCTTTGAAGCCATCTCCCCGACGGGCCACATGATCGGGTTCAAATCGCTGAAGAACCAGCGCTGCATCCTCAAGGGATGGAGATTTCGGCCCAGCTCGGCGGTTTTCTCATTCACCATGCTCTTCACGATGGGCCTGCCGAAAAGCGAGTAGGCCTTTTCGTTCAGCTCCGACACCTCGGCAACGACCTCGAAGGGCTTCTCGTCCCGGCGCTCCAGGCGATTGAGATTGCGCATATCCTCCAGGCGCACCTCCCGGAAGCTGGAGAGGTATTTGTCCTTCCCCTGGGCGGACGTCTCCTGGAGCTCCATGACGTAGAGGCCGGGCCGGAGCATTTCGATGTAATCGAGGGCCTCGATGATCTCCGTGTGTTCCTTCTGCGCGATTTTTCCCGAAACGAAAATTCCCAGGTGACCCACGTCTTCCTGCACAAGCCCCACGATGACCTGGCCGTTTGCCTTGATCTCGGCCGTGCTCGAGTAGACGTCGGCGATCCAGTTCATCGCCTGCTGGGGCGGCGTGATGTTGTCTCCCTTCGAGGAGAAGATGACGATGGGCGAGCGGATGGCCTTGAGGTCCACAAAGGTGCCGGGCGCCGCCTTCACTTCGCCGCGCGCCAGCTTGTTGCCCACGAAGAGATTGTCGACGATCCAGCGGATCTCCTCCTCGTTCATCAGGAAGTAACCGCCCCACCACTTCTCGAACTCCAGGAAACGCTCGCGTTCCGTGTCGATATTTTTCCAGACGTTGTGGTATTTGTTCCAGAAGGTATTCGCCGGGTTTAGGTTCTCAAAGTTCTCCACGAGGTAGGCGCCGTCAAACTTGCCGTTGCCCATGTCGCTGGCAAAAAGCGACATCCAGGACCCTCCGAGGAGCCCTCCGCTGTAGCGCATCGGGTTTTCGCCTTCGCCCCCGCTGAAGCTGCCGCTCCAGTAGGACATGGGCGCGCCGTTGATCACGATGGACCCCACCTTGTCCGGGTCGTTGGCTGCAATCATCATGGAGGCCCAGCCGCCCTGGCAGTTGCCGTAGATGGTCGGCTTGGGGCTGTCCGGGTGCCGCTTCACGACGGTTTCCAGGAATTTTGTCTCGGCGGCGGAGACGTCGAGGATCGTCTGCCCGGGTTCAGGCTCCGGGAAGAAAATCACGAAATAGACGGGGTGCCCGAACTGCAGGGCGACACCGACTTCGGAATCCTTCTTGAAGCCGCCGATTCCCGGCCCGTGACCGGCGCGGGGATCGATGATGATGAAGGGCCGCTTCGTCTCATCGATTTGCACGCCCTCGGGCGGGATAATCCGGATCAGGGCATAGTTGACGGGGCGTTGAAAGGTTCGCCCGTCCGAGATGATCTCCCACTTGAAGGCCAGGAGCGGGGGTGTGCCTTCTTTTTTATGCTCGATGTAGTTGTTGCCCCGCGCGCGCAGGACATCCCAGAAGAGCACCGATCGTTGCGCAAAATCGGTCGCGTAGGAGGTCCACGCCTGCCAGGGATTGTCGGAAACCGCTCCCTCGGCCGGCTTCACGTCCATGATGGCCTTCTGCGCATGGCCCATAAAATTCTTCTGGGCCGCGAGAGCGCGAGTCGTGTAGAGCCTGCCGATCTTCCCCATGATATCGAAAAGATCCGCTGCTTTATTCGTCTGCCGGTTTTCCATTTCTGACCCCCTGTGGACTTATAATGTTCTTCTTCTATTGCCTGCGTGCGGGAAGCAAGGAGTGATTTCGCTGTTCCTAATAAGGTGTCATCACGAGCGCAGCACCTGTTCTGAGCATGTCGAAGGATCGCAAGGCTTGGCGCCGATTCTATAACGAAAATTGCGTCGCTGCGCTCCTAATGAACAGCGCCCATTCATAGAGGGGAAAATCCCCCTGTGTCCCCCTTTTTCAAAGGGGGAAGATCTAAACTCCCTCCTTGGCCGCCTTGCTCCGCTTCGCGGGGCGGCCCGGTAAGGAAAGAACCAGACATGGTTGCGCACCCTGACGGGATGCGCCCCCGGTGTAAAAGGAGGACCGGGGAAATTTTAAGGAACTGTTCATTCCATCGATAACCCCGTCCCAAAACGGGGTCCGTGGCTCGCAATGACTATTTTTTACAACTACTTACAACTAAAGCGATGGTCGGTCCTGCTACTTCGTCGAGCTCTGCTTGCCTGCCTGGTAGCCGTCCTGGTAGGCCTTGTCCTTTTTCTTCACGTTCTGGTCGTAGACGTAGCCTCCGGCTCCACCGACGGCCGCGCCGATGGCTGCCCCCGCCCCTGCACTGCCGTAGAATGACCCTATCGCGGCGCCCGCGGCGGCTCCGGCCGCCACGCCGGTCCCAGTGCGCTTCTGCGTATCCGACATCCCGGAACATCCGACGAAGAGGAATATACCCGCCATCAGAAGGATGATGATTTTCATGGCTTTCATTTTGGTGCTCCTTTCACTGCGTGATTATTTGCACGGGAATGCCCCGGCCATGAACCGAAAAAATGTGTCCACCGCCGCATCCTTCATGAACGACGGGTTGGCCTTGCTCCAGGCCACGAAATCGGCGATCACCTTTTTGCGTTCCGGGTAGGGTTCTTTGAAGCAAACGATCTTCAAATCGGGATCCGCCGCGGCGACACCTCTATAGTAGGCGTAAGCGCCCACGGCGAAACCGTGACAGAAGTTCTGCGCGGCCACGTAGTCCTCGGCCGACAGATCCCGGCTGCATAGCGCAACGAGATCCCCCGCATTCCGGACCTTGTATTCGTCCATCACGTCGGCAAGAGCGGGCGTTGCGAAAAGAAGGACGGCTAAAACAGCAGCGATGATCTTCATTGCTCACCTCCTGATCTGATCTTTCAATGGCTTGTTCTTCGGAATCCTTTCAGGGGAAGGATATGGCCCCACGATTACATCATCTTTCGCGTGTGATTTCCAATATTGACCTGCAGTCATTGTGGAATAAGCAGATGGACGTTTTTAATCGGAAAGTCATTTTATCGTTTTTCGCGGACTTTTAAAATGAAAAAAGGAGGCCCCACGCTTGTGTCGTGAGGCCTCCTCGTCAAGATGGGTTTGTTAACGGAGGCTTACTTCACGCGGAAGTCATCCCTGCGGTTCTTGGACCAGCAGGCCTCGTTGGACTCCGTGCAAATGGGCTTCTCCTCGCCGAAGCTCACCGTGCCCACGCGGTCTTTTGCAACGCCCAAGTCGACCAGGTACTTCGCCGCGGCATCCGCCCTGCGCTGACCCAGGGCCATGTTGTACTCGTTGGTCCCGCGCTCGTCGCAGTTGCCCTCGACAACCACCTTCGCGCCGGCGTTCTTCTGGAGCCACTCGGCGTTGCGCTTGAGCGCCTCACGGCCCTCCGGCATGATCACGTACTTGTCGAAATCAAAGTAGATCGCCTCGAGCTGATCCGGTGCCGCGGGAGGCGTGACCACCGGCGGAACCACCACGGGTGCTTCCGGTGCCGGAGGAGGCGGAGGGGGAGGCCCTAAGAAGATCTTCTCCACAAATGCCGCCATGCCAGCTGCCGTCTCGACATCTTTCGCGTTCACCAGGGCTCCGCACTCGCCGGCCTTCACGACCTTGTCGAGCAGCGCCTTGCCTTCACCCTGCGGAAAGTCCTGGGTAATTTTGTCCGGGCCGACCTGGACCACGTAGATGCAAATGTTGTCCTTCATCGCCGCTTTCATCGCCTGCGCCGAGGCCACCGCCTTCGGCATCTCCAGCCCGTCACTGAAAATGATGACGGCCGACTTGCCCGCCAGGGGCTTTAGATCCATCGTGGCCGCATCCAGGGCCAGATCCAGCGGGCTCTCCACACCGGCCGTGTTCACTACCCAGATCGCCTTGCCCAGATCCTCCCTCACCCAGGGCGACATCCCGTACCAGAGCTTCGTGTCAAAGTTGCGCGTGAGCCAGCGCCTGCCGGCAAAATCGCGCAGACCCGCCGTGAGCTTCATGTTCGGAATCGTGTCGTTGAACAGCCTCACCAGGTGCTGCTCGTATTCGATCACCGTGGTCTGCATCGGGTTGGTGTAGGCAAAGTGATTCCACTTATAGGGCTCTTCCATCGACGCCGAGGTGTCCATGATCACCTGGAAGTTGTTCGTCTTCTGAACCAGCGCGCCGGACTTCAGCTTCGGGCTGAGATCCTGCGCCGGGACCGGCTTGATCACCGTTGCGCAGCCGCTGAGCCCCACCAATGCAACGGCCGCAATAATCAAAATAAGCCACTTGCTTCTCATCATGTATCCTCCTTTTTCTGGTCTTTGTTTTATCTCTCGGAAATACTTGAAACTTTCCACAGAAACAAACGCATAATAACCTGCAAATATATCTATATTATACACAAAATCAGATGAACGGCAACTTGAAGTTTGTCGTCCTTCGTCTCGCCTACTCCACCTTTTCCCACGTCTTGTCCGGGTCGTATGTCTTCATGTTCTTCGCCAGTTTACCCGTTTTGGGTCCCAGGTCTTTCTGGTAAACGACGCCGTCATGGTTCACGATAAATGTCTTCACGCCGGAGACGGCGTATGTTGCCGGGTACGCCACGACGGCAAAGCCGCCCACCATCTTTCCCTTCACCAGGTAGCTGTATGCCCCTCCTTTGGCGCTTTTTCCCTGGGCGTTCAGGATCCGGTAGAAGTACCCATTATACGGAGCAGGCTTTTCCCCCGTCACATAGCCCTCGCCCTGGGCCTTCGCGACAAGCGGCCCCATAGGGCTCGGTTTATCGCCCGGGTTGACCTCCCAGTACAGGCCATCCGTCTTGCCCTTTGTACTATAAAACTTCTGCGCGTATGCCAGCAGGCCGTCGCCGTCACGGTCCAAGGCGGCATACTCGCGCTGCGCATCGACGATCGCCAGGCACGTCTGGATGGTGTCCAGCTCATTCTCCCCGACACGGCGGTTAAGGATTTCTTCCCTGCCCTGTTTCGTGTCGAAGCGCCAGCGCTCGCCGACTTTCACGATCGGGATCGGGAAGGGCCAGTCATTCTTCCCTACGTGGACAATGCGTTTGTTGTCCCCCGCTGGCTCCAGGCGGTTCGCATCGCCGTATAGCCGAACGAAGTTCTCACTGCGCTCCCGGTCGTCCACCTTGTCCCCCGATGAGATCAATGCCTCACTGCCGGGTCCGAAAAGGGCGACAAGCTCCTTTTCATTGTGGTCCCGAAGGGCCTTGACCAGGGCTTCCACTGCCGCTTCCGGTGTCCCGAAGGTCTTCTGTGACGGTTTTGCCGCCAGGGCGGTTCCCTGGAACATCACGCCGACAAGCAGGGCAAGCGCAAAGACCAGGAGAGTCCGGGATGACGGATATCTTTTTCTAAATAAAAACATGGATCTTTCCTCCATCGATGATGTCTTGATCGGAACTCGTCGACACGTTCTCCTCTCGAACCCTATCTGCGGCCTCTCCCGCCGCCCCCGCGTGATGCGCCGCCCCCGGAAGGCCGGGATGCGCCTCCGCCTCCTCCGTGGGACTTGGCCGACGACATGCTCTGGCTGCCTCTCGCGCTGTCCCGTTGCGCTTGCCCCCCGCTGCGGTCTGATCCGCCGAAGGCGTTGTCGCGCCCTGTCGCCTGGGAGTTTGATCGATCGGTCGTTCTGTCCTGGGCTGTTCTATCCTGTTGGGCCGACTGACTGCCACCAGCGCGATCGGATGTGCCTGCCGACGGTTTGCCGCCAGAGCGATCGGATGCGCCTGCACTTGGCTTGTCGTAACCACGGTTACCCTGACGGTTGTCCACGGCCGCACGGTCTGTCGGGGAATACTTGTCCCGTGTTCCCTGGTCCCGGTAGGAAACCCCTTGCCGGTGCTCCGGGTTGTGCTTCCACTGCTCTGCCTTTGCACCTCCTCCGGCCCCTGCCCCGGAGGGTCTCTGCTCCGGCCTTCCCGACCTGTCGATGTTGATGTTGGTGTTCCTGTCGATATTGACGCTTCCCCCGTGATAATCGGCATGGTACCCATGCCCATACCAGGCCGCGCCAACGGCGACACCCATCGTGAACGTGAACAATGCGGCCCCCGGCGGGTAGGCATAGACCGGATAGGGCGGATAGGCCGGGTACGCCCATGCTCCGTAAACCACGGTGGGGTTGTAGGCTGGGACATAGACCACCTGCGGGTCGGCGGCCTGGACGATGATGATGTCGCCCTCCTTCTTCACCTCCTGCTCCTTCGAGCTTTTCAGGTTGCCCGCATCTGCCGCCTTTTTGCGCAGCTTCTGCACCGTGTCCATGACATCTTTCTGCTGGGCCAGGAATGCATCCCCCAGCTTCTGGGTCCATTCGAGCTTTTCGCTCATCATGGTGAGAACATCCGGGAACGGGACGAGTGCCTTCACGCTGTCGTCCCAGGTTTGTTTCTCCAGGGCTGCCTTCAGGGCATCCCCTTTCAGGCTTTTGTTCTGTTTTGCCCACCGTTCCGCCTGCACCACCTCGAGCGGATAGGTCGAAGCCATGAGGATCTGGGTCAGGAGGTCATCGGGGTAGAGCGCAATGGGAGCAAGCAGCTGCTCGAGTTCCTCCTGCTTGAACACCTTTGCCGGCGCTCCCTGCGCGAAGAGCGTAGCCGGCAATGCAAGGCAAATCACCGCCAGCCCGATCACAGCGTATTTCCATGAGCCTCTTGTTTTCATCGGCATCCCTCACGATTCCTGTTTGGACTTTCCACTTTGGACATGCGTCTGTCCCCGATCCCTGTCTCATGACTGAGACATGAACAGTCGGACACCCGCTCTACTTCACCGAGTAGCCTTTCCCCTCGAGGCAGGCGCCCCTTGCCTTTAGATACTCCTGCTGTTTTGCGCTCTGCTGAGTCGATGCCTGCTGGGTCTGTGTCTGCTGCTGGGCTTGCGCCTGCTGCTGCTGAGCCGCATTCTGGCGTCGGCTCGAGCCCCGCGCAGCGACCGCGCCAGCCTTTGCTCCGGCGCTTGGATCGTCGGCGACGATCTCCCCTACGACCGCGCCTCGCGCGGCCCCCCCGGCCCCGGCGCCGGGTCGCACGCCGGTCGGGGTCGTGGCCGGTTTGGGTGCCGCGGCCTGCTGGGGCGGGGGCGACTGAGGCTTTGTTGGGTCGAAACCGGTCTGCTTTACCGCCCAGCCGTGGCAATCATACTCGTCCTTCTTCTGCTGATCGGCAGACTGCCCCTTTTGCGGGTATACATACTGCTGCTGAGCCATGACGGCCGGTGCGATCAGAAAAAAGGCAAGCCCGATGGCAAGCATAACCCAGGATGTTTTTCTATTCATGATTTTTTCTCCTCCCCTTCACGTTCCATGCGTTGGTCCTCTTTTTATCACATTTTCTGCTTTCCGGCATTTTCTAATTTTCGACGGGATGGTCCCGTCGCGTCCTCATTCCGAGCGTGATTCTTCCTGTGCTCAAAGCTTCATCATCAGGCTTACGAGGATGACCTTCAAGATCAACCCGACGGGATAAATCATCGCATAATTGATATCGGGGCGCTCCGTCGGAACGGTTTTCACGCCATAGGCCAGGATGGCGGGGTTCCCCACCGCCCCGGCAAGAATCCCCAGGATGTCATCGAAGGGAATCTTCATGATCTTGTAGCCGACCACGAAAATGATGAAAACCAGGACAAGGATGATGAGCGCGGCCGCGCAGAGAAAGAGAATCCCGATATCCCCGATGCTGGCCATGAGGCTCTTGCCCGAACTGATGCCCACCTGGGCAAGAAAGATGGTGAGACCGAAGTTGCGAAGCGTGAGGTTCGCCGTAACCGGCATCGTCCACACGATCCCTCCCGTCCGCCCGAGTTTTCCCAGGATGAGCGACATGATCAGGGGGCCCGCGGCAATCCCCAGGCTCAGATTGCCGATACCGGGAACCGGAATTGGGATCAGGCCGAGAATGACGCCGAGCACCATCCCGATCCCGATGGAGACGTAACTGAATTCCGTGGTTCCCTTGATGGAGTCCCCGAAGTGGGCGCGCAGCATCGGGGCGTGCTTCAACTCGGCCAGGAGCCCGAGCTGGTCGCCGAATTCCAAGATGAGATCCGGATCCGGAACGATGTGGGCGTCACCCCGGCGGATGTTCACAATCCGGCAGGGTGCCTCGGTCGGCAGGACCAGATCCGAAAGACGGGAGCCCACGACGCTGTGCTTCGACGCATAAACCCGGATGTACTCGAAATTCTCCCGGTCATGGAGAATGTTCTGCGGTCCCATCTCCCCGAGCAGGTCTTTTGCCTTCTCGACCGCCTCTGCGTTTTTCCCGACAACGAGCACCGAATCGCCTGCTTCCAGAATCTCGTCCAGATTGGCGATCCGGGTCACATGATGCCGCCGGATCGCAGCCACCTCGATCTCGGAGGGCAGCATGGTCTCGACGTCCTCGAGCCGCTTGCCGATCACCGCGGGGTTCCGGATGACCAGTTCCACCAGTTCCAGGCTTTTTTTGGACGGCGCTTCGACCTTGGGCTTGAAAACGAGCGCGGCCACGTAGATCCCGAGAATGGAGACGATGATCCCGAAGGGGTAGGCCACGCTGTATCCCACGGCCGGGTCATTGTTCCCCGCGATCTCGAGGGCGGCCTGCAACGCGGGGGTACAGGTCAAGGCGCCCGCAAAAAGGCCTGCCACATAGTCAAGCTTGAGGTGGAAAACCTTTACAATCAGTAAGGCAGTCCCGAACGCAGCCAGGATGCTGATAATCGCGATCAGGTTGGCTCGACGCCCCGCCGGCCCCGTCAGGCCGGCAAAGAACTGCTTGCCGTACTGTATGCCGATCCCGTAAAGAAACATGACGAGCCCCAGCGAACCGAGGAGCGCAGGGGGGACCGATTTCGGCGCGAAGGCGCCGATGGCAAGCCCCACGAACAGAACGGCGCCGACACCAAAGGAAAGCCCCTTGATGTTGATTTCCCCCAGGGCGTAGCCCACGGCAATCGCAAGAAAGAGGGCCATGAGCGGGCTTTGTTCGAGAAGCGCTTTGAGCAGATCCATTCCGTTCCTCCTTTCACCTGTCGACCCGTCGAATTCAGCTTTCCCGTTTCAGCCCTTTCCGGGCCTCCTCCCTGGAGTCATAGACATGCGAGGCAAACCCCCGAGCCTTCAGCCCATCTCCCAGTTTCATTCGCAGGAAGGCGCTGGTCGTGTACCGGGTGACCTTCTCGTAAAAGCGCGAAACCACATATTTCACCGCATCGGCATAGTCATCGACCAGTTCCGGCAGAATGGAAAAGTTGTCGTAGTTGACGATCGCGTCGACCTTCCGGCCGAGCGGGACCAGGATCGCTTCCGTTTGGGTCCGGATCTCCTTGATATCCTCCAACGACCGGACATGAAGGCCCTCGAAATTGACGTAGAAGACGTTCGTGGCGGGGTCATACTTCAGCCGTTCGGATATCGGTTTGTGGAGAAGATCTTTTTTCAGATCCATGGGCGGCAGCCTGAAGATCCGCTCGTCCATCGTCTTCGGGTTCTTCACGATCGGCTTGAAATCCATGTAGGCCAGGATGTCCTTTTCCAGGTCCACGCCAGGGGCGATCTCCGTCAGCTCCACGCCTTCGCCGGTAAGGGTAAAAACGCAGCGCTCCGTAATGAATATCACATCGAGATTGTTCATCCTCGCCGTTTTGCCGCTGAAGGTCACCTGCTCGACGTCGCTTACGAATTTCTTCACGCCCCCTTCTTTTACGATCCGGAGCTTCCCGTCATCGACGGTCACCTTCGTTCCGCCCGCTGTGAATGTCCCCACGAAAACCATCTTCTTCGCGTTCTGGCTGATGTTGATGAATCCTCCGCAGCCCGCGAGCTTGGGGCCGAAGCGGCTCACGTTCACATTTCCGTGACGGTCCATCTGCGCAAGCCCGAGGCACGCGAGGTCGAGCCCCCCGCCGTCATAAAAATCGAACTGGTGATGCATATCCAGCAGGCAGTCCATGTTCGTTGCCGCCCCGAAATCCATCCCGCCCGCCGGGATCCCCCCGATCGAGCCGGCCTCGGCCGTGAGGGTCAGGAATTCGAAAATCCCTTCCTCGTTGGCCACGGTGGCCAAGCCTTCCGGCATGCCGATCCCGAGATTGACGACCATGTTCGGCCGCAACTCGAATGCCGCGCGACGGGCAATGATCTTCCGGTCATCCATCCCGAGCGGTTCGACGCTGGCCGTGGGAACCTTGAACTCGCAGCTGAAAGCCGGGTTGTATGGCGAGCCGTAGGTCTGCCAGTGATTTTCCGGCCTCGCCACGACGACGCAGTCGACGAGAACCCCCGGGATCTTCACGTGGCGCGGATTCAGAGCGCCACGGTCGGCGATGCGCTCGACCTGGACAACGACGATCCCGCCGGAGTTCTTTGCCGCCATGGCAATCGGAAGCACCTCGAGCGTCATCGCCTCACGCTCCATCGTAATATTGCCGTCCATGTCGGCCGTCGTGCCCCTGAGAAACGCCACCTGTACCGGCATCGTCTTGTAGGCGAGGTACTCCTTATCGTCAAAGGTGATGACTTCGACGAGTTCCTCCTTAGTCAGCGAATTGATCTTCCCCCCGCCGAGTCTCGGGTCGATGAAGGTCCCGATGCCGACGCTCGAAATCGTCCGTGGTTTATGGGCGGCGATGTCGCGGAACATGTGCGAGATGATGCCTTGCGGCAGATTGTAGGCCTCGATTTTTCCGCCCACGGCCAGCTTCTGCATCTTCGGCGTCAAGCCCCAGTGCCCGGCGACCACCCGTTTCAGCAAGCCTTCCAGGGCGATGCGGTTGACGCCTTTGTCTTTCCCGTCCCCGATTCCCGAGGCGTACACAAGCGTCAGGCCCCGGGGCTCTCCGCTCTCCAGGAACCGCTTCTCGAGGGCGATGATCAGCTCGTCGGGGGCGCCTCCTCCCACGACGCCGTCCAGGGCAATCGTGTCGCCGCTGCGGATGACGCGCACGGCCTCATCGGCCGAAACGATCTTCCCGCGCTTCATGTGGGCCTTGATATCGTCCATGACCGGACTGATAATCTTCTGATCGCTCATCGCTCCTGGTCCCCCTTGCAATTTCGTTCTGAACAACTGTCGTGATCCCGTGCCGGGCACGGGCATAAGCCCGGACCCGGCACGGGTACTTCCAATGTCGGTTGCTCCCGGTTTCCCGGCTCTATTTCTTCTTCGCTTTCTCGACGGAAATCGCAAGGGCCTCGGTGTAGGTGATCAAGAGCTCATCGCCCACTTTCACCTTATCGAGGTTCTTGGGATCCTCCGCCTTTGCAACCACCTTATTGCCTTCCGGGCCCTTGAGGGTCAGGGTGCCCTTCTTCTTATCGATGGCCGTAACGGTGGCCGTCACCGTGGACTGCCGGGCAGCCATTCCTGCGGGCATCTCGCCGGGCTTTGCCCTGACGATGGCCGTTTTCTCCCCTGCCGCAGAGACCGTGCCGGGTTTGATCACTTCAACGGCGAGCGACTCATAGAATTTCACCGTCACGAGATCTCCGACCTTCACCTGGGGCAGGTTCACGGCCTCTTCGCCGACTTTGATGGTTCTCTCTTCTCCCTTCGGTCCCTTGAGGGTGACCATCCGCGTCTTGAGATCAATGGCCGTGACTGTGGCTGTCATGACGGCCGTCCTCTCCTTCACGACCTTGGGCTGCTCCGCCGGAGCCGCTCCCTTGGTTGCCTGGGCAAACGCCCCTGTCGACAATGACATTGCCAAAACAAAAACCGCTGCGAGAATCAAAACTTTCTTCATTTCATCCATCCTTTCATTCCAAGAGATTAGAACTTCTGACCGGTTAACCCTTTGCCTGATTATAAACGAAAAGGATCCGTTGCCGTATCGCCGATGGTGGAGATCACCCTGCGCGGTCGCCTTCCTTGTCGTCCATCTTGCGATTATATAGAGCTTTCATGGCTAAAGCAATGGCTCCAAGCAGGGTCTCTTCATCAAAGGGCTTCCGCAGATATGCCGTGGCGCCCAGTGTCATCGCGAGTTCCTCCTTGTCAGGCCAGATGTGCTACCGTTTAACTTTTCATGTCCTGAGCCTGCCTTGGTTAAAGTCACTTTGCCTCCAGCGTGCGCAGTGCCAGACTGGAATCCGGGTCCCTTCTCCGGAAAAAGAGGGCCCTTATTTTTTCCTCTCCCAACACCCGCCCCATCTCCTTGAGACCGAAGAAGGGGATAAAAGCCACGAAAACGATCAGGCTGTTGGCGAGCAATTCATGCCCTCTCCCAAAGAAATCGGCGATACCGCCCATGAACCCCGTCCCCGTCCAAAGTCCCTTGACAGCGTACTCGAGGGCGGTAAAGACACCGACGAAGATAGTGAAGACGACCGTTTTGTAAAGGGTGGGATAAATCAGGGGCTTCTCTTCAAGGCCGCGGCCGAGACGGAACACCCCTCCGATCATGATGACTTTTGCAAGGATCAACGCTTCGATCACCGCCACCCAGTAATTCGTGTATGTGATGTCATAGGCAGCCAGAAGGAATCTCCGGTACTGCGTGAAAGCGGCGAACACGAGGGTGAGATAACAGACATTGATCCAGTACTCGACCATCTCGTGAAATATTTTTTCCTTCCAGTTCGATTTTTTCTTATCGGGGCTGCTCATCATCCATAACCCTCCCTTGAAACATCGTTACCCCTGCTCGGGTGACCCGCGGCACGTTTCAATCTTTCGCCTCGAAGAGCCCCCATTTCAATTCAGATCGCTGTCCTTATAGTATTTCGTCCCTTTCGATTCGCAACCGACGAGAGCATCGCCTGCGGCTGTGCTGTGCGCTTCAAGGGGTGCTCCACGCGAATCGCTTGCGCCACAAGGACAGGCGTTCCACGATCGCGTCATAGACGAGTACGCTGAAGACCGAATATACGGTGATGAGAAGGTAGTCGAGGATACGCTGGTAGAACTTCATGTTCGGGTCGTCGCCCGTGAAGCCCTGGGTCAGCGCGTCGGGGAATACGATGAAGACCAGCGTCGACAGGCCATTGCTCCAGCGATAGTAGTTCGGCGTCAGCGGGGCGGGGCCGTCGTCGAAGATGTGCGTCGCGAAAATGGACGTGAACAACGCCATCATCAGTACGAACCAGAACCACGACGGCCACAGCTTCATCAGCCACCACATCACCAGCCCCGCCGTGGCGCCGATGAGGGTGGAGATGAACAGGTCACTGGCCAGCTTGCGAGCCTTCCCCCGGCTCGCGTGCTGCGCGATCATCGCCGGCTGGTAGTAGCCGATCAGGTAGCGGATATTGTTGTCGCTGCCCAGCATGTAGACGAAGAGCGGCAGCAGCACGATCACCGGTCGCAGCGCGAGGATGCCCCGGTCCGCCGAAGTGCCTGGCACCGGGGGCGTATTCGGCAGGCCCGGGAACACACCGCCGGGCAGCACCGCGAAGGCGAACCAGATCACCGGGAACAGCGCCAGTGCGCTCTGCGAGAAACCTTTCGCAAACTCGACCCCCACGTCCATGTTGCTCTGCCCGAACGCGGGCACGAGGGTCACGCCGACGATCACGAAGATGATGTCCAGGCCCGAGATCCTGCCCTGCGCTTGCAGGTAGAAGGTGACGAACAGGATGAGTGCGACCAGTGCGAACCCGAAGAGCTGATAGCTGTGCAAGGGCAACATCAGCACCACGCCCAGGCCGCTGAAGAAGACGAGCTTGGCCACCGTCCACACCGCGAAGCGCAGCGACGGCGCCGGCGCGGGCAGCGCCAGCAGCGAGATCGCCAACGCCACCAGCATGAACGAGAAAGGCCAGTTGATATAGCTGCTGTAGGCCGTCGCCAGGGTCACGCCGATGACGAAACGCAGGATGCGCCGCACCCTGGGGTCGTCGAGAGCCCGCGCACCCGGAGCAGCCGTCGCTGCGGTTACATCAGTATGCATAGGACATCACGCTGCTCAGCCACATCAGAACCCGACCCATCGTGTTGAGGATCGGGCGCTCACCGGTGTAGACCAGCACGTTGACCTGGCTGCCCACACGCGCGCCGAGCTGTGCCGCCTCCGCGGGGTCCTCGAAGTCGATCAGCACCGGGAAGCGCTGCGCGTTGCGCAGCCAGTCGCGCTGGTTCTGCACCGTGGGCAGCGCGCCGGGCTTCGAGGTGGATTCGGCGCCGGTGACGCCGTAGGTGATGTTGCGGACACGGCCGCGCAGGGTCTTGCTCGGCCAGATGTCCAGCACCAGATCGACCGCATCGCCCGACTTGATGCGACCGAGGTTGTTCTCGGTCAGGTTCGCCTCGACCCAGATCTGTTGAATGGCGACAAAGGTCATCAGCGGCTGGCCGGTCGCCGCGAAGTTGCCTGCGTCGACCCGAAGGTCGGTCACCAGACCGTCGTTCGGCGCGACGATGCGCGTGTACTGCAGGTCCAGCTTCGCCTTGTCCAATGCCGCGCGCGCGGCGAGCAGTTGCGGGTTCTTCTCGTCACGCGGCCCGAGCGCTTCGATCGCCTTCTGCATATTGGCCCTGGCGCCGGCCACCTGGGCCTCGCCCTCGAGGCGGGATGTCAACGCCGAATCCAGCGACCGCTGCGAAACCGCGCCGGGCACATCTGCGGCGATGCGCCCCAGGCGAACCTCGTTCTGCGTGTCCCTCACCAGCCCGGCCTTCGCGCCCTCCAGGGAGGCGGCTGCCGCATCGACTGCCGAGGAGGATACCTTCAGGTTTTGCTGGGTGAGTGCCAGCTGGGCCTCGGCGGAAGCGACTGCCAGCTGGTAGCGTTCCGGATCGATCCGGGCAAGCAAGTCGCCCTTCTTCACCACCTGGTTGGTGCGCACTTCGACAGAGAGAATTTCTCCCGCCACCTGCGGCGCGATTGGCACCACGAAGGCGTTGACGCGCGCCTGGGTGGTGAAGGGCGTAAAGCGGTCGGCGGCCATGTACCAGACAAGCAGGAACAGGCAGAACGCTCCGAAGATCAGGACCCACTTGCGCACCGGGTCCATCCGCCGCGGGGCAGGTTGCGCTTCCTGCGGTTTGGTCTCCGGATGCTTCTGCGGCTCCTGCTCCACTCCCTGGGACTGCTGCTGTTCGGTCATCACATGCCTCTGCTCAGGTTGAGTTTGTTTACCAGTCCGGCGTCGGCCAGCCGCCGCCCTCGCCCTTGAACGGCGGTTCGGTCGCCTCCGGCTGCAGGAGATCGCCCCAGTTCACGCGCCTTTGCATGGCGTCTTTTGTCTCCCGGTCCACGAAATCGGAGCCCGAGCGGATTTCCCACCCTCCGCCGAGCGCCCTATAGATTCCGATTGCGCTGCGGACGGTGGTGCTGCGCGCCGTAACGTATGACTGCTGCGCCCGCAGCAACGCGCCCTGGGCATCCAGCACACGCTGAAAGTCGGTAAACCCTTCGCGGTATCCAACGTTCGCGATATTGAGCGAGCGCTGGGCCGTCGCTTCGGTCTCGGCCAGAATCCGCTCCTGCTCGCGGCTGCGCAGGAAGGCCACCATGTTGTCCTCCACCTCCTTCACCGCGTTGAGCACCGTGTCCTGATAGCTCACCAGAAGCTGCTGGAGCCGCGCGTCCTGGACCCGGACGTTGTTGCGTATACGGCCGTAATTGAGGATGTTCCAACTGAAATACGGCCCGCCGAAAAATGTGAAGGCGTCGGAATTGAAGAGCTGTCCGAAGCCGCTGTTGCCGCTCCTCGTGGTATTGGTTCCATCGGCCGCCACCACGCCGAGAAAGCCGCTCAACCCGAAGCTCGGATAGAGATCGGCCTCGGCAACTCCAACCGCCGCGCTTTGCGCCGCCGCGGCGCGTTCCGCCTGGCGCACATCGGGACGCCGCCGGAGAAGCTCCGTCGGGGCGCCCGCGGCAATCGCTTGAGGTGCCGCCGGAATGACACCCGGTTGCGGTCCCAGTATCTGCGCGAGGTCGCCCGGGGGCCGGCCCAACAGGGTGCTGAGGGCGTTTCGCGCCTGCTGAAGCCCGGTCTCCAGCGGTGGAATCGACGCCAGGGTCCCCAGCAGCTGGGTGCGCGCCTGGAGAACGTCGAGCTCTCCGACATCGCCGCCGCGGAACCGGGCCTCGGTGATCTTCACGGCGCGCTCCTGGATGGCGACATTTTCGCGCGTGACCTTGAGTTGGGCCTCCGCGTTGCGGATGGCGACATAGGTGTCCGCAACCTGGGCGACAAGCAACACGAGCGCGTTGTCGTAAGCGGCGATGGAACCCTGCAGGCTGGCGTCGGCGGACTCGATCGCGCGCCGGAATCTGCCCCAGAAATCGAGCTCCCAGGAGACGCCGGCGCCGACGTTGTACTCCCAGTAACTCAGGTCACCTGACGCCGTGTTGGCGGCGTTCCTGCTGACCGACGTGTAGTTCGCGCCGCCGCTCGCCTGCTGGTTCTGGGGGTAGAGATTGCCCACGGCGATCCCCAACTGGGCCCGCGCCTCCAGAACCCGCAAGCCCGCGATCTTCAGGCTGTAGTTGTTTTGATAGGCCGTCTCGATCAGGTTGCTCAGCACCGGGTCGTCGAAGGATTCCCACCACTGGATCCGCTCCGCGGGCTTTTGCGCGAGAACCGCGTCATCGGCCTGCTGCCATTGATCGAGTACCGGCGGGGCGGGTTTCACGAAGTCGGGACCCACCGTCGTGCAGCCCGCAAGTGCCATGATCAGGACAATCCATAGAACCGAGCGAACGCCGCCCCGCAACGGATCGCGCACATTCCGAGGCTCAGGACGGTCTTCGGACTCCAGGGCCTGTACGTTGCAGAGTCGCCCGAACAGGACCCTGATCATTTCCAGGTTCAGCAAGACAGCGCATCGCATCATGCTCGGCATCCTTTCGATGGACCGATTCCTCCCTGTCTCAACGCTTCATCCTCATGCTCACGAGGATGACCTTCAGGATCAACCCGACGGGATCAATCATCGCGTCATGGATATCGGGTCGCTCCGTCGGAACGGTCTTCACGCCACAGGCCGGGATGGCGGGGTTCCCGACAGGATACCCCGGCGGGGGCAGAACATCGATTTGAGGGGACAACTACCCCCGCCCGGGCGATGCATGGCGCGTTTTGACCTGTCGCCTCGAAGAGCCCCCCGTTTATCAATTCTCCAGGAGCTGAGCGTGATAACGTGACAGCATGCCCCCGGAGAGCGTTCGTGCTTTGAATCCGTTCTGCAGCAGCATGCGCGTCGCGTAGTATGCGCGCTGGCCAGAGCGGCAGATGACCAGGATCTCCCGGTCTCGCGGAAGCTCGCCGAGTCGCGCCCGGAGCTGGCCCAGAGGGATGTTGACCGCCCCCTGTGCCTGTTCCACGGCGAGTTCCACAGGATCGCGCACGTCGAGGAGGAACCCCTGCCCGGCGGAATCCCAGTGACGGATCGGCATGTCGCCGCGCAGGACGCCTCCTGCGATCATCCCCGCGAAGTTGACGGGATCCTTCGCGCTTCCGAACTGGGGCGAGTAGCACAGCTCCGCTTCCTCGAGGTCGTAGATCGTCGCGCCCATCTGGATCGCCACGGCGAGGGCGCTGATGCGCTTGTCCACGTTGTCCTCGCCGAGCGCCTGCGCGCCGACGAGGCGTCCGTCGGATTTCCGGAAGAGGACCTTCATCGCGATCGGCCGCGCCCCGGGGTAGTACCCCGCGTGGGAGTTCGGGTAGAGGTAAATCTTCTCGAAATCCTTGTCGCCGATCCGGTTGAGCGTCTTTTCGCTTGCGCCGGTCCAGGCCGCCGCCGCGCCGAAGAGCCCGATGATCGAAGTGCCCTGGGTGCCGCGGAAACGGGAGTCGCGCCCGGCGATGACGTCGGCCGCGATGCGGCCCTGCCGGTTCGCCGGCCCGGCAAGCGCGATGAGGCTCCACTGGCCGGTGACGAAGTCCTTGACCTCGATGGCATCGCCGACGGCGAAGATGTCCGGGTTGCTCGTGCGCATCTGATCGTCGACGCGGATCCCCCCGCGTTCCCCGATCGCCAGGCCGGCCGTCTTCGCCAGCGCGGTATCCGGTCGCACGCCGAGAGAGATGATCACGACATCGGCCGGATAGGTCTTTCCGGACTTGGTTTCCACATCGATGACGCCGTTTGCGGCCTGCTTGAACCCGGACACCCCGTCGTTGAGCGCCAGGCGAAGGCCATGCCGCTCCACGTAGCCCTCTACAACGCGCGCCATCTCCCGATCGAGCGGCGCCAGGATCTGGTCGAGCATCTCGACGAGGGTGACGTCGAAGCCGCGATGCACGAGGTTCTCCGCCGTCTCGAGGCCGATGAATCCGCCCCCGATGACCACCGCGCGCGTCTTGGGCCTCACCGTCTGGAAGCCTGAGTATTTGTCCATCCCGGCGAGGAACAACGAACCGCGCTCGAGCCACTCGCGGATCGCCCTCGCGTCGGGCACGGTCCTGACCTGGAAGATCCCCGGCAGGTCGATGCCGGACAGGGGCGGACGGACGGTAACGGCCCCGGGCGACAGCACCAGCTTGTCGTAGGACTCGGTCGTCACCTCGCCGGTCTTGACATTTCGCAGGTCAACGGTCTTCTTGTCCGGTGAGATCTTGATGGCCTCGCAATGGGTTCTCGCATCGACGGCAAACTGCGAGCGGAATGTGTTTTCCGTTGCGACAAGGAGGCTGGACTCTCTCTCAATCACGTCGCCGATGTGGTAGGGCAGCCCACAGTTCGCGTAGGATACATAGGGCCCGCGCTCCACCATGATGATCTCCGCTTTTTCGTCCAACCTTCGCAGGCGCGCCGCACAAGACGCCCCTCCAGCCACTCCGCCAACGATGATGACTTTCATTGTATTTTCTCCTCAGCACATAATTTTAGAACGCCGGTTCGTAACGGAATCATTTTCCATCGTTCCTGGGTTCACGTCCTCGGCTCCATGAACCTGACGGCCCCGATTTCCTTCCAATGGGCATCGCTGCTCGTGCGGAATCTGGCCGATTCGCCGAGCAGTTTGACCGCCCCAAGGAGCACGCGGCCGTTTTCCGAATATATGTACTCATCGAAGCTGACCTTCGTTTCCCAGTCGGAGGAGAACATAAAGACCTCCCCGTCCTCAACATCCCGAGATACGCGGCAGCCCCGGCAACCCTTTTCTTCACGCATCGTGGGAAGGAGCGCATGTAACGTTTGGTAAAGTTCCTCAAGTTTTCCTGCCTGTGCTTTCACTTCGAAGGTTACGGTCATATTGCCATCTTCCCTGCTTTTTCAGTCCGTCCGATGGGGCCCAATTACGTCAGCCGCTGTTGAGGCGCAGTTATCAGCAATGTTGTGATCTACAGCCCTGGATGATGTGAGTAGTTACAAGAGGTATTCCAAGAGGTGAGACCGAGAAAAATAATATTTAATACACCGATATTATTACTATATTTCAAGTGCACTTATCTCAATGATTATGAACCAGGAAAGGCGCATTGCAACATGTTGCGTAAAGGTGCAACATGTTGAGGCTGGCTGTGAAGGGCAGTAGAAAGTCTCAGGGCCGCTGAATGCCCAGTTTCTTGATCCGGAAACGGAGGGTGCTCGGGTGGATATTGAGGATCGAGGCGGCGCCGCGCGGCCCCCCGATGATCCAATTTGTTTCGCGCAAAACCAGCAGGATGTGCTCGCGCTCCATGGCGGCCATGTCTTTAGGGGATGACTCAATCGCATTGGCCGCCCTGGGAGTTTGGAAGTAATCAACAATCTGGAGCACAGGGCCTTCGGTGATGATCACGGCCCGTTCGATCACATGCTCCAGCTCCCGCACGTTGCCCGGCCACGAATATCCCTGGAGGGCCTTCACCGCGTCCTTCGGGACAGTCTCGATTTTTTTACCGCTTTTCCTGGCATATTTGTCCACGAAATGCCTGACGAGCTGCGGGATATCGCCGGTCCGTTGGCGAAGCGGCGGGATCGAGACGGGGAACACATTGATCCGGTAAAAGAGGTCTTCCCGAAACTTCCCGGCGCTGACCTCTTCCTTCAGGTCGCGGCTCGTCGCAGCGATCACCCTCACGTCCACCTTGACCGTCTTCGCGCTGCCCAGCCGCTCGAACTCGCCGTCCTGGAGCACCCGCAGGAGCTTCGACTGGAGCTCCAGCGGCATCTCGCCGATCTCGTCGAGGAAGATCGTCCCCTTGTCGGCAACCTCGAAGCGCCCGGCCTGCCTGGTGTAGGACCCTGTAAAAGCCCCTTTCTCGCGCCCGAAGAGCTCGCTCTCGATGAGGTTCGCCGGCAGGGCGGCGCAGTTCACCGTTACCATGGGCCTGTCTTTGCGTCCGCTCAGGCCGTGGATGGCGTGGGCCACCATCCCCTTTCCTGTACCTGTCTCGCCGAGGATCAGGACGGTGGCATCGGTGGGCGCCGCTTGCCTGACCCGGAAGAGAATGTATTTGAGCTCATCGCTGCTTCCGATGATCTTCTCGAAGCCCATCTCCTCCCGGAGTTCCTCGCGCAGGTAGAGGTTCTCCTTTTCAAGCCGTTGCTTGAGCTCCTCAATCTCCACCAGTTGCTCCTTGAGTTGCTCGTCAGCGCGTTTCCGGGCGAGGGCATTGGTGAAAATTTGCGACACAAGCTGCAGCCGTTTAATGAGCGGTTCAGGCCAGCACCGCTCGGCCCGGGTGGTATTCAAGCCCAAGACGCCAATAGGAGCGCCCCCGACCATGAGCGGGAGACAGAGATTCGATTTGACTCCCAATCGGCGGCAGTTTTCCCGGTCGATGGCAGCTTCGTCCGGCATGTCATCCAACGAGGAAATGGGCGCGATGCGGCCATCCAGCATTAGCTGTCTGAACCAGGGGAAATTGGTATCGCTCAACGTCATGGAAGGTTGCGGACCGTCTTGGGCGCTGTAGTAGTGGGTGAGAACGAAGACACCCGGCGGGCCTGACGACCACTGCCAAATCGCCGAAATATCGAGACCGAGCAACTCGCAGATGCGGCGCTCGGCCTCCATGATTTCACTGTCCACTCGGTCGGCAGGCAGGTTGACAAAACGTCCCGAGATCTCGGCCAGGACCGTCTCGAACCTGAGTTTTTCCTCCGCTTCCACCCTGCTCTGCCTGCGCTCGAGGACATTGACAAGGATCTCGCCCATCAGGCGCAGCCGCGGGATGAATTTCGCCGGCCAGTCGCGTTTGCTCTTCATCGCATTGACGGTGATCACATACTCGACGGATTTGCCTGTGAAGATCGGGATGAGCAGAGTCGATTGAGTCCCCCGTTCGATCCAGGCCTTCCTGTCCACGTGGGCCTCCGGCGGCAGTTCGTCCATGCTGGAAAAGGCCAGTGTCTGCCCTTTCTCGAAGAGCTTTTCGTATGCCCACGGGTGGCTTGAGCGGTGGAAGTCGGTTCCCACCGGGACACGCGGCACCTGGGCGTCCGCATAGGCAACGTGGGTCGGTCGCCACGCCGTCCGGTCCCTCGATGCTTGAATCAAGGCACAGCGGTCCACCTGGAAGAACACGAGAACGCTCTGCAGGGCGGTCTCGATCTCCTCATCGAGCTGCTCCGCCGATGCCTGCACGACCCGAGCGGAAACGTCCGACAAGAGACTTTCGAAGCGCAGGCGCTCCTCTAGTGCCTTCCCGATCTTTTTTTGCTCATCCATTTGTTTGTTCATTTCGACAGTATACCTACATAAATCGTTTTGATGTGTCCATGATTTCTTTCAGGAATAACTCGAAGGATTATTCTCGCGCGGGACTTAGGATTTACACCGGAGGGGGATTGGACCTTGGTCCTATCCGCACTGGATCTTGGTCCAATACAGATAGGGAAAGGGACAAGCGCGCTTCAGAAAGAATAGAAGTTTACAAGGACAGTCGTCAGAGAGCATACGCTACTTTGCGGCGGGGACTGCAGTCGCCTCCCCCGGGCGCGCTGGGGCAGTCACGATTCTGGCCCCGACGTCCTTCAGCAGCCGCTGGAAATCGGGCGACGCCATGATGGCCTTCCCCGCAGCGGCGCGCAGGCGGTCTACGGCCTCGTCGGGCAGGTAAAAAGATGTGGGCAGTTGGTTCAGATATTCTATTTCCGCCTTGTCCTTCAGCGCGGCGAACGACACGTCGATGGCATAGATCGTCACATTCGGTGTGCGGACCGCGGCCGCCACGGCCGGATCCTTGTTCGCGGCAAAGGCGGGCGACTCCCGGAGCAGCTTCATGGAGTGCCACCGTGCCTGCTTGTCCCTCAACAGCTCCGTCGCCTCGTAGGAGTAGTGGTCGATCGGAACGCCCGCCGCTTTCAGCAGGATCTCTATCGTGCCCGGCGGGGATTCCGATTTGTCCCATTCCGTCTTCGGCGAGGACATGGAATTAACGACAAAGACAACGATCCTGCGTATGTGGTCGAGCGGCGTGGGCTGACCGACCAGATGCAGCGCTTCCATGATCTCCAGGTTGTCCAGCACGCTCCGCATGCCGAGGTTGTCCGAGACGCCCCCGTCCACGACATGGAGGTATGGCCGGTTAACACCGTCGCCGAACTCCGCCTCCTCCTTTATGTGGCGGGTCGCGCGCGCGGCGGGCCGGGGCGGCTCGACGGCGTCGATAAAGGGCTTGATCCAGGCGGGCGGCGCGTAGCCGCAAGTGCCGCCATAATTGTTGAACGTGACGGGCGAGAGCACCACCGGTACGGCCGATGACGCGGCAGCGGCGCGGGAAAGACGCACCGCACTCAGATCCGAGCAGAGCGCGTCGAAGGCGGGTTGCGTAAAGGGCAGGCGGGCGCCCGTCGTGATGTCGGTGACCGCCGGGATGATGAGCGGGCCTTTCCCGCGAGCGAGGTCGCCAAAGGTTGCGCCGTTGAACAGGATCTCGTCATATAGATCGGCCGCCATCTCCGAACGGCCGTAGGTGCTCGACCACAGGGATGGCCAGTAGGTCGGGCTGATGGTTCGGGAGGTGATCTCGCCCTGCACGTCGCGCTTCAGGAAGCGCTTTTCGTAATCGTCGAAGAGCTTGTCACCGTAGAGGCCGTAGGCGAGTGCCGTAAAGCTTCCGCCCGACACGCCGGTAATTACGCCGACATAGTCGAGCAGGCGTGACTTGTTGCCCTTCGTATCCACGATTTCGGTATCCCGCAGGAACTCGAGAACGCCGTAAGAAAACGCGGCTGCACGCGTGCCGCCACCAGAAAAGGCGAGGAGCATCATGCCTTCTCTGCCCGACGTAAACTGCGGGCGTGTGAGAGCTCGATAGCCGGCTTTCGGATCGACCTGGGTGATGGGCGGATTGATCGGACGGTGGGCACAGCCGACGAGCAGGAGAAACGACGCAAGGACCATCAAGGATGACGTGAGCACTCGGGTCATGGATTCGCCGGTTCGGTTCATAGAGCTCTCCTTTCAATCGGTTCCGCGGCCCTGTCGAGTCATCATGTACCGGCAAGCACTTGAAGTCAATACGATATTGTCCCGTCCTGCCAAACACTGTCCGTCCGTCAGCCGGGCTTTTTCCCCAACAAAAGGGCCAGGCGATTAGTCAATGCCCTGGACAGTGCGTAGGGGAGGCAAATGAGAATCGGCCCAATCACCAGGGCTGCACCCGGATGCACCGACCGGTAGAGGATGAATTGAAACAGGACGTCGAGTATGATCCCCATGGCGAGCAGTGTGCTGATGGCCGCCACTCCGCTTTGCATCAATTCTCTTCGACTTCCAGCGTGGAAGAGCAGACCGAACAGGTAGGGCGGGTTCCCTGCCCTGGCATCGGCCAGTCCTCCGCGCAACCCCAGCAGGATGGCGAGCACCGGCTGCAGGATGAAGCGCATGCGTCCGGGCCCAGTGAACCGTTGCGGCAATTCCTCCAGGAACTGGCTCGAAAAGAGGTACAGGCGGCCCGTCTCTATGGTGTCCATGATCGCAAACGGTATCGCGGCCGCGATCACGAGAAACGCCAGTGCCGGCACGATGTTCTTGCGTTGCAGCTTCACGTCCCTGACCTCATAATACGGGCTTCCCTGACCACCGTTCATTCGCTCACAAGGCACGCACCTGGAACAGGTGGCATTTCCACGGCCCCAGATCGACGTACATACCGGCCTCCCGCATCTCGTCGCCGCTCCTGTCGTAGGATTCGCCCGACAGGACATCGTTGAGAAGCCATGTCTTCCCTCTCAGCTCATCCCACTGTACCCTGACGCGTGCCTGGGAGGATTCGGCCGAAAAATTCACGACGATAACGTAACGTTCCCCGCCCTTGACCCAGCACCAGGTGAGAATATTCTGGCAGCTCCGGTTGTCGGGCCAGCCGCTTTTCTCACAGAGGCGCCACTCGCCATTGCGAAAAACGTCATGATGAATCCCTTGCAGGAGGTGTCCGTAGAAGGCCGCGAGGTCCTGATCGACCGGCTCTTCCGGGCAACGGGCGAGAAAGACCGGCAACCTCACCTTCAGTCCCTCGAACTGCCCTTTGTGCAGCAACCTCGCCCCGGGGAGAGTGAGGACCGCCACTGCCGCAGCGCGCCCTTTTCCGTCCGGAAACGAGGCAGCGGCCCTCGGCTCATCATGGTTTTCGATGAACCGGACCATCCCCTCCTGGTAAGCAAGATCCGCCAGGAGGTGCAGACGCACATTCTCGGCGGGCCCGTGTTCCATCCGGTCGTAGAGTTTCTTGTCGTAGCAGTAGTCAAAACCCTGCTGCTGCAGTTCCCACTCCAGGTCCCAGTATGCCTCGGCGATGAACCTGAACTCCGGCCACTTCGCCTTGATTGCCGCGATAATCGTCGTCCAGTAGTCGGCGGCCGGCTTTGCTCCTGCCCGGGCCCCCCAGGTACGCTCGAAGATCGTGTTCAGCATGAGCATGGCCATGTCGCAGCGGATGCCGTCGCACTGCCCGGCGATCTCCGCGACCGTCTCGATCACCGCCTGCCGGAGCCCCGGCTGAAAGGCGTTGAGCTGGAGCACATCGGGCCACGCAGGGAAGAAGGGGTCCCGGCCGCAGGCAAACACCTTTCCGCCCGCCTCGATGAAAGACGCCGGATCGTTCCTCGCGTCGTCGGCGTTCCCCTGAACGAAGTATTCGGGGTGGTCGCCGACCCAGGGGTGATCCGGAGCGACATGGTTCGGCACAAAATCGAGAATGAGACGAATGCCGCGCTTTGCGAGAGTCTTACGGGCTGCTGCAAGCCCCTGCGGACCGCCGAGGTGCCCATCGACGACATAGCGCCGCACGCAGTAGGGCGAGCCGACATTGTCCTGTGCCGAAAAGTCGGGAAGGGCTCTCCTGAAGTCCTCGAGGAGCCCCTTGTTTCGCATGGAGATCTCGATCCCGGCAGGGCTTCGCTCCCAGACGCCCATGAACCACACGGCGTCAAAGCCGTGAGAGGCGATGGCATCCCACTCCTCCGGTGGAACCGTGGCGAGATTCACCGGCCTCTTGTATTTCCGGCTCAGATCTCCCAGCCAGACCCAGGTGTTGATTTCATAGAGTACCGGGTGCTTGGGCCATGATCCCATCTCTTTTCACTCCTTTCCGGAACCACCGAACGCGGCCCCCTTGCCCCCCTCCAGGGCCCGCTTGGAATCCAAGAGCCCGAAGAGCTGGATGGTCTTGGCCACGAGACCGGTCCAGCCGGTCTGGTGGCTGGCGCCCAGCCCCGCCCCGTTGTCGCCATGGAAGTACTCGTAGAACAGGATGTAGTCGCGCCAGTGTGGGTCGGTCTGGAACTTCTCCGTGCCGCCGTAGACGGGTCGCCGGCCGCGCTCATCGCTGAGAAAGATGCCGGTCAGGCGATCCGAGATCTCCTTGCTCACCTCGAAGAGGTTCATCAGCTTCCCTGAACCCGTGGGGCATTCGATTTTGAAGTTGTCGCCGTAGTACAGGTAGAAGTTCAGCAGCGCCCGGATGATGAGCGCATTCACCGGCATCCAGACCGGTCCCCGCCAGTTGGAGTTGCCGCCGAACATGCCCGTGTTCGACTCGGCCGGCAGGTAGTCCACCTTGTACTCCTGGCCCTTCACGTAGAAGATAAACGGGTTTTGCTCGTGGAACCTGGAGAGCGAACGGATGCCGCAGGGGCCCAGGAACTCGTTCTCGTCGAGTATCTTCGTAAGGATCCGGCGAAGCCGCTCCGGGTTAACCAGGGCAATGATTCCCCGTTCGTCCACGCCGAAATGACCCTTGCCCGTGGGGTGGATGGTCTCCAGAAGCTCGGGTATCCGGCGCATCCTTTCCTGGATGAGAGCCAGCGCCCGCGGGACGCGCTCCCGCTGCCACTTTTCGATGACCGTCGTGGCGCACAGGGGCAGCAGGCCCACCATAGAGCGTACCTTGAGCCGCGTGGCACTGCCGTCGGGAAGCTGCAGCACGTCGTAGTAGAAGCCGTCCTCCTCGTCCCACATGCCTTCCTGCCCGGGCCGGTTCATGGCCGCGGCGATGTAGTAGAAATGCTCGGCAAACTTCAGGACCATGTCCTCGTAGATGGGATCGTGGGCGGCAAGCTCCACGGCGAGTTCCAACATGTTCTGGCTGAAGAGGGCCATCCATGCCGTGCCGTCCGCCTGTTCCAGGTGGCCGCCGGTGGGGAGCGGGGCGCTGCGGTCGAAGACGCCGATGTTGTCGAGGCCGAGGAAGCCTCCCTCGAAGACGTTCTTGCCGAACCGGTCCTTGCGGTTCACCCACCAGGTGAAGTTCAGCAGCAGCTTATTGAACGTCGCCCTGAGGAAATTGAGGTCGGTCTCGCCGCGCAGGGCCTGCTCGGTGCGGTGCAGGAAGAGCGTCGCAAAGGCGTGGACCGGGGGGTTCACGTCGCTGAAGTTCCACTCGTAGGCGGGCATCTGGCCGCTGGGGTGCAGGTAGACGCCCTTGAGCATCAGCATCATCTGCTCCTTGGCGAAGTCGGGGTCCACGATCGAGAGCGGCAGCGTGTGGAAGGCCAGGTCCCAGGCCGCGTACCAGGGGTATTCCCACTTGTCGGGCATGGAGATGATGTCCTCGTTCAGCATGTGGAACCACTCCGAGTTCCGGGAGGCGTGATATCCGGTGTGGAGGGGGTTGGAGTGGTGCTCGTCGAGCCAGTTGTCGCCGTCGAAGAAGAAGAACTGCTTGCTCCAGAGCATGCCGGCAATGGCCTGGCGCATGACGTTGGCCGCATCCGGTGAGACGGAAGGCGGGGTCACCGACCGGTAGAACTCGTCCGCCTCCTGCAACCGGGCGGCCAGGGTTTTGTCAAACTCCGTCCCGAAAGGGGATGTGGCGACTTTACTTTTCCTGCTTTCGCCGGCAGGGGCCAGGTCGGTGAGGCGCAGCCGTATGGTTGCCGACTGGCCGGGAGCTACCTTCATACGATAGTGCGCCGCCACCTTGGTGCCCTGCCTGTCGGGGTTCACTGCTCCCTGATTGCCCTCTACGACGCAGTTGTTGATGCCGTCTTTCACGTAAGGGCTTGTGGTCGGATAGTCGGGAAAGAGTCGGGCATTATTGGTTTCATTCTCGGTAAAGAGCAACGGCACCTCGCGCTCGCAGGAAAGGATGAATTCTCCCAGCAGCGGATGCGTTGCCGCGACCGCGCTCGTGCCGGCTGCTGCCTCGATCTGCTTGAGGTTCGGTTTCTCGGCTGCCCTGTTGGATTCGGCAATCCAGGTTGCCCAGTCATTCCGGAACCAGAGTGTCGGCAGCAGGTGCAGCTCGGCCGCGTCCGGTCCCCGGTTGACTGCCGTGATCCGCACCAGGATGTCTTCCGGA
Organism: uncultured Syntrophaceae bacterium; assembly: GCA_964619035.1. Taxonomy (GTDB): domain Bacteria; phylum Desulfobacterota; class Syntrophia; order Syntrophales; family UBA2192; genus UBA2192. Next base: position 18,844 of record CAZUBX010000008.1, on the reverse strand, counting down.
CCGGCTTTGGCATACTCCACGAAGACGTCGAAATAGCGGTCGCCCTCGAAGACGCCTGTGTCGAGGAGCTCATACTCCATCTCGTCCCTGGAGCGCCGCTTGTTGGTTTCCACAAGGTCTTCGTAAGGAAAGGCTGCCTGGGGGTATTTGTAGAGGTACTTCATGTACGAATGGGTCGGCGTCGAGTCGAGGTAGAAGTAGTATTCCTTGACATCCTCCCCATGATTGCCTTCACTGTTGGTCAACCCGAACAGGCGCTCCTTGAGGATCGGGTCCTTGCCGTTCCACAACGCAAGGGCAAAGCACAGCCGCTGCTTGTCGTCGGATATGCCGGCCAGGCCATCCTCTCCCCATCGGTAGGCGCGCGAGCGGGCATGATCGTGGGTGAAGAAATTCCAGGCGTCACCCCCCTCGCTGTAGTCCTCACGCACCGTCCCCCACTGCCGCTCGCTCAGGTAGGGGCCCCATTTCTTCCAGGGGATCTTGTGCTCCCGAGTCTCTTCAAGTCTGATTTGTTCAGCGCTCATATGATGCCCTCCTTTCTTCAGCCAAAACGAAGGCTGTGCCTGTAAGGGAAATTCCCTGTAACCGATGAATACAATGGATGATTAGACTATAATGATTGCGTTGATTCGAGGGGAACTACCGCTGATTACGGTCTAGAAAGGTATATGAACCTGGGGATCACTGTTGCTGATCAAAATGAGCCAACCGCTTGGTTAAAGTACCATATATTTCACATTGTAATCAACAGGCTCTTTTGAAATGAGATCTTTATCTCAAGAATCCGCGATGCGACACCCGTAGATCCTGACGGTCCGCAAAACGGTCTCAGAACGTTAGAAACTGCACGCAAGCCCGACGGACCAACCTTGCACGTTGTCACCGAACTTGTATCGTCCCACGATGCGCCAGCGACTTGTGAGCCAGGTATATTCGCTTGTGTCCAGTTCAAAGCCGACACCCAGCGACGTGAGCCAGTCGAATCCCATCGCGCCGCGAAGATCGCCGAGAAATTGCGTGTGCGAGAACTCGAGCACGTACCGGAAGGGTCTGTTGAGCGCGGTCAGGCCCGTCGGTGCACGCCACCGGGCCCAAAGGGCAAGGGTCTGCGCGCTTGTAGACCCCGATACGGCTTCCGACGAGCCGCTGATGCTCTGAAGGTAGATGTTCGTATAGCGCAGTTCGACGTCGATCTCGTTTTCGGGCCGATAGCGTTCGTAGTCCAGCATCAGCGACCCGCCAAGCCCTGCAGCATCGAGGTGGCCCCTGTCCAGGAACGAAATGTCCTTCCCGGTTTGATTCCCCAGGTACTGCCCCGCAATCTTCAGATCGCTCTGGACGGTCCCCAACGAGAAGTTGAAGATGGGGCGGAACACCAGGTCCTGGGCAATGGGGAAGTCCCAGCCGATGCCCCCCGTGGCGGATAGGCTGTTCCATTTGGTCGGGATCGACCGCGTATCTGTGCCGTTTGAGACCACGAAGGTGGGATCGTAACGGCTATACGCCGCCGTTCCCTCGAGGTAAAGCGGAACGTCCTTGCTGATGGTAAAGCCGCCGCCCAACGATGACATCTGCATACCCGGGCTCCCCGTTGACGGACTGCTAAAGGACAGTGAGCCTGTCGTCACATCCGGCGTAAGACCGTATCCCATCAGGGTAAGCACGCCATTGGCCAGTTTCTGAACGTTCGTCCCGATGACCGTCGACGGTTGGGCGGCAACCGGCGCTGCGCCCAACAGCATCAAAATCGCGAAGACGAGGGTTGTTATAAGCGCCGTAGAGGGTCTCGAACTGCGGGTCTTCGCGGTGCCGGTCATCGTTACAGTATCATCCAAGTAAGGAATTTGTTGAAGAGCAGATCAGCGGCGCAGGGACGAGGGTCATCGTCCAGAGCGTAGCATCGAACGGCGGCAGGGCGAACTTGGGCAGGCCCTGCGGGCGGTGCGCTATTTCCTGGTCGATGCCGCCTTCCGGGACGATGGCTTTTGAGGCTTGGCCGGTGGCTTCCCCATGCCAAGGATGAATGACCCGAGCTGATCGCCCCGGCCTCTTTCAAAGATGAGGCTGAGGCGTTTAAATATGACGTTACTCCGCTTATGTCGTCCTCTCACATAATTTAAGAAGCCATCGACAATATGACGGGCAGTCTTCAAATCCTTTGGAATCATCCGTGCCTCGGCAAATCCGGCTTTTTCATATTTTACCACAATTTCAAAGATAACGGCCCCCACATCTGCGATACCCTCGACTTTATAACTTTTCATTTGCTTCCCTCCTCACTGAGGTATTTGTTTATAAGATATCAATTTGAAATCAAGGATGTCAATTTGATTAGCGAGGACACTTATATTTTTTTTGAAGGTCATTGCGAGCCACAAGCTGTCCTTAGTGGTGTTATCAGGCAACAAAATACCGCGATAGCGTCATTCCTGCGAAGCTTGTCCTCGCGAAGGCGGGGAGCAGGAATCCAACCATGAGTGGATACCGGATCAAGCTTGTACTCGAGAAATCGGGTATCCGGTATGACATGGTTGCGATGTTTAGTCGCCGCAGTAATAACATAGCTGTATTGAGGCTTGTTCAGTCATCCAAACCCTGATAGTATTTCGAGTCAATTATGTCCCATCCGGGCTGAATCGTCCGCGAAACCCGGATAAATCCGCTCTGCGAGCTGCGCCCGTCAACCTGAAGGAGAGTGCAAAATGCGCTGGAATCAAAAGTACATCATCAGGAGCTACATCCGCAACTCCCTTTGGCTCACGCCGTTTTTCGCTATGCTGGCTTTTTGGGTGGTGACACGTATCACGCACGGCATCGGCGGCTGGCTCCAGCGGACCGGACGGATTGACGAAGCGACCGCATTTTTTGGTTTGTCCATGGCGGGGGCGCGGACGATGCTCGAGACGATCGTCACGATAAACCTTTCCTTCATCGTATTCACATTCGGATCGCTTCTCGTTGCGATTCAAGTCGCAGGCGGGCAGTACACGCCGCGGATCATCGCGACGACACTGCTGCGGGACAACGCGATCCGGTTCACTGTCGGATATTTTGTCTTCACCCTGCTGTTCACCCTGAGGGTGTTGACCAGGATGGGCGGCGAGGTCGTCCACCAATTCAACACCTTTATTGCAGGGGTGCTCGGGGGGGTCTCGCTTGTCGTGTTCCTTTACCTGATCGACTACGCGGCGCGCCTGCTTCGTCCTGTCAGCCTCGTGCAGCGTGTGGGGAAGTCCGGGATCGCGGTCATCCAGAGCGTCTATCCGGAGTCAACCATGCCCCCGCGCCCCGTCGTGTCGTCCAGCAGTGCCGCATCAGCGGATCGGACAGTCACCAACGAAGCAGGAACCTCGGGAATCTTGCTCGCCTTGGACCTGGAGGGATTAGTCAGGCAGGCGCGCCACGCCGACGGGATGATTGAATTTGTCCCCCAGGTGGGCGACTTCGTGGCGGCCGATGAACCCCTGTTTCGGTTGTATGGCGGCGCCATCGCCATCGACGACCGTCAGCTGCTGGCGGCGGTGGCGCTCGGGTCCGAACGCACTCTCGAGCAGGACCCGACCTTTGCATTCCGCATCCTGGTCGACATCGCGATCAAGGCGTTGTCACCGGCCATCAATGATCCGACGACGGCCGTGCTCGCCATCGACCAGCTTCACGTTCTGCTCCGGCACGTCGGTCTGCGCCATGTGAGCCGCGAGGAGGTCTGCGACGACGCCGGCAAACTGCGGCTCGTTTTCCGGACTCCGAACTGGGAGGACTTCGTGCACCTCACGTGCACCGAAATACGCCACTGCGGCACGGGGAGCGTCCAGATCATGCGGCGGATGCGTTCCATGCTGGAAAATCTCATGCATACCCTGCCGCCGCACCGTCATCCCGAGTTGCGCAAGCAGATGGAGCTCCTGGATCGCGCAATCGAGGGGCATTACGCCTTTGCCGAGGACCGGGCGCTTGCCCGGATTCCGGATCCGCAGGGGCTGGGGGGATCGGTGGGCGTGCAAGCCGCAATCACGGCGCCTGGCGCCGACGGCGGAGGGCGCGACAAGTGAGGGGTGGCAGGTTTTCTTTTTTCACTCCCCCGGGATATCGGCGGCGGGAGGAAGGTCGTAAACGTGCACGCCGGGAACCAGGTTCATCGGCTGCATCCATTCGATTTTGGCCGCAGAGCGGCGAACGTCTTCGAGGCCCGCGGCCCACGCTTCGTTCACCGTCGCTCGCGAGAACTCATAATCCTTATTATTGCCGGATTTCGTGGTGCGGCGATTGATCAGGCGCGCGATCGTGTACTCTCTCTCATCGCACAGCGGGGCGAGCTTCTGCGCGTCGGGATCATCCTTGAGACCGGCCGGCAGTTTGCAAAGCAAACGTCCCAGCGCAGACCGCATCTCGCCAATTTCCCTGACGCGGTCCGTGTTGAAGCGCGTCTTGCTCGCATACTGGATGTCCTTGGCCCGCTCCATCACCTCGTCGAGATTCCGCGGCAACTCCCCCTTCGCATTGAAGACGTCGACTTCGATGATCAGCACACGCGAGCGTGGCTTCTCGTCCGCCACATATGTGAGTGGCGAATTGGAAACGATGCCGCCATCCCAATATTGTTCTCCGTCGATTGTCACCGCAGGAAAGCCCGGCGGCAGCGAACCACTGGCGCGCACATGGTCCGCAGTGATGCGGGTACGGCTGTTGTCAAAATACACCGATGTGCCCTCCTGCACGTTGACCGCACCGAGCGAGAGTCGCACCTTGCGGCTGTTGATCAGGTCGAAGTCCACCAGCTCTTCGAGGGTGCGATTGAGCGGGCTTGTGTCATAGTAGCTCAGGGCGCCGGGGGTGTCGCCCGGGGCGAAAGCCGGGGGTGGGACACGGGGCACGAAGAAAACCGGGATCCCGAAGGACATAACCGACGCAGCGCTCAGGTTTTTCAGGGCCGGCAGCATCGCGCCTAGCCATGCAGGCGGGGTAAGCGGAGCATACGAGGAGACACGGTCCCAGAACGTGCGCAAGCGCTCGACCCTCCGTTCCGGGGGATTGCCGGCGATGATCGCCGCGTTGATGCCGCCAATCGAGATTCCCACAACCCATGTGGGTAACATGCCCGCTTCAGCCAGGCCCTCGTACACACCCGCCTGATAGGCCCCAAGCGCCCCGCCGCCCTGCAATGCGAGAATAGATTGATCAAATTTGGCTTTCACCATGTGTTTTCCCTTCTTTCACTTTGGCTAGACTATGAGACTTTCGTGTTTTTTCTTCGTGTTGCCGGAATGGTTATCTGTAGCGTCCTAATTCAGATCGCTGTCCTTGTAGTACTTCGTCCCTTTCCCCGTGATCTCCGCGGCGAGGCCCGTGTCGGTGAGCTGATACATCCAGACGCCGGGCGCAACGGAGACAGCCCCGGTCATCGCGACTCCCTGATCACCGGACTTGGCCGCTGCCGTGGTCTGCCCGCCGAACTCCCAGCCTGAATTAACAAAATCATTCAAAGCCTTCTGCGTATCGAATACAAAGACCACCCGGAACTTCTTGACCCCCATTCCCAGGCCTGCCTGGACCTCGACCATCTTCATGTATGTCGCCTTCTTCGTCTTGTTGTCCACGGCCATGCCGCTTCCGCTCCCTCCCCCGGCCACGAAGATCTTCATGCCGAAGTTGCTGAACACGGCATACCCGGCCGCTCCTTCAACGGCTTTTTTTGCAGAGGGTTGGGCCTTGTAGAGTCTTGCCAGAGTTTCGCGTGACACTTTCTGTACTTCCTTTTGCTTCTCCGCCTTCGACGCACCCCATGCGGGCACAGCGGCCAGCATAAGCACCATGACTGCGAGTACTGCAGCGTACGTAAATCTTCCCATCCAATGCGTTTTCATGTTTCCCCCTTCGAGACGATCAGGATCCTCACAAACTGGCTCGTGTCTTTCCCGGGCATGCCCTTCCCCCTGGAAGCTCGAGCGTAACCTCGCCGCCCGTCCCTGCGTCCTTGAACTTCACGGCCTCACCGTCATGTCGACTTCCTTCTTGTCGTCATAGTTTCTCGATGCCGGATCGGTTGTCTGGTTCATGGAGGCGCATCCCGCCAGGAATGCGACGCAAATCAGGCATGCAATCCATTTTTTAATCTTCATCACGAAACACCTCCTTCCTTCTGCCTGCCAGTGAAGTCTTTTTCTGAATCCGTTATCGTCGTCCGGACAGTGCCCGGATTCTCTGTTCGATGCAGGTGCGGCTCTGTGCCGGGATGTCCGGGTTCCAGAGGGCCTGCTGGTAGACGGTCCTTGCCTCGTTTACCCTGCCCTGCCGCTCGTAGATCTCGCCCATGCAGACTGGACTGGTTTCGTTCCCGTCAGGAAGGAGGCCCTTATCGGGCTTGCTTTCTGACGGGTTTGATGTTTCCGGAGATATCCCAAGCGCTCACAGCGACCGATCGGGGTTTCACGACCGGACACGGAGCCCCCCCGGGGAGATGATGCTACTTGGCCAGGGTAAACTTCACACCTTCTGCGGCGAGCTTGAGATTGACGCCCTGGGTTGTCGAGACCAGTTCGATCACGACACCGTTCTGTTTCTTCATCCTCGTCACACCGGCGTCTCTGTATGCGTCGATGGTTAAAAAAAGACCGGTCAGGGCCTCACGACCGTAATCGCCAGAGCCTCGGTCACCCTCAGAACGATGTCGTCGCCCTTCTTCAGCTTGTTGAGCCCCTTCACGCTCTTGTCGACCTTGACTTTCATTGTCTTTCCTTCGGGTCCCATGAGCGTGATCGTGCGTGCCTTCAGGTCAATGGCCTCGACTTTCGCCGTGACCTCGGCTGTCTGCACCATGACCACCCCTGGTTTCTCTCCCTTCGGGGCCACCCCGACCATGCTCGTCTCGCCTGCACTCGGAGGATCACCGGCCCTGCGTACGAAGACCGCCACGGACTCCAGGTACACCGCCACCACCTTGTCGCCGACTTTTACCTGGTCCAGGTTTCTAACTGCCTCGCCGGCCTTGATGGTGACCAGGTTCCCCTCGGGGCCTTTCAGGGTGACGAGCCGCTTCGCGAGGTCGATAGCCTCGACCGTCGCCGTCAGCTTGACCCCGTCGATAACGACAGCGCCGACTGGCCTTGCAGGCGCTTTCGGTTCCGTATTCCCGTTGGCGAATGCGAATGACGCAACACCCAGTGCCAGTACGACGACAAGACACAGCATTGAGAACTTCTTCATGGAAACCTCCTTCAGTCTACCTGCGCAATGAATTGCGTATTTACACCCGACAAGTCGGGCGCTTTCCCATTCACTGCATGAAGATACCTCGGGCAGAACGACTCCTGTTCCACTCCGGGTCAGCTGCGATAGGCGATCCTACTGGGGCAGGCATGCGCCGAACATGACATACGCCACCTGCTCGCCGGCCGCCGTCCAGGTGAATTTCCCCGTTTCCTCGGAAATCGTCGCCGACCATCCGGTGCCGTCCCTCTTGTCCGCGATGCCCGCATCGGCTCCCTGCAGGATCAGCATCCCGTCGAGACGGTCCACTCGCTTGATCTCGCTTACCCGCTTTCCTTCCTTGTCCATGGCCGGCCAGACTTTCTTTTTGGCGACGTCCACCCTGAGAAACCGCGGCATGCCGATGCTCTCCGCGCTCACCATGCGATCCATGGCGGGCGTGCATTCGATAACGGTGATGACGGAGCAGAGGATCGGCCTGGAACCGTCAAAGTCCCCTGCCAGTGCAACAGGCGCCATGCCGGCCGACAGAATCAATGCGACACACAGAATCCAAAGATTTTTCATAAAGGCCTCCACTTATCTTCTTCTGTTCCTGATTGCCCTGCCGGAAAGCAGGCCAGGTTCAAGATGATACTCAACAGAACCCTGCCGCCGGAAAAGCCCGGCGGTATTTCTAGTTCACCGTATAGCCCCTGCCGGTGAGACACGCGGAGAAGGCCCGGTCGAATGCATTGCGCTGCTGCATTTGCTGAGATGCCTGCTGGTTGGCCCACTGCTGTTGCGACCGCTGGGCATCTTGCTGCTGCGAATTAGCACTCAACCCGCCGAATACACCGCCCGCGATGGCCCCGGTGGCCGCCCCTCGGCCCGCATTGCCGGAGAGAGATCCGATCGCCAGGCCGGTGGCCGCCCCGACGGCACCGCCTCTGACGGCGCCGCCGGCGGCGCTTCCCTGGGCATCCTGCGGGCGCGGTGCAGTGGCCGTGGGCATCGCCATGGGATCGAAACCGCTCTGTTGCGTGGCCCAGGCTTGGCATTCAAGCCTGTCCTGCTGCATCTGCTGCTGGCTCTGACCCCTGGCGGGATAGATGATCAAGTTCTGCTGCGCCACGGCATATTGTGCCGTCATGACGACGAGAACCAGAGACACCAGGAAAATCATCATCTTCGTCATATTCGTCCTCCTTCTTGGATCTTATTGTTGCCGGAAACGCCGCATCCAACCCCTTTCGCCGCGCCCTGGCAAAGTGCCTCCGAAGCCTGCCCGATCGATTCACCCGATTGCAGGCGCCGGAAAAACTGCCCTGATACTACTCATGTTTATACATGAAAACATAAATCTTTGCATCACCGATTGCGTCCATCCGGTCAGGCATGCGCGCCGTGAATTGGGGTTTGGGCGCAGGACATCAATGAAATTCTGAATTCCTGGCACCTTGGCGCGAGGAATTTTCATCCGTTATCTCCGGCCGGACAGCGCCCGGATTCTCTGCTCTATGTACGTGCGGCTCTGCGCCGGGATGTCCGGGTTCCAGAGGGCCTGTTGGTATACGGTTCTTGCCTCGTTCACCCTGCCCTGCCGCTCGTAGATCTCGCCCAGCAGCACGTAGGCATCGGGGTAATCGGGGTTGCGGGAGATCAGATTCCTCAGCGTCCCGATGGCCGCCTCCGTGTCCCCTTTCTTGCGCTCGTAGTAAGCCAGGCTGTATGCGAACTTCGGGTTCGAGGGGCTCGCCTCGCTGGCTTTCCGGCACCACCCGACAGCCTCGTCCGGCTTGCTCTCCGAGAGGATGACGCAGAGGTTGTAGGCCGCCTGGCTCATCTGCGGGTCGGCCTTCCAGGCTTGCCGGAGATATCTCTCGGCGCCCTTCCGGTCTCCCTGCTCGGCCTTGAGAAGACCCATGTTTAAATTCGCCGCGGCGCTATCCGGTGCTATTTTCAGGGCCTCCTTCAGGGATGACTCCGCCTTCTTGCTTTCCCCTAGCCTGGCATAAGCCATGGCCATGTTGACGCGGCTCATGACCCCCTGCGGCTCGAGCCTGATGGATGTCTCGTAGCCGGTTATGGCCTGCCGGTAATTGCCGATATTGAGATAGTAGTTGCCCTCGTTGTAATAGGAAGCCCAGTGGTCCGCCGGGATCTTGATCGACTGCAGATACTCCCGTGTGGCCATCTCGACATTCTTTTTGTCGGCCTCGTTCAGCGCAAACCCCGTTTTGCCCGCAAGGCCTGCCGCCGCGCGGATGCGTACGACGCGGTACTCATCCCCCGTGGCCCTCACCAGGGCCTGCAGGTTGCCGCGCGTGGGGTAAAAGGCCAGCGCATCGGCAGCGGCGGAGCGAACGAGTGGCGAGCGGTCCTGCATCATCTTCAGCAACACGGGGTTCTTCCGGGGGTCGTCGCAGTTGCGCAGCAGCCGGATCAGCGAGGTGGCGACAACCTCGTCGCCGGGCTGTTTCTTATCGAGGTACTGGAGCATCTCGGTCAGCCGGCTCCAGTCGCGCTTCCTGGCGTCATCGATCAGCCCTGTCCTGTAAAGCACGGGTGCCTGGTAGTCGCGCTTTCGCCACTTGCGGACGTTCTCGTCGGCCCATTTGGCGTCCCTGTCGGTGTGGCAGATGTTGCAGGCGTTCGGGGATTTGTAGGCCAGCGTCACGGCAGGCGTCGGCGGCAGCAGGGAGTGGTCGCTGCGCTTCATCCGGGCGAATTCCGTCATGGGCATGTGGCAGGCGATGCACTTGCTTGCAGGCGTGCCGGGCGGGTGGTTCGTGTGGGCCGCGGCGTTCTCGACCCGCTCCTTGTGGCAGGGCAGGCAGGCGTTGTTGGCCTTGTCGTCGGCCTTGAAGCGGTAGCGGCCGCTCGAGGTGTGGCAGTGGACGCAGCTGAGCTTCCCCGACTGGACGCAGGGGCTCATCATCCAGGTGGTGTGGGTGTAGTTCTCGCCCAGGTCCCGCCCGTCAGGGTAGAAATCTGTGTCTTCCAGGGTCGCCAGGTCGAAGTGGTCGAAGAAGCGCTCGCCCGGCTTGAAGTTGTTCGTGAGGACCACCGCCTTGGCGTGGCACGAGCCGCAGGAGTCGTTGTGTTGAGCGACGGTGAACTTCTTGACGCTGATGATCTTGAGATCGGCCGGAACGTTCCCCTCCCCTGCCTCCTCGCACACCCGGTTGTGCTCCTCCGAGGGCCCGTGGCAGGTCTCGCAGTTGATCCCCGGCTCTTTCCAGGCGGTCTTGTACGTGTCCGTCTTGAGGTCGTACTTGGTGCTCATCTGGCTGACGTGGCAGCCGAAGCAGGCCGTGTTGAAGGTGTAGGCCTGATCCTTCCAGAAGACGGGGGAGTCGGTGCGCTGTGCATCGGGGAAATGGCGGATGCCGCTGGCGGCCGTGTCGAACCATTCCTTTTTATGGACGTCGTAGGCGACGGGGAGCGTCTGCAGCTTGCCCCGCTCGAGCGTCGTGAGGAAATAGTAGACGTACTTGCCGCCGACGACCTGCTCCATCGGGTATTTCTTCTCGCCGTCGGGGCCCTTCTCGATGACCCAGCCCGCACCGTCCGAGACATCCGCCCGGTAGCGGTACTTGCCGATGGCGATTTCGCTTGCCTGGGCAGTGAGTTTGGCCTTTGCGAATGCGGCCGCGTAAGGCTGAAAAGAAAGACCGTGTAAAGAGGAGGACCAGAGCTTGTAGAACTTCTCGTGGCAGTCGATGCAGCTCCGCGAGCCGGCATAGCCCTTGTAGAGGTTCATCGCGTAGATCTCGTCCTGGGTCGGGGCCTGCACATCTTGCTGCTCGGCCTGGACCCAGACGGCTGCGATCAACACGAAGACAAGAAGAAAGACTTTCAGGTACCTCATGCCGCCCCCCTTCTTGCCCGGGATGAGATGAATCATCTATTTTGTAACACGATCGCCCTGACGGTTCAATGGAAAGACGGCACGATTTCTTTTCAGCTTCGGGACTGCCTTATTTGGACCTTACAAAAATGACATCGAAACGCTGACCGATGGCGGCCTGAAAGTACACCCCGCCGAGTCGATCGGTCTTCGGGTCATAGGTCAGCGTGTAGGTCGACCCTGGATACCCGGTATCCCGCAGCTCGATAAAGACTTTAAGGGTTGCCCCTTCCCGCGTGGCTTGCGCTTTCGAGACGTTGACCGGCCTCGGGTTGTAGTAGGCGGCGTCCATCTTCCCGCCCGGGTCCACGTCTTTTACAGACAGGATGTATCCGCCGTCAGGCCTCAGCCACCGGCCCTTCAACGTGCCGAAATCGGGCTTGGCCAGATCTACCGTTGCGGAATCCCCCTTCTCCTGGCCTGTTGCAAGACCCGGCACGACGACAACTGCAAGCAGCAGGGCACAGAGTGCAAAAGCCGCCGCACGCCGCAAGATGAAGAAAGCTGTGCAGTAGGACATCGAACTCCCCTTCTGTTTTTGTTTTTTAGAAAGACCCCGGGGGAACATGACGTCCCCCCGGGGTATATTGCGCTACTTCTTAATGGCGAACTTCACGCCTTCTGCGGCGAGTTTGAGATTTGCACCCTGGGTCGTCGAAACCAGTTCGATCACGACTCCGTTCTGGTTCTTCATCTTTGTCACACCGGCTCCTCCGGCGAGTGTTCCTTCAGCCGCCATTGCGGTGTAGATCCCGTTGAAGTCTTCAATCTTCTTCAGGTTGAAGACCTTGCCTTTGGACGTGGCCTTGGTGATCCCGACATCGATTACGGACAGGCCGTCAACCTTGAATTCGTATTTCTTTCCTTTGTAGCTCAACGTACCCTTTCCCCAGCTCCAACCTATGCCCAGGGCAACCTGCCCTTCGGACATCATGAGGGTTGCATCGGGTTTCGGCTTCTTTTCCGCCTTGGCGGGGGCCGGTGTTGCTTCCGGCGCTTTCGCGGGCGGCGCCTGGGCGATGGCAATGCCCATGGTTGAAATCACGAACAGCATGGCTACCAGGACTACGAATACTTTCTTCATGTGAGTTACCTCCTGTTTGAGTGGTTGGTTAAAAGAATGCCGGGTGAAAATATCCTCCTCTATCCCCCTCTTGCAAAGGGGAAAGCTGGATATTCAGATTACGGGAATGTCACCTGCAGGACGGCATTGGGACCCGGAGTATCGGGCGCCATGTCCCAGATGGTAGTGTTCAGGAATGGCATCGTTGCGGTATAGGCCACGACGGAGCCGTCCCGGAGCACCTCCCGCAGGATGAGATTGCCCCCTTGAATCATGTTATCCCGCAGGACCCGCTGGTAATCCTGCTGCACATCCGCAAGCGACATCTTGCCGAGAGGTGTCCCGGTGATCCGCCCGCTGGCGCTCACCGTGACCCCGTCCCCGTACAGGACATATCCATAAAGCGGCTGGATGTTGGGACCGGACGTCTGCAAGCCGAGCGTGTTGAATTGCCGGCTGCCGAACACGGACGGGTCAGCCTGCTTCCAGTCAAGGGCCTTGTTGCTTCCGCTTGTGGCGCAACTGGCAAGCGATAGGAACACCAGGGCCGCAACCAGGGCCCCCGCCGCCGCCCATGCACTTGATCTTTTCGTGCCTTGCATAAGAAACCTCCTTTTTCTCCGAGGATCGGCTCGAACCCGCAGTTTTTCACCTCAATCTCATCCTTCCGCTTTTTTGATGCCGGCATCGCCGTTTCCGGCTTCATCGGGCCGCGTTTCCGATGAATAGAGCGCTACCAGCCGGGCGATCAGCATGGTCATGTAGAACATGCCTACGATGGCCTCGAGCACCGCCAGCATCCGGGCAACGCTTGACACGGGGACGATGTCGCCGTAGCCGACGGTGCAGAGCGTGGAGAAACTGAAATACACGCTGTTGACGCCCTTCATCATGCGGCCGGCAGAATCCCCATAGGTGACGACAAACGCATCGGGGTCCACACTCGCAACCAACAAGTAACCAAAGGACCATAACAGCCCCAGCATCAGGTAGTTCGCAACGGCGGTGCAGAGGATCTCCACATTGACCCTCGGCGCCCGGAAAATGAATCTGAAGAGGTGCAGCACCACATACCCGGTGAAGAGAATGGCGGCACCCAGGAAGATCTCGGGAGGCGCCAGGTCCGGCCTGAAGTAATTCACCCACTTTCCCGCCAGCGCAGGGATCACCAGGACACTTCCGAGGACGAGCGTGCTGCGGCGACCTCCGATTGCCATAACCGCCGAAAACAGAACGAGGGTCATAAGAACGGACTCGATGAGGATGCCGTATTCGAGCTCATCGATGAGCGGCCCGGTTACAATCAGCAGGATAAGCGCCGACAGGAACTGGACGCCGGAGAACCGGAGTACTCCTGTTTTGAAGGGAATCAGTCTTGCAGGTCTGTTATTCTTCCCCTGTCCAGGTTGAATGTCTTCGGGCATAACGACTCCTGTTCCACTCCGGATGAGCAGCGATGGCGGCCCTAAGGGGCCATGCATGACCCGAAGACAACGGCGGAAGCCGGATTCTGCTTCGTCAGTTCATATTGGCACAGTCTCCGGACAGGTCGACCCTTCCGGACCGGTATATATACGTAAAGAGATAAATCTTCGTCTCACCGGTCTCCTCCATCAGGACGGGCACTCGGATGACGATTCGATCATCGGCATATACGGACCCAAGCGTTGCCTGTGACTCCTCGGAATCGATACCGAACAGCGAAATTGTCTGGTCGGGGGCGAAGCGGTACCGCGATTGGCCCCGTGCCGGAACCACCGTCGTATCTGCGCCCTCGGGAACGGCTCCAGTCGATCCCCCTTTCGGCAATTCGAAAAGAACACTCAGCCAGTTGATCGAGACGCTGCCGCCGGTCTTGTTCGCGATCTGAAAAGCCATGTTGAACTTGAAGTCGCGCATGGCAAGGTCCATCACGACGTACTCGTCCTCGCAGTGAATTACGCCGGGGTGCTTCTCGGCCTGCTCGGCCGGCCCGTACTCTTGCTGATAGTTGGATTCGTATCGGTCGACCCGGTTCGACACGGTCGTGCAGGAGACGAGGAGAAGAAGGCTCACCATCGCAAGCAGAACGGTCAACCGGTTTTGTGGCCTATACGCCGTAACCTCAAATAAACATCTCATGTTGACTCCTGGAATGCTCAGACAAATTCTTTCAGGGCATCTGCGCAATTCGACCCTGCGTTGTTGATTCTTTCATTGTGCGCCGTCTTTCTCGTCAGCCCGAAACGAGGGGCGTCAAGACCACCCCGACGCGCCCGTCCATGTGCCTTGCTCAGGGCCTGACGACCGTGATCAGGAGGGCTTCCGTGTAACTGACAACCACCTGGTCCCCCTTCTGGATCTGGTCGAATCTCTGAATGCTTTGATCCACCTTGAAGGTTTTGACGTTCCCCTGGGGGCCTTTGAGCGTGATCGTGCGATTCTGATAATCGATGGCCTCCACATTGGCCGTGATCTGGACCGTGTCCGCCACGATGCCGCCGGGCATCTGGCCCCTGGGTGCCAGCCCGACTGCGGTGCCTTCCATCGCGCTCGGGGGCTCATTCGACTTTCTTACAAATATCGCCAGTTCCTCGATGTACTCCACCTTCACCTGGTCCCCTATCTTTACCTGGTCGAGGTTCCTCACGTTCTTCGCGTTGAACGTGCCGGTCTTTCCGTCGGGTCCCTCGAGCGTCACCGTGCGCTTCTGATAATCCACCGCTTTCACTGTTGCTGTCCACTGGATGGAATCGACGGCAACGACACCGGGCCTGCCGGCATCCGATGACGGGGAGTGCGCGCAGGCTGCCATGGCCAGCGCCACAGAAATAACCAGTATTACGGCAAACTGTCTTCTCATTTTCGTACCTCCTCGAATCAAATTTTGTGGTTTGAGTGCGCTCCGTAAAGCGAGCCGCCGGCACAACAGCAAGCGGATCGATTTCATTTCCTTTACCGCTACCGCCGGAAGCCCCCACGGCCTCGTACGTCACTGGCCGCAGACATCCGTTGGCTAGTATTTCCAGGTCAGATTCAGTGCAAAGAAATTGAAGCTCGTGTTGCTGTAGTCGCCTGCCACACGGCCGGCCAGCGGCCCGCGCTGCTGGTTGACGGACATGTCGCCGCCCCAGATGAACTCGTAGGCCGCCCCCAGCGTGAGGTTCGGGTTGAAGGCATACTGCGCGCCCAGGGCGAAACGCCAGGCCTCCCCCATGGGAACAGTGACGGTGCGCTTGTCGTCGTCTACGGCGGAGCTGTCATAGGCGATGCCGCAGGAAAACGTCCAGGGGGTCTCTCTTGCCGGCCGGTACTGGGCCCCCAGGGCCACGTGCCACGTGTCGTTGTAGTCGCTGGTCGTCGTCAGGCTTGTGGGGTTGCTCGAGTTGATGCCCACATCGACCTGGCCGAACCGGGACCAGTTCTGCCAGCCGATGTTGCCCATGATGGCCCACTGTGGGTTCAGCTCGTGGTAGGCGCTGAACATGACCATCTGGGGCACCGTCATGCTCAGGTCCAGGTTGTTCGTGGTAAGCCCCCGGCTTCTCAACAACGCCTCCAGGACGGGGCCGAGGCCGCTGAATTGTGGTACTGCGCTGAAATCGAGTTTGACCTCCGAAAGGTAGGTGAGCCCGAAGCGCGTCCCGGGCATCGGCTCGACGAGGATGCCGAGGTTTGCACCGTAGCCCCACCGGTTGTCGTCGTACTTGAGCTGCCCGTCAGGCCGCGCCTCTCCGACGTTATTGATCGCGATCTGGCTGTCGAGATACCCGTACATCATGTTGAGGCCCGCACCGACCGAAAGCCAGTTGTTCACCCGGTAGCTCACGGCCGGCGTGAGTGTCAACCCGATCAGGGTTCCGTCCTGGATATAGTAGCGTCCCACCCAGTTGTCGTCGTACTTCGTGCTCAGGCCGAAGTAGGAAAGCACCCCGAAACCCACGCTCCAGTCCTGATTGAGTTTCTGAACGACGAAGAGACTCCCGCCGGGAAGAAATCCCACGGCATTACCGCCGTCGCTGCCTGAAACGGTCGTGCTCGAATTGGGGCTGAATTCCAGGTTCGCGTAAAGGGCCTGCACGCCGCCCATCACCTGGGACTTTTCCAGGCGGCTCATTCCCGCCGGGTTCGTGAAAACCGTCGAGGCGTCCTGCGCACGGGCGGCATAGCCTGCAGCGGCCAGTCCCACGTCGTTCGTCCCAAACTCGTAGAGCATGATACCGCCGGCATGGGCCGACCCGCCTGCAAGCACGGTTGCCAAAATTGCAATAGCCATGATCCTGAATAGCGTCGATCGCTTCATCGTCAATCCTCCTTCCTGTTCTTGTGGATACTCTCCCTGTTCTCACAGGGCCGAAGCCCTTCAATGTCCTTTCGTGTTCGCACGGCTAGAGAAGCGATGCGGGCAGCAGCAACTGGATCGCGAACCGAATGCTCCAGTCGGATCCGGCATCCGGTGTCGCCACGTTGTAGAATCCCTGCAGTGAGAAATTCACGGGCAGTTTGTCGATCCGGATGATCCTGCCCGCGCCGCCGCCGATGGGCACCGTCCAGCGGTCGCTGCTGTCGGCCATCATGTTCGCCGTGATGATCGGGGCTGACACGAGGTACCACCCGTCGGCCATGTTGTAATTGACAAAGGGCTGTATCAGCCACTGGCTGACGGCCCCCCGGTCACTCTGGCCGGCGAAGGACGAGACGTAGTTTGCCAGAGCCCCGTAGACCCAGTGCCCTTCCATTTTCAGGACAACCGCCGACGGGCCCGCCGCCCATTTGCCCTGGCTGATTGAGTCGTCCGTTCCCGAGGGCATCAGAAGAATCGGTCCCACGCCCCAGATGAACTCGCCGGGCTTCGCAGGAGAAAGGAAGGCAGTGAACTGGATGTCTCCCAGGCCGAAGACGTCGCCGACGCCGGGGGCGAGCTCCGGCTGGTAGACGAAGGGGACGATCGTGCGGGTGATGACGTTCCAGCTCTCCGTCGCGTGGAAGGGGACGACGGGCTGAATGTTGGCCACGTACTGCATCTTGTCCTGCGGGCCGACGCCGAAGTTGAAGTTGTTCTGCAGGGGGATG
This sequence comes from uncultured Syntrophaceae bacterium, assembly GCA_964619035.1. Lineage (GTDB taxonomy): Bacteria > Desulfobacterota > Syntrophia > Syntrophales > UBA2192 > UBA2192. The sequence goes on along the minus strand of CAZUBX010000008.1, from coordinate 1,628 downwards.
CTGATCAGGTCGGCCACGGGGTTCTGCGACGCCCTCTGCAGCGCCTCGGTGTTTTCGGCCTCCCCCTTGGACTGCGCCGTGGCCGGCGCGGCCGTAAGGATTGAAAGTAAAACCAAAAATGCCGCCAGGACTGTCTTTCTTTTCATACATGGACTCCTTTCAATGTCACAGAAACAAACCATTTCCGTGAGAACCCTTTCGCATCCCGACGATCCCATTATGGAATCGTCTTCTTAAAATCCTCCCCTACCCTCCTTTTTCAAAGGAGGGGGTAAACAGGATGCGTCGGGAAGAAAAGGGCCTTGGGCCCCTTCCTTCCCGATAAAACAAATCGTTCAAGAACAGCTCACTTCGCGTCGGCAGCTTTCTGCATGCCTTCTTCGAGCTTTTTGATGTCCTCGGGCGACAGCTTCGGACGGTCCACCTTGATCGTCAGCTTGTTGAGCTTGGCGGTGAGGGTGAACGGCGGCTTGTAATCCTCGTCGTTGACCCCGGTGAGCGTATCGGAGCCGATGTCGAAGCTCTCGTCCCACTGCAGGATCATCGGCAGCGTGTGCGGCATGGTGATGGTTTGGACAGCCTTGCCGTCCACCTTGAGCGTGCCGGTGCCGGGCCGACCGAGGCCGCTCATGTTGTTGAAGGCCAGCGTGCCCACGCCCAGGCCGTCATACTTGAAGTCAAACTCAACGGTGTGTTTGCCGGGTGTGATCGCGTCCGGGCCTTCCCATTTGATGCGTTTCAGGTCAATCAGGTTCCAGAGGAACACCGGCTTGCCCTTTAGCAGGTAAAAGCCGTAGCCGGCAAATCGTCCGCCTGAAGTCAGGATCATGCCTTCGGCGCCGCCCTGTGGGACTTCGATGTCTGCCGTGATGGTGTAGGAACTGTTGAGGATGGACGGGGAATCGCCCTGCGGCAGGCCGGTCATGGGTTTTGTGTACACGAACTCGGTGCGACCGGCGGTGATGTTGGGTCGCGGTGCAACGATGCGGGCCGCCACCGAGGCGTCCATCGGGAGCACGTCATACTTGCGGGCCTCCTTCATGTACAGTTCCTTCATCTCCTTCACCTTTTTCGGATACTTGGCCGCGAGGTCCTCGGACTGGGAGTAGTCCTTGTTCAGGTCATAGAGTTCCCAGGTGACGTTGTTGACGGGGTCCGGATTGGCCGCGCCGAAGGCCTCCCACGGCGGGCGGATGACCTTGGTGCTGAGCAGCCAGCCTTCGTGATAAATGGAGTGGTCGCCAAACATCTCGAAGTACTGCGTCTTATGCTTGGAAGGTTTGTTGGCGTTCTTCGCATCGAAGGTGTAGGCGAAACTCGTGCCCTCAATCGGCGCCTGCTTGATGCCGTCCACATTCTCGGGCGCGCGGATGCCGGCGGCTTCGAGAATCGTGGGGACAACGTCAATGACATGCATGAACTGGTTGCGAACGCCGCCGACATCCTTGATGTGGCCGGGCCATGAGACGCACATGCCCTGACGGACTCCGCCGAGGTGCGAGGCGATCTGTTTGAACCAGGTAAACGGCGTATCGAAGGCCCACGCCCAATGTGCCGACATGTGGTTGTAAGTCTTTTCGGTGCCCCAGTCGTCATAGTATTTCTGCAACTGGACCTCGACGGGCACG